>CALEZI010000037.1 GCA_937928755.1 uncultured Rhodanobacteraceae bacterium | reverse complement strand
CGCTTCACCCTTCCCGCGCCTCGATCGCCCGTCGCAACGCCGCCGGCAACAGCGCAGCCGTCACGTTAGCCGCGGAGCGGGCGACGTGACTCGCTCAGCCGTCACGTAGTCCCTGCGGGCCAACGTGACCTACCTCATATCGCCATTTCCGACACCGACACCAACAACCGAAACTGCTTCACCCTTCCCGCGCCTCGATCGCCCGTCTGAGCGCCGCCGGCAACCACTGCGACAAGGCCGCGTGCAGCGCCGCTTCGCGTTTGTTCCACCAGATGCCAACGAAGACGATGCCGATGCCCATCGCGCCAAGCACGCCGGTGAAGATCAGGCTGTCCTGGAATACGCTGTAGCTCAGGTGGCCGAGATAGCCGATCACGCCGAATGCCCCGAACACCGTGAAAACGCGCCTCGCGAGCGCCGCGCCAACCAGAATCATCCCGACGTTGATCGCACAGTAGATCAGCTTGCCGAACTCGGACCCGGAATCCTGCGAGGTCAGCCCGCCCCAGAAGGTGAGCACGCCGACCACATACAGCCAGAACGCGAAATCGCGCCGGTCCAGGCGATCTGAAACCAATGCGTGCTGGCGCAGTTCGATCCACATGGCGATGCCGATCACGCCCAGGCCAAACAGCATCGAGATGGTCGCACGCAGTTTCCAGCCCGCATCGCTGGACCAGCCGTCGTGGTCCTGCGCCAGATAGCTGGCAAAGTCCATCGACATGTACCACAGCGTCACTGCGATCGGCAGCATCGCGAACGGCAGCCGGAAGCGCCACAGCACCACCGCGCCTGCGGCGAGCGTCGCCAGTTCCATCAGCAGCCAGCGCCAGTCGATCCAGTAGTGGTAGTCGCGATAGCTCTGCTCGCCGCTCCAGAATCCCAGCACGTGCTGCGTCGCGAACACCACCATCGGCACTGCGGCGATCAGCAGTGCGGCCATGGTGCCGGCGGCAATCGGCTGGCGCTCGATCTCGACGAAACGCCGCGTCAGCGCGTAAGCCAGCAACATCACGCCGATGCCGAGCACCAGCAGCGGCCAGGCGCCCATCGCGTCCCAGGCAATGGTGATGAAGATCGAGATCGCGCCGATCGCGATCAGCCCGCCGAAGTAGTACAACAGGTGCGCCATCTTGAAACGCGGCGTTTCGTGTTCGCCTTGCGATCGGCTCAGGAACGCCCACAGCGCGTCCGCACGCTCAGCGTCGAGCACACCGGCGGCGACCGCCTCATCCAGTCGCGATTGACTCAGCGTCATGCGCATCGATTTCACTCCGCGAATCGATCCTCGATTATCCAGAAAACCTCTGTTGATCGCGCAGTTTCCCTCCCAGGGACCCTCTGAACAAGTCGCGCGACTCGTCATTGCGAGCGCAGCGAAGCAATCCAGGCATATGATTTTCAGAGCATTTCTGGATTGCCGCGTCGCTTCGCTCCTCTCCATGAACCCAAATCGCAAGTCGTTGATTCGTCATTGCGAGCGCAGCGAAGCAATCCAGTGACACTGCTTGGTTTTCCGACCGCGGAATCAGAGCAAAGAAGGGTCACTGGATTGCTTCGTCGCTACGCTCCTCGCAATGACGAGGTTCATGGGTTGTGTGCAGCTTCGAAGCGAAGCAGGTCTCTCGCAATGACGACTCGTTCTGAGGTTCCCTAGACCAGGCAAACGACTGTGCCAGCACGAGACGCGCTACACCGAACCGGTCCGCGGCGCTGAACCCGCTGGGTATGGCCCAGTCCCGGCCGACTGCACAGCTCAAGCAACGGTATGTAACATCGCGCGCCTTCGTGTGCAGGGAAGACCAACGTGTCCGGCGAGAGCAGCTTCTGGCACCAATTGCAGCAGCGGCGCGTATTGCCGCTGACGGCGGGCTATTTCGGCCTCGGCTGGGCGCTGGTCGAGCTGACCGACTTCCTGGTGTCGCGTTATGGCTGGCCGGACCGTCTGATCGACCTCAGTTTCGTCGCCATCGGCCTGTTCCTGCCGCTGGCCCTGTTCCTGATCTGGAAGATCGGCGCGCCGGGCGCAGCGCGCTACAACCGTCGCGACCTGGCGCTGATCGGCGGCGCCCTGGTATTTGCGTTGGGTGGCCTGTACCTGCGCAACGCCAGTCTGCCCGCCGATACGGCGCAGACGCCAACGGCGGCGAAAACGCCGAGGCCTGCACCAGCGAGCCTGCACGAACAGCTCAGCCATGTCGTGATCTTTCCGTTCGCCGTCCAGGCCAGCGGTGACGATGTCTGGCTCAGCCACGGCCTTCCGCTATTGGCCGAATACGACCTCGAATTCGATCCCCGCTTTGTCGCCAAGGCGGCGACGACGAGTGGTGCCGAAGGACTGCAAGCCATCGTCAAGCGCATGGGCGCCAAGGATCTCGATTCGGCACCGCTCGCGGTGCGCCGACGTGCTGCCATCGCCAACGGCTACCGCGCGCTGGCGACCGGCTCGCTCGCGCGGCGGGACGGCAGACTTGAACTCACTGTCGAGTTGCATCGATTGCAGCCGGACCAGGCGCTCGGCCCGTTCGTGCTCACCGCGGTCGACGCCTGGGACGCTGTCGATCAATTGGCGGCGCTGGTTCGCCGCGAGCTGGCGCCGGAGAAACCGTTCACCGAGGGCAACGATCCGGCGCTCAAGGGCATCACCTCCGAGTCGTTGCCTGCGCTGCAGAACTTTGTCGAAGGCCAGCTGGCGCGCACCCTCGGCGGCGATACCGTCGCCGCAACGCGGGCCTTTGCCGCAGCCGAACTGGCCGATCCTACCTTCGTCATTGCCGCCTATTACCATCTGATGATGCGCGGCACGACGCAGCCACAAAGCAAGACCACCGGCGAGTTCGAGCGCATCCTGCCACGCGCCGAGGTGCTGCCGCCGTCCTACCGTTTTACCATCCAGGCGTTCGTGGCGCGCATGCGTGGCGATCAAATCGGCCTGCGCCGGGTGCTCGAAGCGTGGTCGCGCGCAATGCCGTGGGACCGCTCCCCGCGCTATGGACTGGCCAACAGCGTGCTGCAAGACGATCCCGACGATGTGCAGGCACTGCAGCAACTGCGCGAGCTGGCGCTGTCTTCCGGTTCCGCGTCGGAGATCACGCAGTTGTCGATGAATTTCAAGCAGCGCGGCCATCTGGATGATGCGCTGCAGTTGGCGCACACCGCGGTCGAACTCGACGACACCAATTTCGCCACGCGTACGCAATTGGCTGAAATCCTTCAGGCACGCGGCGAATTGGACGCCGCTGCCGAGCAACTGGAAATCGCCAACGTGCTGCGGCCGGATCTGGTCTCGGGCTTGCTGCAACACACGCGCCTGAGTTTCGATCGCGGCGACTGGAGCGGCGCGCTGCAGCAAATGGATGCGCTCGACGAGCGCACCCGTGCGCACCCGGAACAGCGACGTGGCTGGCTGCAGACCCGCATCAACCTGCTCACGCGGCTGGGGAGACTGCGCGCCGCCGAGCCCCTGATCGACGAATCGAACGCGTTGCGCCAACCGCAGGAGAATCCCACGGCGCGGGCCATGCTCTATCTGTACCACGTCGGGCTGAAATACCAGTTGCACGGCGAGGCCGGAGCACAGTCATGGGTCAACAGCGGGCCCGAGATCGAGGAAGCGCACCTCGAGCCCTACTTCGCCAGTCTGCGCGAGGGAGTCATCGCCGTCGCCATGCAGGATGGCAAACGCCTGCGCGCCGCCCACGACGCGATGATCGCGTGGTATGCGGCGATGGGGCAGTCGAGTTCCGAGCGCGCCATGGCGCATTGGCGGGCCCTCGCCCGCTTCTGGGACAAGCAAGAGGAAATCACCGTTGCCGAAGCCAGAGCCATCGTGGACGATCTGGCGCGACTGGTCCGCACCAGGTCGCAAACGGAGGACAACCTCAGGTACCTGGAGCTCGTGGCGATCAGGCACGCGCTCGGCCGAGCGGATGTCGCCGCCGCTCGACAATGGCTCGACGCGCGCATGCGCGCGGCCCCGGGGGACCCGGAACTGTTGCTGCTGAATGCCCGCGCGCTGCTCGTCGCCGGCTCCGACGACCAGGCCAAGGCTGATCTGGCGCGCGCGCTGGACGCCTGGAAGGAGGCTGATCCAGAGTTCAAGCTGGCGCAAGAGGCGCGGGAACTGCAGCAGAGCCTTTGAGCCGGGGTGGGTCGTGAAATGCGCAGCGGACGCGATCCTTTACGAGTCTTGACGGCGTATCTGGCCTGACCGGGCCTGTGACGGGTTAGCCTCGCCGACCCGACCGCCGAGAACCGAGCGAACCGTGCTGATCCGTAGTCTGCTCCTGCTGTGCTGCAGCGGCGCTGTCGCCGCTCCACTGACCGATTCTGATCTCGCCACCGCCAGAACCTTGCGCGACGACGCGCTCAAGGGATCGGGCGCCTACGCGGTGGTCGAGTCGCTGACCACCGAAGTCGGTCATCGCATGGCCGGCAGCGCCAACGACGCCAAGGGCGTGGCCTGGGCGGTCGCCAAGTTCAAGCAACTCGGTTACCCGCGCGTCTACCTGCAACCGGTGAGCTTTCCGGTTTGGGAGCGCGGTTTCGAAAGTGCCGGCATTCTGTCGCCCACGCCGCAGCCGCTGACCATCGCCGCACTCGGCGGCAGCATCGGCACGGCGGAAGGTGGCGTACGCGGCGAGATCGTGCGCTTCGAGGATGCCGCCGAGTTGCAAGCCGCCGGGCCGGGCTCGCTCGATGGCAAGATCGCCTACGTCGCCAACCGCATGCAACGCGCACGCGACGGTAGCGGTTACGGCGTGGCCGTGATCGCACGTGTGCAGGGCGCGGTGTACGCGGCCCGCGCCGGCGCCGTTGCCGTGCTGATCCGCTCGGTGGGCACCGACGAGAGCTCGCGCACGCCGCACACCGGCACCATGCGCTACGACAACATGCTGACGCGCATTCCGGCGGCCGCGCTGGCGAGCGCCGATGCCGACGGCCTGGAAGCGGCATTGGCGAGCGGCAAGCCGGTGCTGGTCAAGCTGGAACTCGGCAGTCGCCAGCGCAAGGGCGAATACACCTCCGCGAATGTCATTGGCGAGATTCCCGGTCATGAGTTTCCGGACGAAGTCGTGGCCATCGGCGGTCACCTGGATTCCTGGGATCTCGGCACCGGCGCCATCGACAACGGCGCCGGCATTGCCATCACCATGAGTGCGGGCGCCATGATCGGGCGCCTGGCCACGCCGCCGAAGCGCACCATCCGCGTGATCGCCTTCGCCAACGAAGAACAGGGCATCTACGGTGGCAAGCACTACGCCCAGACGCACAAGGATCGACTCGCCCAGCACGTGCTCGGCGCCGAATCGGACTTCGGCAGTGGCCGCATCTGGCGGCTGTCCTCGCGAGTGGCCGAATCGGCCTTGCCGGTAGTCGACCAGATCCACAGTGTGCTGGCGCCGCTCGGCATCGAGCGTGGCGACAACCTGGCCAGCGGCGGCGCAGATTTCTCCGCGATGCGCGATTTCGGCATGCCGATCCTCGCCCTCAATCAGGACGGGACGAACTATTTCGATTACCACCACACCGCCGCCGACACGCTCGACAAGATCGACGCAACCGACCTCGACCACAACGTCGCCGCCTACGCCGCAATGGCCTGGCTCGCCGCGCAAGCCGGGCCGGTATTCGGACCACTGCCGCCGAAGGCGCAATAGCAGTCCAAGTCGGTGCGCTCATTCGCGCATCGAACCTGTGGGAGCGGGTTCATCCCGCGACAGCTCTCGCGGAGCAAATTCGGCCCCACTGTAAAATCAATGCCTTGCGGCATGTTCGGTGAGCATCAGCGACCTCGGAGTCGGTTTTTGTCCGCAAAGGACGCAAAGAACGCAAAGAGAGCCAAGTATCAAGGTGTTGATGTTCTGCTGGCTTTGCTTTCCTTTGCGTTCTTTGCGTTCTTTGCGTCCTTTGCGTCCTTTGCGGAAAAGGCCTTCTTTCAGATACTTGCGTTATGTTTGGTGAGAGTGCTGGTCGCCTCTGTCGGTGCGCTTGTTCGCGCATCGAACCTGTGGGAGCGGGTTTATCCCGCGACAGCGCTCGCGGAATAAATCCGCTCCCACAGTAAAATCAATGCTTTACGGCATGCTCGGTAAGAGTCCCGGTCGCCCCTGTGGTGAGCTTATTCGCGCATCAAACTCGCGGCGACCATGAGGACTGCTTTTTTGTCCGCAAAGGACGCAAAGAGAGCCAAGTATCAAGGTGTTGATGTTCTGCTGGCTTTGCTTTCATTTGCGTCCTTTGCGGAAAAGGCCTTCTTTCAGATACTTGCGTTATGTTTGGTGAGAGTGCTGGTCGCCTCTGTCGGTGCGCTTGTTCGCGCATCGAACCTGTGGGAGCGGGTTTATCCCGCGACAGCGCTCGCGGAATAAATCCGCTCCCACAGTAAAATCAATGCTTTACGGCATGCTCGGTTAGAGTCCCGGTCGCCCCTGTGGTGCGCTTGTTCGCGCATCAAACTGGCGGCGACCATGAGGACTGCTTTTTTGTCCGCAAAGGTCACAAAGGACACAAAGAAGGCCAAGTACCAGGGTGTTGATGTTCGGCTGACTTTGCTTTCCTTTGCGCTCTTTGCGTCCTTTGCGGAAAAATCTCTTCTTTCAAATACTTGCGTCATGTTTGGTGAGAGCGAAGCATACGTCGCGGGCGGCGTACACGGCGCGCTACGTCGATCGCACGGAAAAATCGCCGCTGGTGAGACGTCGCTCCAGCGCGGCGACGGCGCGCGGCATCCACCACAGCGCGAACAGGCCGAAGCCGATCCGTCCGAGGTACAACAGCGCGAACATCACCAGCAAGCCGGGATGGCCCCAGTTGAGCGGCAGCCACACCAATGCCAGCAGACAGACCTGCAGCACGGCCACGCCACCGGATTCGGCGAACAGCATGGACTCACCCGGCGCCTGTCGCCGCGCCATCCACACCGAGGACAACGCACCGAACAGGCGCAGCACGCCGTCGCCAACGACCAGCCACAGAAAATACGGCTCTTCGAGTACCTGACGTACCGATGCCAACCCGACCTGCTCCAGCGACGCGCCGGCCAGCGGAATCATGAACACGCTGCAGATGCTGCCGAAGAAAACGATGACCTCGGGACCCGGCGCGTTGCCACGCGCTCCACGCATGTTGCTGCCGTCTTCGAGCCCGTCGACGATACCGACCATTTCGCCGGCGAGGTGATCGCGGGCATGACTGGCGCGCAACCACGGCGCCGCAAGGCCGAGTCGCAGCCAGTCGCTGACCACCGTGATCCATGCATCGATCAACATGAAGATCACCATGGCCGCGGGCGACCAGCCAAGAAACAGCAGGCCGATGACCGGAATGCCGCCAGACAGAACCAGGCTCAGCGCTCGCGAGCGCGCCTCGGCCAGCCCGAAGTGACGGTAATAATCGATCGCCGCGCGGCCATGCTGGCGCACACGGTCGATATCGGCCGGCGTGATCTTGACCACGGCGGCCGACTGCGGGTGCTTGTGGGTCTTGCCGATGTTGCGACTCATGATCGGATCCGGGCTGATCCTTGCGATAACGCGCTGGCAAGCGAATAGCGGACATCGCTGCGCATCGGCATTCTGCGGGGTGGCGTCGAAGCACCCACCCGCGGACTGCGATTCGGATCACAACGCCTTGCGCTTGCGATAACCTAGGCTAACCATCACCCGGCTGACACAGAAGGTTCGACTCATGCGCCGAGAGATCGTGCGACTGTGGCTGCTGGTCTTTTGGGCATTCGCCGTCACCACCGCGAACGCCGGCGATCATCTGTTCGACTCCGGCTTCAACGAGATGCCGGAGGGCCCACGCAGCGATGCCGAAGCGGCGCGCTTCCTGACCCAGGCGACCTTCGGCGCGACGCTGGCGGAAATCCGCCGCCTGCGCACGATCGGCTACAACGCCTGGCTCGACGAACAGTTCGCGCTGCCGCCGAGCCTGCACAAGCCATACCTCGATGCGCAGGCAGCACAAGGCTTGAATGTCTACCAGAATGCGCGCCAGGAAGCCTGGTGGGATCGCGCGATGCGTGCTCCGGATCAGTTGCGCCAGCGCGTGGCCTTCGCATTGAGCGAAATCCTGGTGGTTTCCGACCGCTCCGGCGCGATCGAGGGCCAACCCTTCGGCATGGCGCATTACTACGACGTGCTGCTGCAACGCGCTTTCGGCAGTTACCGCGAATTGCTGGAAGAAGTCACCCTGCACCCGGTGATGGGCCATTACCTGTCGATGTTCAAGAATCGCAAGCCGGATCTTGCCAACAACATCCGACCCGACGAGAACTACGCGCGCGAGATCATGCAACTGTTCTCGATTGGCCTGGTGCGGCTCAACAACGACGGCACGCAGATCACCCAGTCGGGCCTGCCGGTGGCGACCTACGACCAGCAGACCATCCGCGGTTTTGCCCACGTGTTCACCGGCTGGAACTGGGCCAACTGCCCGCGCACCGATGGCGGACAGTGGTGGGAATGGGAGTGGTGTCCGTCGGGGCCGCAAGGCAACACCGGCATCGGCTGGTTGTTGCCGATGCAGGAATGGGAGCAGTACCACGCCAGTGAAGATTCCAAGACCTTGCTGAACTACAGCGGCGTCGCCTTGCCGGGCGGAGTGCTGCCAGCCGGCGGCGCGGCAGGCCCGAACCTGGAACAGGCGCTCGACAATGTCTTTCGTCATCCGAATGTCGGACCCTTCATCGCCCGACGCCTGATCCAGCGATTGGTGTCGAGCAACCCGTCGCCGGCCTACGTGGGACGTATCGCCACGCTGTTCAACAACAACGGACAGGGTGTGCGCGGAGACCTGCGCGCCGTCGTGCGCGGCATCCTGATGGACAGCGAGGCGCGCAGCTTGCCGACGCTGGCCAGCAACCGCGGCAAGCTGCGCGAACCGCTGCTGCGCCAGACCCATGTCTGGCGCGTGCTCAATGCGCGTGCCGACAACAACCGCTACCAGGAATGGAATGCCGAGTTCAACCTCGGGCAGGCGGCACTGCGCGCGCCGACCGTGTTCAACTTCTTCCTGCCCGATTTCCGGCCTGCCGGCGAGTTGTCGACGCTGGGGCTCGACGCTCCCGAATTCCAGATCGCCACCGACCCGTTGATTGCCAGCACCCTCAACCAATTGGGTGCGCGCGTTTACTGGAACTGGCGCGGCAACGACTGGCAGGGCCCGGAGGACATCGTCGTCGATCTCGCGCCGTGGCAGGGGTTGGCGATGCGTCCGGCTGCGCTGGTCGACGCCTTCGACCTGCTGCTGATGAATCGCACGATGTCGCCATCGATGTACACGCTGCTGGTCAACCACATCAGCACCTTGAATCCGAGCGGCGACCAAGGGCGCGAACGCATCATGGACACGGTCTGGCTGATTCAGTCCTCACCCGAATACGCAATCGAGCGATGACCCTCATGAATCGACGTCAGGCTCTGAAACACATGCTGTGCGCCAGCGCATCGAGCGCGCTGTTCACCGCGCTGGCCGGCAAGTTGTCGCTGGCGCAGGCCGCCACCCGCAGCAGCCGACGGCTGCTCGGCGACGACTATCGCGCGCTGGTCTGCGTATTCCAGTACGGCGGCAACGATGCGCTGAACATGCTGGTGCCGCGCGACGCGGCCGGCTACGCCACTTACAGCACCTCGCGCAGCGGACTGGCGTTGCCACAAGCCAACCTGCTGCAGTTGTCGCCCTCGGTGCCACCGTCTGGCGGCGGCAGCTACGGGCTGCATCCGGGCATGCAGGGGCTGCAGTCGCTGTTCAACACTGGCAAAGCGGCGATCCTTGCCAATGTCGGCCCGCTGCAGTATCCGATCACCAAGGCGCAGTACCAGGCTGGATCGGTACCGGTGCCGGCGCAACTGTTCTCGCACAGCGACCAGCAGGTGCTGTGGCAGATGCCGACCGCAGAGGCTGCCGACCGCCGCGGCTGGGGTGGGCGCCTCGCCGATCTGTTCTTTTCCAGCAATCCCAACCAGCAACTGTCGATGAACATCTCCATCGACGGCGAAAACGTGTTCCAGTCGGGCAACTCGATCGTGCCGTATTTCGTTGGCCAGGACGGCGTCGACGGCATCTATTTCGTCAACCAGGAGCCCTGGAACGCACCGCGGCGTGCCGTGTTCGAGGCGCTGCGCGATGCCAGTTACAGCCACGCCATGCAACGCGAGTACGCCAACCGGGTACGCCGTGCGATGGACAACGAAACCATGGTCAACGCCGCATTGTCCGGCGCGCCGCCACTGACGGTCACCTTCCCCGACAGCTCGCTCGGCCGCCAGTTGCGCATGGTGGCGCGGCTGATCAGCAGCCGCGACGCGCTGCAGATGAATCGCCAGATCTTTTTCGTCGCCCAGGGCGGCTACGATACCCACGCCGCCCAATTGGCCGATCACCCCGGATTGTTGAGCGACCTGTCGGCATCGATGAGCGCGTTTTACGCCGCCATGGGCAGCCTCGGCGTGGGTAGTCAGGTGACCGCATTCACCGCCTCCGACTTCGGTCGCACACTGACCATCAACGGCGACGGCACCGATCATGGCTGGGGCTCGCACCACTTCGTCGTTGGCGATGCAGTCCAGGGCGGGCGTATCGTCGGGCAGATGCCGAACCTCACGGTCGGCGGCCCGGACGATGCCGATTGGGGACAGATCATCCCGACCCTGGCGGTGGATCAATATGCGGCGACGCTGGCGACCTGGTACGGTTTGAGCGACAGCGACCGTGCGCTGGTGTTTCCCAACCTGTCGCGATTCAACTCGCCGAACCTCGGCTTCATGGCGGCCGTTTGAGCGTGCGTCGGTGGAGCGCAGCGGCAGTGCTGGCGGCCCAGTGCACGGTTGCCAGCGCACTCAACAATTGCCTGCCGGGCGATTTCGTCGACCGTCGCGGTCGCGACGACGTGGTCATCGCCAACGACCAGCCGGGCAATCCCTTCCTCTACCGGCCGCGCTGCGTGACCGTCAGCGCAGGCGCCCGCGTGTTGTTCCGCGCATTGCCGAGCTTCGGCAACCATCCGCTGTTCGCCGGCAGCGTCAGCGGCGGTAGCGCAACCTTCGACCCGAGCAGCCCGATCGGTTCGATCACCAGCGGCGACGAGCGACAGGTCGTGTTCGACCAGGCCGGCGAGTACCCCTACTACTGCGACTTCCATTTCGCCCAGGGCATGCTCGGCTCTGTACGCGTGGTGGCGCCATGGTTCGCCGACGGGTTCGAGTGAGCGTGCTGCGAGCGCAGGCGTCAGTGGGGCGAATAAAGAAATCGTACAACCACCGGATTGGTAATATGAAGGTTCGTCGCTCATTGGGAGGGGGTTGCGGTGCAAACTTCACTTTCTCGCTTGACGCTCTTTGTTGCCAGCTTGGGATGCACGTGTGAGGTAGCAGCCGCGCCGTTTGCGTACATCACGTCGAACACTTTCAACGGACACGTAAGGGTCATCGACCTGGCCAGCAATCAGGTCGTCGGCAGTCCGATTTTCGCCGGAGAAAACACGACCGGGATTGCCGTCAACCGCGCCGGTACGCGGGTCTACACGGTGGGGCGGGTTCAAGGCAACGGGCGCCAGGTCTCCGTCATCGATACCTCGTCCAACACCCGGATCGCTGTGATTCCATTGAGCGGCGCATCAGACGCGGAAGGAATCGCGGTCAACTCATCAGGCACCCGCGGTTATGTCGCGAACCGTTCGCTTGATTCGGTAAGCATCCTCGATCTCACCACCAATTCGGTGATGGGCAGTCCGATCGCGGTCGGCGACGGGCCGTTCGGCGTCGTGCTGAATCCTGCCGACACCCGCGTGTACGTCACCAACAGCCTTGGGCAGTCGGTATCGGTAATCGACACCTCTACCAATACCGTCATTGCCACGATCCCGGTCAATGGACTGCCGCAAGGAATCGTCGTGCATCCCGACGGCAACACCGTATATGCAGCGCGGCAGGGACTGACGAGCGGTGTCTTGCTTATCGATGCCACGACAAACACCTTGAGCGCCACCTCGATCACGGTCCTCGGCTCCCCACTTGGCCTGGCCATCAACGCTTCAGGAACCCGGCTCTACCTGGGCAACACTGGCGGGACGCTTTCGGTGATCAATACCGAAACCAACACGGTCGTCGCCTCGCCAGCCGTTGGAGCCGTGCCCTACGGCATAAGCGTGCACCCTGACGGCAGCCGCGTTTACGTGGTCGCCAATAATTCGGATCGCGTGGATGTCATCGAAACCGCCGGCAACACGCTTCTCACTTCTGTGCCGGTAGGTCAGTTTCCCGTCTCATTCGGTCAATTCATCGGGCCAAGTGGCGATGGGATCTTCGCCAATGGGTTTGAGTGAGGGATCCGCACTCGTGCTCCCTTCCAATTAGGGAACCTCTGAACAAGTCGTCATTGCGAGGAGCGAAGCGACGCGGCAATCC
>CALEZI010000036.1 GCA_937928755.1 uncultured Rhodanobacteraceae bacterium | reverse complement strand
GCATGGATACCTCAACCAACGCCGAAAACTGCTTGACGGCGAACGGAGGATCTACAGGGGCGACGGCCGTGCTCGGGTAGAGCCGAGCTTGCTCGGCTTGGCATTTCGGAGAAGCAGCGGAGCAAGCTCCGCTCTACAGGGGCGACGGCCCGTGCTCTGGTAGAGCCGAGCTTGCTCGGCTTGGCGTTTTGGAAGAGCAGCGGAGCAAGCTCCGCTCTACAGGCGCGACTACGCCAGCTCCGCGGATGCCTTGTCGATCAATTGCACCAGCACCTTGTCGACGCGTGCGCCGTCGAGGTCGACAACCTCGAAGCGGTAACCGCCGAATTCATAGCTTTCTGCAACCCGCGGAATATGCCCGAGCATGGCGATCAACATGCCCGCCAGCGTCTGGTACTCGTGGTCTTCTTCGCCTGGCAATGCCCCGAGTTCAAGCAGGTCGCGCAGGTCTTCGATCTTGAGTGCACCATCGAGCAGGTAACTGCCGTCGCTGCGACGCACGATCTTGGCGTCGTCGTTGTCGGCGGCGCCCTGATGCACGGCGGCGCCGAGTATCGCGGCAAGCACGTCGTTCTGCGTCACCAGGCCCTGCAGATCGCCGTATTCGTCGACCACCAGCGCGATGCGCGATTCGCCTTCGCGAAATTCGTTCAGCAGGTTCAATGCCCGCGTCGACTCGGGCACATACAGCGGCGGCTGCAAGCGTTTGAACAGGTCGAACTGACCGCCTGCGCCGATGCGGTCGATCAATGTCTTTACCGGCAGAATGCCCAGAACTTCCTTGTCGCTGCCGCGCATGACGGGATAACCGGAGAACGGCGTGGTGCGCATCACGGCTAGATTCTCCGCCAGGCTGCCCTCGGCATCCAGCCAGGCTATGCGGTTGCGCGGCGTCATCAGGCTCTCGGCGGTGCGATCCGACAGGCGCAGCGCGCGGTTGATCATGCTGCGCTCGATGTCCTCGATCTGGCCCTGCTCGGCGCTTTCGTTCACCAGCAGGCGGATTTCTTCGTCCGTCACTTTCGACGCATTGTCTTCGCGCGCGCCGAGCAGGCGCAGGCAGGTGCGTGTTGTCACCGCCAGTACGACCACGAAAGGGTGGGTGATGCGGCTGAAGATCAGCATCGGCAGACCGACGATGACTGCGATCCTTTCCGGAGCGAGCAGCGCCAGGCGCTTGGGCATCAGCTCGCCGAGGATGATGCTGAAGATGGTGATGCCGACCACTGCGATGCCCAACCCCAGGGGTTCGGCGTACTTGGCCAGCGGCGCGAAGTTGTCGAGCGCGCGCGAGATGTGGCCACCAATGGCAGCGCCACTGAATACGCCGGTGAGAATGCCGACCAGCGTGATGCCGATCTGCACCGCCGACAGGAAATTCTCCGGGTGATCGGACAAGGCCAAGGCCGCGCGCGCAGCGCGGCTATGTTCGGCTTGCTGTTTCAGGCGGCCCTTGCGCGAGGTGACAATCGCCATCTCGCTGAGCGCAAAAAAGCCGTTGAGCAGAACCAGGCCCAACAGCAGCAGGAGTTCCAGATACATGGATCAGTGGCGCGGAGTGGCGTCTCGGATCGGAAATGCATTAAAGCACAGCGTGCCGCCTCGCATGGAAGCGGAGTCCCCGCTTTCTACATTCGATCCTCGCCCTGCGAGACCAGCGATTCCAGGCCATCGGCCAGTTGGCCCAGTTCGCCGAGCACGCGATCGAGCTCGCGGGTCGTCAGCGTGCCATAACCGCGGTTTTCGCACAGATGTACGTAAGCCACGCCGTCGAGGTCGTCCACCGCGAGAAAGCCCACGCGCTGTGCCCAGTTGAATCGCAGGCACTTTTCGGCGGTAAGCCTGGTCAGCGGCGCCACCGGCGTCGAAATTCGCAGGAGATGGCGTCGGTCTTCGGTTTCAATGTCGGCCAGGAATAGACTCTGCACGCGCCCACCCGGCAGATCGAGGTCGAAACTGATGATGAACGGCTGGTTCTGCGTGAGTTTCTGTCGGCTCGCAAGGTGCGAACGGATGTCTTCAAAATTGTGCACGGAAGCGCGCTCTTGCCGATATCGTCACTGCGGATGCTAACAGTCTTGGCCGAACTGTCGTGGATCGTGCGCCAATGACCATCGATGCTGCACGCGCAGCGATCCTCGGCGTGATTGCCGCCATTCCCCATGGCACCGTGATCAGCTATGGCGAGGTTGCCGAGCGCGCCGGATTGCCGCGACGTGCGCGCCTGGTGGCACGCGTGCTGTCGCAATTGCCGGATGACAGTGGCTTGCCCTGGCATCGTGTGCTGCGGGCCGGCGGATGCATCGCCTTCGCGCCCGACTCGGCAGACTTTGCGCGCCAGCGCGCGCTGCTGCTGGCGGAAGGCTGCCAGGTGGCCGAGACTGGCCGCGTCCGCGGACGCCCGGCGCCTGCGACCACGCTGGACGCACAGTTGTGGGGCAGAATTTTCGAGCCTTGAGCCTGCGCTGCGCGCTCTGCGCCGTGTGCTGTAGCGCGCTGCGACGGCGTGGCGCTTCGGCCAACTGCGACACCAACCCGCGACTTGTGGACCTGGAATTGCGATGCCCGTACCTCTGATCACCCGGACACTACTGATCATCTGCGGTGCGCTCTACGCGCTGCAGTTGGCCGACGGCGACGCCTGGCTGATGATCCATCTGGCGTTGTGGCCGCTGGGCAACAGCGAATTGCCGCTGGAGGCGGGTGGCTGGCCGACGTTTCAGCCCTGGCAGTTGCTGACTTACGGGTTTCTGCACGGCAGCCCGCCGCACCTGCTGTTCAACGGCTTCGCGCTGTGGATGTTCGGCAGCGACCTCGAACGCTTCTGGGGCCCGGGCCCCTACCTGCGCTTCGTGTTGATCGCAATCGCGGGCGCCGGGGTGGCCCAGCTGTTCGTCGCCAGCCTGGGCGGTGAACCCTATCCGACGGTTGGCATTTCCGGCGGCGTTTATGGCGTGTTGCTGGGTTTCGGCATGATGTTTCCCAATCGCATCGTGATGCCGCTGTTTCCGCCAATTCCCATGAAGGCGCGCACGCTGGTGATCGTGTTCGCGTGCATCGAAATCTACATGGGCGTGTTCACCCGCGGTGGCGGTGTGGCCCACTTTGCGCATCTTGGCGGTCTGGCGACCGGCTTCGTCATGATCCAGTACTGGCGCGGTGTGCTGCCGTGGAAGCCGAAGCGGGTGCTGCGCTACTGAGCTTCCCAGACCATCAGCCAGTCGTCGAATTCGACCGCGTCGATGCGAAACTTGATCGCGGCGGCACGGCGGAAGCCATGTTTTTCGTAGAAGCGCACGGCGCGTGGTGCCAGTTGATAGACCGACAAGTGCAGCGCCTCGCGCTGCAATTCGGTGGCGCGCAATTGCGCTTTGTGGATCAGATGGCTTGCGCCGCCGGCGCCGATGAACTCGGGACGCATGTAACAGCGCTGTACCTCCAGCGTGCGCCGATGCGCCAGCGGAGGTGGCGGCGGCACGTCGAATCCGAGTTGCAGGTAGCCGGCTTCCACCCGCGTTGCCGTGTCGCGGTCGATGCCTTGAAGTACCCAGACCTCGATGCGGTTGTGGTGAATCAGGTCGCCGATCAGCGGCGCCGCGTAGCTGCGTTCGATATGGCGCTGCAGGCTGTCGGCGGGCGCAACGTCGCCATAGGCGGCGAGGAAGGTCTCTGTCATCAGCGCCGACAGCATCGGCGCTTCGTGACTGGCGGCGCAGCGCAGCGAAAACTCGAGGGTCATGGGGTGAATGCGACGGGTTCGTTCAGGTTAGGCTAGAGAAAGGCCTGCAAGGATGCGAGTACGTTGGCTCGACGCCGGGCGCCGTCTTGAACTGTTGCAGGAACTGTTCAGAGTTGTCCGTGCGCCGACTATGATGCGCAGGATTCGCCAGGACCAAGTCCGCATGCTGTCGATTGTCAGGTTCGCCTTGATCGCATGGTTGTCGTTGCTGGCCGGCTTGCCGGTGGCGGCGGCAACGATGAAAGAGGCCATCGAACAGGTCGAGCGTGAGACCCGCGGCAAGGTGCTGTCGGCAGATACCATTCGCACGCGCGGAACCGTGGTCTATCGCATCAAGGTGTTGATGCCCGATGGTCGCGTCCGCATCTTCCAGATTCCAGCCTGAGCACTGCAAAGGAGTTTTCCATGCGAGTCCTGTTGGTAGAAGACGAAGCGCCGCTGCGCGAAACGCTGGCGGCGCGCTTGCAGCGCGAAGGATTTGCGGTCGATACCGCCGCCGATGGAGACGAGGCGGTGTACATGGGGCGCGAGGTGCCTTTCGATGTCGCCATCGTCGACCTGGGCCTGCCCAAGTTGCCGGGCCTGGAAGTGGTCAAGCGCCTGCGCGAGTCCGGCCGTCGTTACCCGATCCTGATCCTCACTGCGCGTGGCAGTTGGGAGGACAAGGTCGAAGGCCTCAAGTGCGGTGCCGACGACTATCTGGTCAAGCCCTTCCACATCGAGGAACTGCTGGCGCGCATGAACGCGCTGGTGCGTCGCAGCGCGGGTTGGAGCAAGCCGCTGCTCGAATGCGGGCCGGTCAAGCTCGACACCACGGCGCAGTCGGTGACCGTCAACGACGTGTCGGTGGACCTCACCAGCTATGAGTACAAGGTGCTCGAATATCTGATCCTGCATGCCGGCGAACTGGTCTCCAAGAGCGACCTGACCGAGCACATCTACGAGCAGGATTTCGATCGCGACAGCAATGTGATCGAGGTGTTCATCGGCCGCCTGCGCAAGAAACTCGACCCCGAAGGCGAACTCAAGCCGATCGAGACCGTGCGTGGGCGCGGTTATCGCTTCTCGATACCGCGTACGTCCTGAGCGCCTGGACGACGGTTCCGGGCGCCGCATTCGATGGGCACACTCGCGCGTCGGATGGGCGGCAACCTCGTCCATTGTTTTTGTCCGCAAAGGACGCAAAGAGAGCGAAGATGAGATTGGTATTGCTGAAAGCTCAGATAACCGATCGTCTGACGCCTTCGCTCTTCTTTGCGTTCTTTGCGTTCTTTGCGTCCTTTGCGGACAAATGCTCCGCTGCATTGGCTGGTGAGCGCGGCTAGATGAGCACCCGCCGCCAGTTCTCGCTGGCCGCGCGATCGCTGCTGGCGGCGAGCCTGGTGCTGGCCGCGTTCATCGGCCTGACCGGGTACGCGCTGGAGCGGGCATTCGAGCAGTGGGCTTATTCGGTGCTGCGCGAGCGCCTGCAGTCGGTGCTGTATTCCTTTCTCGCGCGCACCGACATTTCGGTGCGCGGCGAGGTGCTGCTTCCGGAACTGTTGCCGGAGCCGCGCCTCGACCGTCCCGGTTCGGGGCTGTATGCCTCGGTGTACGCAGAGAACTTTCGTTGGGAGTCGCCGTCTGCGCTGGACCGCGACCTGCCCTTCGAAGACGCACTCAAGCCCGGCGAGATCAGCTTCAAGGGCCCGATCAAGACTCGCGTTGGCGGCGTCTACATGCTCAGCATGGGCGTGTTGTTCGAGGCGCGCTCGCCGAGCGGCAAGGATGCGCGCGTGACCATCAACGTCGGCGAGAACCAGTCCTCGGTGCGGCGCCAGATCGGCGCCTTCCGCGAGACCATGTGGGTGGTGCTCGGCGGACTTGGCTTGCTGCTGCTGATGTTCCAGGCGCTGCTGCTGGTATGGAGCCTGCGGCCCTTGCGTGCGGTGGCGCGCGACCTGGCCATGGTGGAGCGCGGCGAATCCGAACAACTCTCGGGCGAATATCCGATGGAGCTGTCGGCGTTGACGCGCGGATTGAACGACTTCATCAAGAGCGAGCGCGACCACTTGCGCCGCTATCGACATACCCTGGGCGATCTCGCCCACAGCCTGAAGACGCCGCTTGCGGTGATGCGCGGGCTGTTCGAGAACGAGCACGATGCCGGACGCCTGCAACAGGGCGGGCTCGAGCAGGTGGCGCGCATGGACGAGATCGTCGCCTACCAGTTGGCGCGCGCCGCCAAATCGGGGCACCAGACCTACGCCGCGCCGCTGCCGATCCTGCCGCACGCCGAGGAAATCGCGCTGATGCTGGAAAAGGTCTACGCCCGCAAGGGCGCGCTGGCCGAGTTCGAGGTCGACCCGCGCAGCATGTTCCATGGCGACAAGGGCGACCTGATGGAGCTGATGGGCAACCTGCTCGACAACGCCTTCAAGTGGTGCAAGGGCCGCGTGCTGCTGACCGCCGAACCACTGGGGTTGCACAAGGCGCGTCGCCCCGGGCTGCTGTTGCGAGTCGAAGACGACGGTCCGGGCATTCCCGACGACAAGATCAGTGAGGTGCTCAAACGCGGCGTGCGCGGCGACGAGCGCGTGCAGGGCCATGGCATTGGCCTGTCGATCATCGGCGACATCGTCAGCTCCTACGATGGCGAGCTCAAGGTGAGCCGCTCCGAGCAACTCGGCGGCGCGCAGTTCGAGGTCAGGTTGCCGCCGCTGGGGGGATGATTGCGGGGCACGCGAAACGGGGCACGGGGCACGACCAGAACTTGCTCGAAGCAGGCTCTTGTGGGTCCAGACTTGTCTGGACGCTTCTCGCTATTGAACGCGAACGGGGCACGACCGGAACGTGCTCGAAGCAGGCTTGAGTGGGTCCAGACTTGTCTGGACGTTTCTCGCTGTCGACCGCGAACAGCGTCCAGACAAGTCTGGACCCACAAGAGCTCGCGATCTGCGAGCCTTTCTCGTGCCCTCGTGCCCTCGTGCCCTCGTGCCCTCGTGCCCTCGTGCCCCGCAAGCTCACCCCAGCCCGGCCAACCACTCGTCGTCCGAGCCCTCGTTGACGCCTTCGAACAGGAAGGTCGACAGGTAGCGCTCGCCGGTGTCGGGCAACATCGCCAGGATGGCGCTGCCAGGGGCGGTGGATTTCGCCACTTCGAGTGCGGCGGCGAAGGTGGCGCCGGCGGAAATGCCGACGAAAAGGCCTTCCTGCTGCGCCAGCAGGCGCGCCGTGTCGCGCGCGGTGATGTCGTCGATCGGGATGTTCTGGTCGAACACCGTGCGGTCGAGCACCGCCGGCACGAAGTCGGGCGTCCATCCCTGGATCTTGTGGGGTGACCACGGCTGACCCGCCAGCAACTGCGCCACGGCAGGTTCGGTGGTGACGATCCTGATCTCTGGCCGTGCCAGCTTGAGCATCTGCCCGGCGCCGCTCAGGGTGCCGCCGGTGCCCCAGCCGGTGACGAAATAATCCAGACGCCGATTGGCGAAGTCGCGCAGGATTTCCGGCCCGGTGGTATTGCGGTGATAAGCCGGATTGGCTGGATTCTCGAACTGGCGGGCGAGGAACCAGCCGTGTTTTCGTGCCAGTTCTTCGGCGCGGCGCACCATGCCGGAGCCGCGCTCGGCGGCGGGGGTGAGGATCACCTTCGCGCCAAAGGCGCGCATCAACTTGCGGCGTTCGATCGAGAAGGTCTCGACCATCAGCGCGACGAACGGGTAACCGCGCGCGGCACAAACCATCGCCAGCGCGATGCCGGTATTGCCGCTGGTGGCCTCGACCACGGTCTGCCCCGGCTTGAGTTCACCGCGCGCCTCGGCGTCCTGGATGATCGCCAGCGCCAGGCGGTCCTTGACGCTCGACCCCGGATTGAACGCCTCGACTTTCACATACATTTCGATGCCGGGCGGGGCCAGGCGGTTGATGCGCACAACTGGCGTATTGCCGATGGTTTCGAGGATGTTCGCGTGGATCATGATGCGCTCCAGAGTCGGCTTTCGACCGCTTATGCTGACGCAGCCCGCCCGGTCACGCCAGTTACCGAAGGCAATCCCGATATGCCATTCGGTAGGGGTGTCATTTGGTTGCTTCGCGCAAGGGCGGGGTTGCGCCTACACTTGGCGCCACGATGACGGTTTCCAGGCAGCGACGACGTCGATGAAGGCGCATCCCGGCGATGCACAGGCAGCGGTGACGACAGGCGCCAGCTTCGTCCGCGAACTGCTGCGTGCGCCGGACCTGGAGACGCTGGGTCACCTGGTCGCACGCGAAGCCAGTCGTACATTCGCGATCCCGAGGCTGGTGCTGGTCTGGTGGTCGCGCTCGCCGCAGTCGGACAATCATGGACGACAACTGGCTGCGCCCGCAGGCGGATTGACCGAGGCGGAGCGCGCCTGGCTCGACGATCGCGCCGGCAATGGCCGGCTCGCGGAGGCGCCGCTGGCGTGCGCCGAACTGGTGTCTGGCGTCATCGGTCGCGCCGTGCTCGTCTGGCCGCTGAGCGTGCCCACCCCGGCGACGCCCAACTGGACGCGGTTCGTCGACGATGTGGCCGGTGCCGCCGGCCGCTTGCTGGAGCTGGAGTCACTGACGGCCGCGGTCGTCAGGCTGGAACGTGCCGAACGCCTGCAGCGATCGCTGTACGCCATCGCCGACATGGCGAGCTCGGATCTCGACATGCCGGAAATGATGCACAGCGTGCACGGCGTGGTCGGCGAACTGATGTACGCGGAGAATCTTTTCATCGTGCTCGCGGAGCCGGAACTGGATGCCCTGCGTTTCCTCTACTTCGCCGACGCCGTCGACATCGATCATCCAAAGCCCGACATGCTGATCCCGCTCGCCAGCATCCCCAACAGCCTGACGCTGGCGATGTTGCGCAGCGGGCAACCACAGATGGGGCCGTCGGACACGCTGCGCGAGCGCCTCGGCGTCGCCCGTGACGACACGCTCGGTCCGGACAGCGCCGACTGGCTCGGCGTGCCGATGCTCAGCGGTGGCGTCGTGCGCGGCGCCATCGTGGTGCAAAGCTATACCGAGGAGCACCGATTCAGCGATGAGGATCGCGCGCTGCTGACCTATGTCGCGCAGCACATCCTGACCGCACTCGATCGCAAACAGGCGCAGGAAGAGCTGGAGCGGCGCGTCGACCAGCGCACCAGCGAGCTGGCCACCGCCAATGCCGAACTGCGCCAGGAAGTGCTGGAGCGCCAACGCAGCGAGCGTCTGCAGGCGGCGCTTTACCGGATCGCGGAGAAGTCGAGCACCGCCGAGTCGCTGGAGGAGTTCTACGCGGCGGTGCACGCGATCGTCGATCAACTGCTGTACGCGCGCAATTTCTACATCGCGCTGATTTCCGACGACGGCAACGAACTCGAATTTCCGTATTCGGTCGATGAGCGCGATCCGGTGCGTCAACGGCGGCAACTGGCCAAGGGTCTCACCGAGTACGTGCTGCGCACCGGCCATGCCTTGCTGGCCGATCGCGATGCCATCGAGTCGCTCAGTCACGCCGGCGAAGTCGTGAGTTTCGGTTCGCGCTCGGTGTTCTGGCTCGGCGTGCCGTTGATCTGCGACGAGCGCACGGTCGGCGTGGTCGCGGTGCAGAGCTATTCGATCGATACCCCGTTCACCGAGCGCGACCAGGAACTGCTGACTTTCGTCGGCTACCACATTGCCAACGGACTGGAGCGCAAGCGCGCCCAGGATACCTTGCGCAGCGCTTATGCCGATCTCGAGCGGCGCGTCGCCGACCGCACCCACGAACTGGCGTTGGCCAATCGCGATCTGACCGATCAGATCGTCGAGCGCGAACGCATCGAGGACACGCTCAAGCATCAGGCCCTGCACGACACGCTGACCGGGTTGCCCAACCGGGCCTACCTGCTGGATCGCCTGGCGCGCGCGTTGACGCGTTCGCGGCGCGACGACGGGCGCGGTTTTGCCGTGCTGTTCCTCGATCTCGATCGCTTCAAGGTGATCAACGACAGCGTCGGTCACCTGGTCGGCGACGAACTGCTGAAGCAGGCGGCTGCACGAATCGCCCACGCGGTACGTGAGCCGGACACGGTTGCCCGCCTCGGTGGCGACGAGTTTGCGATCCTGCTCGAAGAGCTGCACGAACCCGAGCGCGCCACGCTGGTCGCGGAGCGCTTGATCTCGGCCTTGTCGGAACCGATGCGTATCGACGGCAAGGAGCTGTTTACCTCGGCGAGCATCGGCATTGCCTTCTCGCATCCACGCTACACGCGCGCCGAGGAGTTGCTGCGCGATGCCGATGTCGCGATGTACCGCGCCAAGGCGCAAGGCCGACAGCGATTCGAGTTGTTCGACGAGCGCCTGCGTGCCGAGGCGCTGCGCGTGCTCGATCTGGAGGGCGATTTGCGCCGGGCTCTGGCGCGCGGTGAGTTCGAACCGCATTTTCAGGCGATCGTGCGCCTCGATGATGCGTCGGTCGTCGGTTACGAGGCGCTGTTGCGCTGGCGCCATAGCGAGCGCGGACTGCTGCTGCCCGGCGATTTTCTGGCTGTCGCGGAAGACAATGGCTCGATCGAACAGATCGACTGGCAGATCTTTGCGCTGGCCTGCCGCGCCGCCGCGCGGCTGCCGGAGCACGATGCCTACATCAGCATCAATGTCTCGGCGCGGCAGATGCGGGCAGTCGACTTTGATCAGTCGGTGCTGCGCCTGATCGACGCCAATGGCATCCACCGTCACCGCGTGCGCCTGGAGGTCACCGAAGGGGCGCTGCTGGAGAACCCCGACCATGTGCGGCGTCTGCTCGAAAGCCTGCGCGAGGCCGGCGTAATGGTGCAACTCGACGATTTCGGTACGGGCTATTCGTCGCTCTCCTATCTGCATCGATTCCCGATCCACTCGTTGAAGATCGACCGCTCGTTTGTGGCCGATCTGCGCCCGGGCCAGGCGGGTGGCAGCGAGGCGGTGGTGCGCGCGATCCATGCGCTGGCCGATTCACTGGGTCTGGAGGTCATCGGCGAGGGCATCGAAACGCATGCGCAGTGCCAGGCACTGAAAAGCCTCGGTTGCATGATCGGGCAGGGCTTCCTGTTCAGCCAGCCGCTGCCGGTCGAGGAGATTGCGCGGGCGGCGCAGGCCTGAGGCGGGCAGGCGCGAAAAGGCGCGACCTGGGGCGCGCGGCGCGGGCTGCTTTTGTGGGTCCAGACTTGTCTGGACGCTTTTCTGCAATCTGGAAGGGAGAGCGTTCTGACAAGTCTGGACCCTCAGGAGCTCGCATCGTGCAAGCCTTTCCCGTGCCCCGTGCCCCGTGCCCCGCTCCAGCTTCACTCGCTGTCCCACCACTCGTCGGATTCGTCACACCAGATCACATTTCCGCTGCCGCCGTGCTTGACTGCGGGCGCTCGGAATCTCAAACTCCTCCCCCGCTGTCACCACTAGATGTAGTGGTCGAGATGTGAACTGGCACCAAGAACTAGTTGCTCGACCGCAACACATAATAAGAACGCGCCTTACGCCTGGGGAGGCAATCTTTGATGAGCACCGTTCGTCTGGAAGCGGTTCGTAGCGACGCCGTGGATATTCCAATGCAGCCCGCGTCCCAGGATATCTGGGACAAGAAGTACCGCCTGAAGAGCAAACTCGGCGATCCGATCGATCGCACCATCGACGACACCTTCAAGCGCGTTGCCCGGGCGCTCGCCGACGCCGAGGACAACGCCGACAAACGCGCGTACTGGTATGAGCGTTTCCTCTGGGCGCTGCGTCGCGGCGCCATTCCGGCCGGCCGCATCACCAGCAACGCCGGCGCGCTGGAGCACAAGCCGGCGACCAGCACGATCAACTGCACGGTATCGGGCACCATCGGCGACTCGATGGACGACATCCTCGGCAAGGTCCATGAAGCCGGGCTGACGTTGAAAGCCGGCTGCGGCATCGGTTACGAGTTCTCCACCTTGCGCCCGCGTGGCGCTTATGTGTCGGGTGCCGGTGCTTACACCTCCGGCCCGCTGTCGTTCATGGATATCTACGACAAGATGTGTTTCACCGTGTCCAGCGCCGGTGGCCGCCGCGGCGCGCAGATGGGCACATTCGATGTCGCACACCCGGACGTCAAGGAGTTCATCAAGGCCAAGCGCGAGGACGGTCGATTGCGCCAGTTCAACCTGTCGCTGTTGATCACCGACGAGTTCATCCACGCGGTGGAAACCGATGGCGACTGGCCGCTGGTGTTCCCGGTGCACGTCAAGGAACAGCACGAGATCGATATCGCCGACCCGTCCCAGGTGATCTGGCGCGAATGGCCGACGAGCAACAACTATGTCAGTCGCGACGACGGTCTGGTCGCCTGCAAGATCTACGGCCACATACGCGCCAAGGGTCTGTGGGAAATGATCATGACCTCGACCTACGATTTCGCCGAGCCCGGCTTCATCCTGATCGATCGCGTCAACGAGATGAACAACAACTGGTGGTGCGAGAGCATCCGCGCCACCAACCCGTGCGGCGAGCAACCCTTGCCGCCCTATGGCTCGTGCCTGCTGGGCTCGGTGAACCTGACCAAGTTCGTGCGCGAACCGTTCACCGCGCGTGCTCGCTTCGACTGGGACGAATACAAGGAAGTGGTGCGTGTGTTCACGCGCATGCTCGACAACGTGGTCGAGGTCAACGGCCTGCCGCTGCAGGGCCAACGCGACGAGATCATGCGCAAGCGCCGCCATGGCATGGGCTTTCTCGGCCTCGGCTCGACGTTGACCATGCTCAAGATGCGCTACGGTTCGCCCGAATCGCTGGAATTCACCGATGCGGTTTCGCGCGACATGGCCATCGCCGGTTGGGAAGAGGCATTGATCCTGGCGCGGGAGAAGGGTCCCGCGCCGATCATGCTGGAGCAGTTCGAGGTGACCGGCGAAATGCTGCGCAAGCGCCCGGAAATGGTTGCCGACGGCTATCGCGTCGGCGACCAGATTCCGGGACGTTTGCTGCATGGCAAGTACTCACGCTACATGCAACGACTGGCCGGCGTGGCGCCGGAACTGGTCGGCGAATTGACCGAGGTCGGTGCGCGCTTCACCCATCACAGCTCGATTGCGCCGACTGGCACCATCTCGCTGTCGATCGGCAACAATGCCAGCAACGGCATCGAACCCTCGTTTGCGCACCACTACTCGCGAAACGTCATCCGCGAGGGCAAGAAGTCCAAGGAAAAAGTCGAGGTGTTCAGCTAC
This sequence comes from uncultured Rhodanobacteraceae bacterium, assembly GCA_937928755.1. Taxonomy (GTDB): domain Bacteria; phylum Pseudomonadota; class Gammaproteobacteria; order Xanthomonadales; family SZUA-5; genus JADKFD01. The sequence goes on along the minus strand of CALEZI010000036.1, from coordinate 14,444 downwards.
GAGTTGCTCGCCTACCGGCAACTGGTCAACCCGAAGGCAATGCCCTACAGCGAAAAGCCGGACGAAAAACTGCCGGACTATTTCGTGTCCGCCGACGACATCAGCCCGAAGTCGCATGTCGACATCCAGGCGGCGTCGCAAAAGTGGGTGGACTCGTCGATCAGCAAGACGGCCAACGTGCCGACCGATTACGCCTACGCCGACTTCAAGGACATCTACCTGTATGCGCACAAACAGGGATTGAAGGGCTGCACCACTTTCCGCTTCAATCCGGCGGCGTTCCAGGGCGTGTTGGTCAAGGAGCAAGACCTGGAGAACACCCTCTATCGGTTTGAACTCGAAGACGGTAGCGTGATCGAAGTCAAGGGCAACGAAGAAATCGAATACGACGGCGAGACGCATACCGCCGCCAATCTGTTCGATGCTCTCAAAGAGGGCTATTACGGCAAATTCTGAGTTTGGCCCGAGAAGTCCTTGTGGACTTTTCGGACCAGGTCAGGTCTGGCCAGACTTGGATGCGGGTATGCCCGCGAGTCGTGGACGCAGGCAACAAGTTCGATGGACCGCGCCCCGCCGGGGCGCCAAACTGAGCGAGGGAGTGGTCGTCATGAAAGGCAAGAAGGGTATTGCGGGCAAAGTCGAAGAGCTGAAAGATCGTGCCGAAGCCATTGGCGAGAAGCTGATCGCCGAAGGCAAACAAGTGGTTGCCGCGGCAGAAGCCAAGGTGGCCAAGGTGAAGAAGGCAGCGACCAAAAAGGTGGGCGTAGCGAAAAAGGCCGTCGAGGCCAAGGCTACCGAAGTCAAGAAGGCTGTCGTCAAGGCCGAAGCGAAAGTCGAAAAGGCGGTTGCGGGCAAGGTCAAGGACGCCAAGAAGGTGGTTGCCAAGGCTGAGAAGGCGGTCGCCGGCAAAGTCAATGAAGCGCGAACCGTCGTCGCCAAGGCGGCCGGCAAGGCCGGCGCCGCGTTGACCAAGGCAGCGGCGAAGGCCAAACCGGCCAAGCCTGCAGCCAAGGCAGCAGCGAAGCCGGCCGCGAAGCCGGCAGCCAAGGCAGCCGCGAAGCCTGCGGCCAAGCCAGCCGCCAAGCCGGCCGCCAAGCCCGCGGCCAAGGCAACTGCGAAGCCGGCTGCCAAGGCCGCCGCAAAGCCCGCCGCCAAAGCTGCGGCAAAGCCGGCAGCCAAGAAGCCGGCAGCCAAGAAGTAAGCAGTCGTCGGCGTACGGTTGGATTCATGACAGCACGAGGCATCCCCGCGAGCGCGGGGGTGCCCGGAGATTTGCAATGAAGTACTGGATGATGTTGATCGCGCTGTTCATGGTGTTGCCGCTCGATGCCGCCATCGCGCAAACAAAGAGCGGCGACATCACGCTGCAGCCGCGCAGCAAGACCGATTACGAAAAACACCTGGCCGAACTCAACGCCAAGTACGGCGCAGACAAGTCGCAGACGGCATTGAAAGAGGCCGTGCTCAAGGCCAACGACGCCCCTCCCAGGACCGATTCGGGCTCTGGCAGCGCCAACCGCGTCGCCTTGCCAGCGGATCTCATCCCGGGGCAGAAACTCAAGGTGGAACTGTTGCCGCACGGCGAGCGCGAGTTCCTGTTTCAGGACGAGGTCTACGATTCGCTCGGGCTCGCCGAGGCGCTCGCCGGCGTCAAGCGCGCCTATGTGATCGATCAGATCATCTTGCTGAACAGCACGGATCGGCCGATCCAGATCGATCATTTGCTCGAACTGGCACGCATTGGTCGCGATCTCGAAGTGCTGACTGCGTACCAACAGGGCGATGAGCTCAAGCTGATCTCCGCCAAATAAGACCAGGCGCCCGCGGTATCGGTTCGCCAACGCTCAGCACCTGCATCTGCGCTCTCACCATGAAGCGATGCCCCACGGGGCATTGCCCGGAAGCCCGACCATGACCATCAAGATCAGCAAGAAGATTACCGGCTACGCGGTGCAGACGCCGGAAGACAAGGCGAAGACCGAAGCCGCGGAGGCCGCGCGTATTGCCGCGGCGCAGCCGGAGACGGTGGACGAGGTGCCGGGCGCCGAGGTGATCCACATGCACGAGCGCGTCGAGCGCCCGGAAATGCTCGATGGCAGCACCTACAAGATCAAGTCGCCGCTGTTCGAGCACGCGCTGTACGTGACCATCAACGACATCGTGCTCAACGAAGGCACCGAACACGAATCGCGACGTCCGTTCGAAGTGTTCATCAACTCGAAGAACATGGACCACTTCCAGTGGGCCGTGGCGTTGACGCGCATCATGAGCGCCGTGTTCCGCAAAGGCGGCGATGTCACTTTCATCGTCGAAGAACTGAAAGCGGTGTTCGACCCGCGCGGAGGTTACTTCAAGGCCGGCGGCGTCTACATGCCGTCGATCGTCGCCGAACTCGGTTTCGTCGTCGAGGATCACCTGAAGAAGATCGGCATGATGATCGGCGACGAGCTGAGCATCGAGCAGCGCGAAGCGATCTCGAAGAAGCGCGCGCAGTACGACGCACAGAACAGCGCAAACGCAAAAAAAAACGCTGAACTGAGCCGCGAGCCCGAGCTTCGCGGCGCGAGTCTCGCCATCGTGCCGATCGAGCCGGTGGAACCCGTTAGCGCCTCGTTCCCGCCTAGCGCGTTGATGTGCGGCAAATGCAATACCAAGGCGATGGTGCTGATGGATGGCTGCCAGACTTGCCTGAATTGCGGTTATTCGAAGTGCGGGTGAAACGCGACTGACCTCTGTGGGAGCGACCTTGTGTCGCGAGCTCTGGCGGCCAGAGCTCGCGGGACGAGCCCGCTCCCACAGCAAGCTACGCGAGCCAGCGCAAGCCCACGCCGGCCTCGGTCTCGATGTACTTCGGCGTCAGCGGGTCATCGCCGAGCTTGCGCCGCAGGCGGCCGACCAGGATGCGCAGGTAATGCGAATCGCCGTCGTGGTCGGGTCCCCAGATTTCGCGCAGCAACTGCGGGTGGGTCAGCACCTTGCCGCGATGGCGCAGCAACAACAGCAGCAACGTCCATTCCTTGGGTGTCAGGCGTAACGTGACGCCATCCAGCTCGGCCTGTCGGCGCAGCGGGTCGACGTGCAGATGTCCATCCTCGAAGCCACTCTCGCCGGCGATCGCCGGTTGGGTGCGCAACAACGCACGAATACGCGCGGAAAGTTCCTGCACGCCGAAGGGTTTGGTCACGTAGTCGTTGGCGCCGAGATCAAGCGCGCGCACCTTTTCGGCTTCCGACGCGCGCACCGAGAGCATGATCACCGGCACCTCGGTCCATGCGCGGATATCGCGCAGCACGTCATGTCCCTCACGATCGGGCAGGCCGATGTCGAGGATCACCAGGTCGGCGCCATGCGCAGCGAGTGCGGCCAGCGCGGTGGCACCGTTGGCCGCTTCTTCCACGCGGTAGCCCTGCGCGCGCAGGCTAATGTCGAGCAACTTGCGGATCTGCGGTTCGTCGTCGACCACCAGGATGCGCGGCTTGGATTCGGTCATCCGGATTCGGTCTCCGTGCTCGCGGGGTGCGCCGTCAGCGGCAGCGTCACCCGGATCACGGTACCGATGCCGTCGCTGCCTGGCAAGGCTTCGACCTGCCCGCCATGGGCGCCGATCATGCCCTGGCAGATGCTCAAGCCCAGGCCGGTGCCACCCTTGCCGCGATCGCCACGCGCCGCCGAGTAGAACATGTCGAAGATGCGCTTGCGCTCCTCCTCGGGGATGCCCGGGCCGCGATCGGTGACGCTGATGTCCAGTTTTTCGGTGCAATCGTCGGCACGCGCGCGCAGCAGCACCGGCGCACCGGGCGGCGAAAAGCGCGCGGCATTCTCCAGGATGTTGAACAGCGCCTGCTCGATCAGCGCCGGATGCACCCACAGCAGGGGCAGATCGCTGGGCACATCGAGCACCAGGTCGAGTGCGGGGAACTGCTTGCGCACGCGGCGGGCGGCGGCGCCGAGGAGTTCACCGGGTGCGATCCAGTCGCGCTGGATCTTCAGTTCGCCATGGCCGAGGCGGGTCATGTCGAGCAGGTTCTGGATGTAGCTGTCGAGACGCTGGCCTTCGCCCAGAATGGCTTGCTGCAAGCTGCGGCGATCCTCAATGGGCATCTGCTCGCCATAGGCGGTCAGGCTCTCGGCGGCGCCGACGATGGCGGCGAGTGGCGAACGCAGGTCGTGCGACACCGAGGACAGCAACGCCGCGCGTAGCGTTTCGGTTTCCGACTGCATGCGCGCGGCTTCCAGCGCGGCGTTCAACTGGGTGCGCGCCAGCGCCTCGGCGACATCGGCGACCATCGATTGCAGCAGCGCCTCCTGTTCGACACCGAAGCCGGCGCCCGCTTCGCTGCGGCGCAGGCCGATGACGCCCAGCACGCGGTCCTTCGATTTAAGCGGCAGGAACCACCAGGACGAGGCCTGCAGAGTATCGGTGCCGTGGCCAGACGGCTTGCCATGCACGCCGGTCCAGTCCGCCGCCGCCTGCTCGGTCAGGCCGAGCGCGTGGCCGCTGCTGGCGACCTGGCGTTGCTGGCCGCTCAGTTCGCGCAGGTACAACACCGTGTCGCAATCGGCCGCGCGGCCCAGCGCCTTGTGCGCTACGGCAATCACGTCGTCGTCGTCAACGGCTGCTGCAAGTTCGCGGCTGAGCGACTGCAGCGCGCGGTTGCTGGCGTTGGCCTCGCGCAGATTGAGCACCTGGCGGCGCAGCCGACTGGCGAGTCGACCGCTGATCAGCGCGACGACCAGAAACAGGAACAGGTTGACGAAATCGCGCTGCTCCCATACGGCAAACGTATAACGCGGCTCGGTGAAGAAGAAGTTCCAGCCGAAGAAACACAGCAGCGCGGTCAGCACGGCGATGCTGCCGCGCGTGCGCACGGCCACCAGCAGCACGGTCAGCAGGAAGATCGGCGACAGATCAGTGAGCGCAAACAGGCGCTCGCCGATCAGCGCCAGCAGCATCGCCGCGATCACGCCGGCGACGGCAATGACCACGTCGCTCCACTGCCACAGCGAACGCAAGGAAACCCGCTTGCGCGCGCGGCGGCGCGCCTCGGGCGTCGCCAGGATGGTCAGTTCCAGGTGCGCGCCATGCTGCAACAGCCGCTGGGTCAGTGTGCGATTGAACATGCGCGCAAACGGGCGTTCGCGGGTGCGACCGAGCACGATGCCGGAAATCGCCTGCTGTGCGGCATGATCGATCAGCGTGTCGGCGACATCGGCGCCGCGCAGCCACTCGGTCTCGGCGCCGAGCCTGCGCGCCAGCGCGAACACGCTCTCGACGGCACGACGGCGGTCGGCGTCGACATTGCCGGTATCGACGAACGCCACCGTCCACGGCGCGCTGCGGCGTTCCGCCAGCTTGCGCGACACGCGCACCAGGTACTCGCTGTTGCCGCTGCCATCCACCGCAACCAGCAGGCGGCGGCGGATCGGAATCACTTGCTGGCCTTTGGCGGTCAGTGTTTCCCGCAAGTCCGCGTCGACGCGATCGGCGATCTGCTGCACGGCCAGTTCGCGCAGCGCGGTCAGATTGGAGGGATTGAAGAACCGCTGCAGCGCCGAACTCGCAAGTTCCGGCAAGTAGACCTTGCCTTGCTGCAGGCGTTCGATCAGCTCGCGCGGTGGCAGATCGACCAGCACGATGTCGCGCGCGCGGTCGAACACCGCATCCGGCACAGTCTCGCGCACACGCACGCCGGTGAGGCGTTCGACGACGTCGTTGAGGCTTTCGAGGTGCTGGATGTTGATCGTGGTGTAGACGTCGATGCCGGCGTCGAGCAGTTCCGCCACGTCCTGGTAGCGATACGGATGTCGGCTGCCCGGCGCGTTGCTGTGCGCCAGTTCGTCGATCAATGCCACCTTGGGGCGCCGCGCGATCACGGCGTCGAGATCAAGCTCCTCGAGCGTGCGCTCGCGGTAGTCGACCACGCGTCGCGGCAGCACCTCCAGGCCCTCGGCCAGCGCGGCAGTCTCGGCGCGGCCATGGGTTTCGACGATGCCGATGACCACGTCGATGCCGCGCCGCTTGAGGTCGCGCGCTGCCGACAGCATCGCGTAGGTCTTGCCGACGCCCGGCGCGGCGCCGAGGAACACCTTCAGCGCGGCGCGCTCGCGCTCACGCTGGATGCCGTCCAGCAGGGCGTCGGCCTGCGCGCTGCGGGCATCGCCCATGGCTCAGTGGCCGGAAGCGCGCTGGTCGAGCGCGAGGTTCAGCAGCAACACGTTGACCCGCGGCGCGCCGAACACGCCGAGCCACGCCCGCTCGACATGCGCGTCGATCAGCGCCAGCACGGCAGCCTCGTCGATGCCACGTGCGCGGGCAATCCGCGCCGCCTGCACCCGCGCGCCAGCCGGGCTGAGGTGCGGATCGAGTCCGCCACCGCTGGCGCTGATCAGTTCGACCGGGACCGTGGCGAGCGTTATCCCGTCGCGTTCCGCAATCGCGGCCGCATCGGCGGCCATGCGCTCGCGCAACGCCGGATTGCTCGGCGCGTAGTTGCTGCCGGCGGCCGCCGTCGGGTTGTAGCCAGCGGCGGACGGGCGCGGCTGGAAGTAGCCCGGCGCGCTGAACGGCTGCGCCACCAGCGCCGAGCCGACCTGGCGACCGTCCACGGAAACCAGGCTGCCACCGGCCTGCGCCGGGAAGGTCCAGCCGCCGAGCAAGGTGCCGGCGATCGGGTAGACGAGGCCGCCCAGCAGCACCGCCAGCACGCCGAAGGCGAGTGCGGCGCGCAGGCCACCGCCGCGGGTATCGAGTTCATGAGCAGAGGTTTGCATGACACGATTCTCCGAATTACGCGCCGATCACGGCGTACAGCATCATGTCGATCAGCTTGATCGCCGGAAACGGCAGGATCACGCCGCCGACGCCCCACAGCAACAGGTTGCGCGCGAGCAGCGCATCGCCGCTGGTGGCGCTGACCGCGATGCCGCGCAGCGCGAGCGGAATCAATGCGGGAATCACGATGGCGTTGAAGATCAGCGCCGCGAGCACCGCGTTGGTGGCGCTGGACAGGCCCATCACGTTGAGCGCAGCCAGTTGCGGAATGCCGGCGAGGAAGATCGCCGGGATGATCGCGAAGTACTTGGAGACGTCGTTGGCCAGCGAGAAGGTGGTCAACGCGCCGCGCGTGACCAGGAGCTGCTTGCCGATCTCGACCACGTCGAGCAGCTTGGACGGGTCCGAATCCAGATCGACCATGTTGCCGGCTTCCTTGGCCGCCTGGGTGCCGGCGTTCATCGCCAGGCCGATGTCGGCCTGCGCCAGCGCCGGCGCGTCGTTGGTACCGTCGCCGACCATCGCCACCAGACGTCCGCCGGCCTGTTCGGCACGGATGCGCGCCAGCTTGTCCTCCGGCGTTGCCTCGGCCATGAAATCGTCGACGCCGGCCTCGGCGGCGATTGCTGCCGCGGTCAGCGGGTTGTCGCCGGTGATCATCACGGTACGCACGCCGAGGGCGCGCAGTCGCGCAAAGCGCTCACGCACGCCGGACTTGATCACGTCGGACAGCGCCACCACGCCGAGCACCTGGGTGCCCTCGGCCACCACCAGTGGCGTCGCACCCGCGCGCGCCACCTGCTCGATGATGCCGCGCAGCGCCGGCGGCACGCTGCCACCCTGCGCCTCGACGAAGCGCCCGATGGCATCGCCAGCGCCCTTGCGCAGCGGCGGTCGACCGGGCACGTCGACACCGGACATGCGCAGGCGCGCAGTGAATTCGATCACCGTGCTGCCCTCGGGTAGCGCCAGGGGCCCGCCACTGCGCTCGGCCAGGCGCACGATCGATTTGCCCTCGGGCGTCGGGTCGACCAGCGAGGCCAGTTGCGCGGCGCGCGCCAGATGTCCCACGGCGATCCCCGGCAGCGGGTGGAACGCGGTGGCCTGGCGATCGCCGTGGGTGATGGTGCCGGTCTTGTCCAGCAGCAGGGTGTCGATGTCGCCGGCCAGTTCCACCGCCTTGCCGGATTTTGCGATCACGTTGGCACGCAGCGCGCGGTCCATGCCGGCGATGCCGATCGCCGGCAGCAGGCCGCCGATGGTGGTCGGGATCAGGCACACCAGCAGCGCCACCAGCATGACGAGGTCGAGCTCGACGCCGAGGAACGCGGCCATCGGCGGCAGGCTGACGCAGACGATCAGGAACACCAGGGTCATCGCCGACAGCAGCACGGTCAGCGCCAGTTCGTTCGGCGTCTTCTGCCGCTGCGCACCCTCGACCAGACGGATCATGCGGTCGAGGAAACTGTCGCCCGGATCGGTGCCGACCTCGATCAGGATCTCGTCGGTGAGCACCTTGGTGCCGGCGATCACGCCACTCTTGTCGGTACCGGCCTCGCGCAACACCGGCGCCGATTCGCCGGTGACCGCGGCTTCGTTGATCGTGGCAAGGCCCTCGACGATCTCGCCATCGGCCGGGATCAGTTCACCCGCCGACACGCGCACGCGATCGCCGCGGCGCAAGGACGAGGCGGGCACGCGGTCCTCGCGGCCGTCGACCACGCGGCGGCCAGTGAGCTCGCTGCGCGTCGCCCGCAGACTCGCCGCCTGGCCGCGACCGCGTGCCTCGGCAACGCTCTCGGCAAAATTGGCGAACCACACGGTCGCCAGCAGGATCGCACCCACCGTCAGCATGAACCCGAAGTGCGGATCGCCCGGGCCGGCAGAGAGCGCCAGCGCGAAGGTCAGCAGGGTGCCGGCCAGCACCACGAACATCACCGGATTGCGCAACTGCGCCCGCGGATGCAGCTTGCGCAGCGCATCCCACGCAGCCGGCGCGAGCGGCGCCGCAGCCAGCGCACCACGCTGGCGCTTGATCACATTCGGGGTCATGACATTCATCCGTTGGGCACCTCAAGTCGTCATTGCGAGGAGCGAACGCGACGAAGCAATCCAGTGACTCTTCTTTGCTGTGATGGGAAGAGCAGGAGAACCAAGCCGGGTCACTGGATTGCTTCGCTGCGCTCGCAATGACGAGGTTCATGGGGAGAGCAAGAGGTTCGTTCAGCGCGCCAGGCTCAACTGCTCGGCGATCGGCCCGAGCGCGAAGACCGGCAGGAAGCACAGCAGGGTCATCAGCACGATCACCGCGAGCAGGGTGGCGGCGAATACCGGGCCTTCGACGTTCAGCGAGGCGCGGGTGCTCGGTGCGACGCGCTTGCTCGACAGCGAGCCGGCGACCGCCAGCGGTATCAGCAGACCGGCGTAGCGTCCGACCAGCAGTACGGCCACGCACGACAGGTTCCACCAGGAGGTCGCATCGCCCAGGCCCTCGAAGCCCGAGCCATTGTTGGCGAAGGCCGAGGTGTACTCGTAGAACACCTGCGAGACGCCGTGGAAACCCGGATTGCTGTTGCCGGTCAGCGTCGGCGCGGCGAGCGTGAATGCGCTGAGCCCGAGCAGCAGCAGCGGCTGCAGGATCACCAGCAGCGATATCAGGCGCATCTCGTGCACCTCGAGCTTGCGCCCGAACAGCTCCGGCGTGCGTCCGATCATCAGCCCGGACAGGAACACGGCAAGCAGCACGTAGACGAAAAAGTTGACCAGTCCGCAGCCGACGCCGCCCCAGATCGCGTTGATCAGCATGCCGCTGATCGCCGCCATGCCGGCGAGCGGATTCAGCGAGTCGTGCATCGCATTGACCGAGCCGTTCGAGGTTTGCGTGGTCAGTGCGGCCCACAAGGCCGACGATTCGCTGCCGAAGCGCACCTCCTTGCCTTCCATGTTCGCGGCGACCTCGGCCAGGCCGAGGCTGGCGGCATTCGGCGCCTGCTCGGCGAAGATCGCCAGCGCGGTCAGTCCCACCGACATCAGCAGCATGCTGGCGAAGATCATCAGGGCCAACCGGCGCCGGCCGGTCAGGCCGCCGACCATGAACACCGCAGCGATCGGCAGCAGGATGATCGCCACGGTCTGAAGCAGGTTCGAAAGCGGTGTCGGATTCTCCAGCGGCACCGCCGAATTCGGGCCGTACCAGCCGCCGCCATTGGTGCCGAGCTGCTTGACCGCCACCATCGGTGCCACCGGCCCGATCGGGATCACCTGCTCGGTCATGCCGGCGCCACTGTCGAGCGGCGTCGCGGGGGCGGCGCCGGCGAAAGTGCTCGGCACGCCCTGCGCCGTCAGCAACAGCGACAGCACCAGCGCCAGCGGCAGGAAGGCGCGCAGCGTCAGCCGGATCACATCCGAGTAGTAGTTGCCGACATCGCGCGGATCGCCCTCGCGCGCCGCGGCGGCGTTGCGCCCGCCGACCAGCGCCCGCAACATCGCCGCAGCGATGGCCAGACCCATCATAGGTGTCACCACCTGCAGCGTGACGATGCCCGCCAGTTGCGACAGGTACGAGAGCTGCGCCTGACCCGAATAGTGCTGCTGGTTGGTGTTGGTCAGGAAGCTGACCATGGTGTGCAACGCCAGGTCCCAGGACATGCCCGGAATGCCGTCGGGATTCAGCGGCAGCATGCCCTGGAACAGCAGCAGCGCGTACACGAATGCGCCGAGCACCAGATTGCTGAGCACGAAGGCACGCGCATAAGCCTGCCAGGTCATGCCGCGCGCGGGGTCGACGCCGAGAGCCACGTAAAGCGGGCGTTCGATTGCTGCGAACAGCGCCTCGCCCGGCATCGGCGCGGTCGACAGCACCCGCGCCAGCCACCAGCCGAGCGGCACGGCGGCGGCGATCGCAATCAGATAGGTCAGCAGGGTGGCGGTCATGGCGGTTCTCGGACGACTCCGACTTGATTGATTTGTAGGTCATGTTGCCCGCAGGGCTACATGACACCAGGCCGCGAGGCGGCGCGAGTCACGTAGCCCTGGGTGCAACGTGACCCACGCCTGATCTCCTCAAAACCTCTCCGGCTTCCACACCGCAGCCAGCAGATAGCCCGCAAGCACAACCGCCAAGACCAGGATCAGCAACTTCACGGGACCTTCCTCATCCGGTTGGCGCCAGCCGGCGCCGTTGAACGACAGCTTGCGCGCGCCGCGCATAGCGGCGCGATGCGCAAAATCAAAGGCCGGCGTAAACGCGCCGTAAAACTGCGCCGCGGCGCAATCCGGCACTGGTTGGCAGTTTTCGCTTCCGGGCGGCGCGACCGCTGTCATTGCCTGCGCGCCACGCGGAATCAACAGACATGCGGCCAATCGAGGCCGGTCTGGAGTGAAACGTGTCATGAGCACCATGCGCAAACTGCTGCCGATGCTGGCCAGTGGTCTGCTTGCTGGACTGACCCTGGCGATGGCTGCGCAATTGCCGGAGCCGAGCCCCGACGAACTGCAGGCCGTAGCCGAGATGAATACGGTGCCGGTGCAACGTCGCCGCGATCACCAGGCCTTTGCGCGCTACTGGTTGTTCGGGTTGGCCACGGCGTCACGCAAGGCCACATCGGAAACGGTCGATTGACCTGCGGGGTGGACTCCTGCCCGCCCCCTGTCGGAGAACTGATGTAGCTCACGTTGCCCGCAGGCCTGCGTGACAGCCAAATTATCGTCACCCGGGCCTGCGGCCAACACGACCTGCACGATCAATGATGGACATGGTTCTCGGTCAGGTCGGCCGTTGGGCCGTGATCGTTTCGCCCGCAAGCACGCTCCTACATAATCAACGACTGTGGGCTGAGTGGGAGAGTTGGATGACGCGTCCGCTGTTGTTCGTGATGTCGCTGCTGCTGGCCTGTCCGGGCATCAGCGCCTCCGAAGTCGAACCCGCCGCGGCGACGCGCACCATCGTGCTGGTGCGCCACGGCCATTACGCACCGGATCCAGCCGCTGACGCCAAACTCGGTCCGGCGTTGACCAGCCTCGGTATCGCGCAGGCGCATCTCGTTGGCGCTCGCCTGGCGGGATTGCCGGAGAAATTCGATACGGTGTACGCCAGCCCGATGCTGCGGGCCGACCAGACCGCGAAGGTCATTGTCGGCGACCTCGACGGTGCCGCTATCCAGACTTTGGCGGATCTGGCCGAATGCACCCCGCCGACGCGACGCAAGGAGATCACGGCGGCGATGAAGCCCGAAGAGTTGGTCGATTGCGCCAATCAGTTCGACCGACTGTTCGCCGAGCGCTTCAAGCCTGCATCCGGCGCGCCCAGGCAGGAACTGATGGTCTGCCACGGCAATGTGATCCGCTACCTGATCACCAAGTCGCTTGGCGTGGACACCGAGGCGTGGCTGGAGATGTCGGTGGGGCATGTGAGCATGACCACGATCCGCATCGAGGCCGACGGCAGCATGAAGTTGATCGCCGCGGGCGATGTCGGCCATGTGCCGCCGAATATGCGCACTGGGGCGACGGGGGATCCTGAGCGGACGTTGACGGTCGCGGACTGAGCTTCGTGCCACCTGTGGGAGCGGGTTTATCCCGCGATCATTTGTCCTCGCGGAGTGAAAGATCGCGGGATAAACCCGCTCCCACAGGTGCTCCGATCGTGATCAGACCGCGCGAAGCAGGCGCGGCGCTTCTAGAGCCGGCAGTTCGTCGAAAAGCGGGCCTTCGCTCATCACTTCGCGATGCAGGTCTTCGAGCGAACTGGCGAATTGGGTGAGGCGATCAGCTGCCCGCTCGGCGAGGAACTGGGGAACTTCCCCGCCGGCGAGCAATTGGCTGAGCAGCACGCGATGGCCTTCGTTGAAGCTGGGGTCTTCAAACAGGTCAGCCAGTGCGCAGACGACGGCTGCGAGCGGCCCCGAGTTCGGGGACCGCAGCGCAAATGCGAGTTCGTGGGGAGTCGATCGCATAACCGTCCTTGTGGTTCGAATCCCGTGGGGAGGCGGGATTCGTGATCGGGTATGCAGTTTTGATGCCAACTGGGTCACAGAAGACGGTTGTTGGTTGCTGGTTGTTGGTTGTTGGCAAGAGCAGGGACTTTCGTGTCGTGCTCTGGCTCTCACAGAACATCCGCCACACCATTGATTGCTGAGCATTTTTGTAGGTCACGTTGCCTGCGCAGCAGGCTACGTGACAACGGGCAGCGTCACGTAGCCTGCTGCGCAGGCAACGTGACCTACTTCCAAGTGTTCTTTGCGCGAATAAGCGCACCGCCAGGGGCGACCGGGACTCTCACCAACAACCAGCAACCAACAACCAACAACCAGATTCATTAGACTCACCCCATGACCCAACGCAGCGAAGTCCTGATCCTCGGCGCCGGCGTGATCGGCTTGTCGTGTGCGTACTTTCTGGCCAAGGCGGGTCGGGAAGTGACAATTCTCGACCAGGGCAAGCCGGGCAGCGGCGCTTCGCACGGCAATTGCGGCACCATCACGCCGAGTCACGCGCCGCCCTTGGCGAAGCCCGGCATGCTGCGCCAGGCTTTGGCGTGGATGGTGCAGACCGACGCGCCGTTCTATATCAAGCCGCGCTTTGATCCGGTGTTGTGGCGCTGGTTGTGGCAGTTCCAGCGTCGCTGCAACTGGACCGATTTCGAACAGGCTTTGTCCGGCAAGGCGAAGTTGTTGCTGGAATCGCGACGTTTGCTCGGTGAGTTGATTCGCAGCGAGAACCTCGATTGCGAGTTCGCCGAACGTGGTCACCTGACCGTATTTCGCGATCCGGCGGCACTCGCGGCCTTCGATTGGTGGCCGCGCGCGCTGCGCTCGGTCGGCATGGAGGTCAATGCACTCGATGGCGACGCGCTGCGAGTGCGCGAACCGACGTTGCGCCCGGAAGTGATCGGCGGCTTCGATACGCCACTCGACGCCGAGTTCAAACCCGACCGCTATGTTGCGGAGTTGGCGAGGGTCGTCAGCCGGCTCGGTGTGCGCATCGAATCCGATTCGACGGTAACCGGTTTTGCCCGCGGCAGCGAGCGCATCGAGCGCGTCAACGGGACTCGCGGCGACTACGCCGCCGACCATATCGTGCTCGCGCTCGGCGCCTGGAGCCCGACGCTGGCAGCCAAGCTCGATCTCAGGGTGCCGATCCAGCCCGGCAAGGGCTATTCGATCACCAGCACGCTGCCCACGCGCGTCCCCAAGGTTCCGATCGTATGTCGCGAGCGTAGTGTCGCGATCACGCCATGGCGCGACAGTTATAGGGTCGGCAGCACGATGGAGTTCTCCGGCTTTGATGCGCGCCTGACGCGCGTGCGCCTGCGGGCGCTGATCAGGGGCGCGGCCGAGTACGTGGTCGATCCGATCGGCGAGACGCACATCGAGGAATGGTGCGGCTGGCGCCCGATGACGCCCGACGACCTGCCGATCATCGGTCCGGCGCCTGGCTTGAACAACCTGATGCTGGCCACCGGCCACGGCATGCTCGGCATGAGCATGTCGGCGGCGACCGGCCTGCTGGTTGCCGACCTCATCTGCGGACGGGCGCCGCAGGTGGATCCGGCACCCTATGACCCTCAACGGTTCTAACCGTGAGCGCCGAGCCGGCCGGGCGCTTGCATTCGGCCCTGTACGCATTCACCAAACCCGACGCAAGTCGCTGAAAGAACATGATTTGTCCGCAA
>CALEZI010000035.1 GCA_937928755.1 uncultured Rhodanobacteraceae bacterium | reverse complement strand
CTCTTTGCTCTCTTTGCTCTCTTTGCTCTCTTTGCTCTCTTTGCTCTCTTTGCTCCCTTTGCGTCCTTTGCGTCCTTTGCGGACAAAAAGCAGGCAGGCCACGTTGCCCAATGGGCTACGTGGCTGGCGGCGCAACGCCCCTCACCCATTGGGCTGCGTTACCTGTCTTTCGCGACCCGGCCCACGCCCCGTTTACTCAAACCCATTCGCAAACAGCGGATCCGGCAGCTGGATCACGATGTTCGCTGCAAACTCGCTGGTCTCTTCGGCGGACCCGGCCAGGCGCGATGCGGTTGCTGTCAGCAACCGCAGGGCCGGGTCGGCGGCGAATTCGACCGAGAAGGCCACGTTGCCGCCGCTGTCGGTGATCACGACCAGATCGTCGACCAGGATGGCGTCGCAGCCGCCGTGGCCGCTGGCAAGGCCGTTGGCGATACCGCAGACGCGGATGCGATAGGACTGGTTCGGCAGCGAATTCAGGCTGCCGCTGACACTGACCACCCCGTTGCCATCGCGACTGGCGCTCTGCAGCAGCGGAAAATTCTGCAAGCCGTTCGGCCCCTCGTCGAGATCGCCGGGATCGTTGGGGGTGACGCCCGCGGTATCGCCGGGCTGCAGATCGATCGCCAGACCCTGGCTGCCACTGATGGTCTGGCGGATCTGCACGCGCTGGCCCTCGTTGAACAGCACGACGCCGAACAGCTCGCTGTTGACGATCGGTTGATCGATGATCGCGTCGACGGCTTCGAAGCGATTGAAGCCGACGCCGATCCCGGCATTGGCGATGCGTTGGCTACTGGACTGCAGCAGCAAGCCCGCTTGCTGCACGTTGACGGCTATCGCGATCCCGAGTGCTGTCTGCCGGTCGAAACTCTCGCCGAAGCTGTTGTCGCGCACCACCGTGCGCGCACCGTTGATGGTCAAGCCGAAGGATTCACCGGCGAAGACATTGCCTTCGATCAGGGCATCGTCGACACGGACCTCGACCAGAGCCGACGCAGCTTGCGCGGCTGTGCTGCGGCCATTCGGATAGACGCCGATCAGGTTGTTGCGCAGAACGGTGCCCAGGAAACGGATGACCTCGCTGGTTCCGGAACCATCGCGCATGAACACATTGCGCTGCGCCGGCTCGGCGCCTCCGACGATGCCGCTGGCGATCAACTCATCCATCGGCGCTGCGCTGCCGTCCGCACGCAGGCCAAACCAGCAGCCCTCGATGCGCGATCGCGGGGTGCGCGTCAGCACGATGTCGCGGTTTTCCGAGGCATTGACCGCGGAGATCGCCAGCCCGCGCAGCACCAGATCACGGGAGGGTTCGGGCGTGGGCGGCGCCAGGGAAAAAGGCAGGCTGGCGTAGCGTAGCTCGACCTTGATCACGGCGTTGCTGGACACGCGCGTCGCATCGCTGTTGGGAACCGCCCCGGGTTGGGTATATCCATCGATGATCAGCGCATCGGTGATGGCCGGCAACGCGGTGGCCGCGATGATCGTGTGCGGTCCGGCGCCGGGGATGTTGAAGTGAATCTGGTCCGGCAAGCCCGAATTGTTCGGGGTGCCGTTGGCGGCTGAGATCGCCGCGCGCAGGGTGCAGGTAGCGGCGCACGGCGCCGAGGTGTCGGCGCTCGAGGTCACCACGAAGAGATTCGGCGAGGTGTTGACCACCGGGATCGACAGTGCCATCTCGCTGCTGTCGAGCACGCTGCCACCGGGGCCGGACAGGCGCTGCGCCACGGCGGACACGAAACCGATCAGACCGGTTTCGTTGAAGTGGGTGCTGGTCGGCCCGAAACTGATATTGCCGGTGGCGTCGGTGACTACCTCGATGCTCGGTTCGCCGATGTACCGGCCCTCGCCGTGATTGCTGGGATCAGCCTGCAGGTCGGCAAGGAACACGATGCGAAAGTGCGTGTTGGCGGTCGAGTTCAAGCTGCCGCTGATGGCTACCGGAACGCCGAAATTGGCGCTGCGCACTGCCGTGGTGAGCAGCGGGAAATTCTGCTGCGCGGGGTCGCCATCGCCGGGGTCATTGGCGCTGACGCCGGCATTGCCCAGATCGATCGCCAGGCCGCCGTTGCTGGAGAAATGATTGCGCGCCAGATCGCCAACGCTGAAATTGCCGGTTGCCGCAATGCCGGCGCCGATATTGGTGGCGATCACATTGGCATTGCTGCCAACGCCGCCGATGATGGCCGCGACATTGCTGCCGATGCTGATGCCGACGGCGTGCGGCGCGGATGTGCTGAGGTTGCCGCCGATGCCGATGCGGTTGCCGACGATGAGCGCATCGCTGAACAACTGGATCCCGGGCTCGTCGGGATCGCCGATCAGGGTGTTGTTGCGAATCACCAGTTCCTGGCGCGACGCGCGAATGCCGCGTCCGCTATCGGCAACCGCCGTGTTGCCATTCGCCGTGGCGCCGATCAGATTGTTCTCGATCAACGCGTCTGCAGGCGTCGCCGTGGCCACCGTGCTGGTCTCGATGCCACCGGTGAGGTTGCCGGAAATCAGGTTGCGTTGTTCCAGTCGCGATCCGCCGATGCTCCACTCACCGAGTTGCGTGTTGGCCACGGCAATGCCGATGCGGTTGGCGACCTTGACGAACGCCGGGTCGAGACCGATGACGCAGCCTTCCACCCGCACCCGGCCATTGCCGTTGAGGCGAATGCCAGCCATCGCTGTGCCATTGAAGCCGGTGATCGAAACGCCCTGCACGGTCACCGCGGCGCTGAGCACGAGACCATCGGCGACATTGATCAACTGTCCCCCGTCGATCTGGATCTTCAGTACCGCGTTCATGCCGGTCGGCGAGGTGTTTTGCACGGCACCGGATTGGCTGTAGCCATTGATCGTCAGCGGCGCGGTGATCGCCGGCAAGCCGAGAAACGGGCGTATGCGGTGCGGACCCGCACCGGGAATGTCGAAGAGGATGGTGTCCGCATTGCTTTGCTGATTGGCCCGGGTGATCGCCTCGCGCAGCGAACAGGTCGCGGCGCCGGCCAGGCAACCATCGGCGTTGTTGGAATCGACGGTGCTGCGCACCACATAAGTGACGGCGTGGGCGACTTGGGTCGCCAGCAGGAGCGCGCACAGGGCCAGCGCCTGACCGAAAACTCGGGCATGTGTCATGAGGGTCTCCGCAGGAAGCGCGTAATCTCGAAGGCGTGGAAGCGAGTTCAGGGTTCGAAGCCGTTCCTGAACATCTGATCTGGTCCAACCACCTCAATGCAGCGAGAGAACTCCGAAGTGCTGCCCTCTGGCTCGGTCGCGGTGAGCGTCACAAACGACCCCAGATTGGCGCGGGGAACGGAAATGTCGAAAGATTCGTTGCGGTTGAAGGTCGGCGCGCCCAGATGCACCATCGGCACGCTGACCGTGGCCAGTGGCATCGAGCCTTCGCCATGACCACTGCTATCGCAGTCGGTACTTTGGTACACCGTGAGCCCATAGTTGGCATTGGTGCCGATCGGCACGTCCAGTCGACCGACTACGCGCATCAAGCCAATGCTCGGCAGTTGCGCCAATGACAGCTCCGGGAAGTTCTGCAAACGGTTGGCGCCTTCGTCAACATCGTTGAGGTCGTTGGGCGTGACACCGTCACCACCAAGATCGATGCCGAGACCATCGTTGAACAAGATGAAGTTGCCGCCGATGGTATTGGTGCTGGTGTTGAGGACGGTGATGCCTCGTAAATTGAATGCGATGAAATTCGGGTGCAGCGTCCCGATGCGCACCGCGAAGGTATTGAACACCTGGATACCGTTGCCGTCGCTCCGGGGCTGCGTGGCACTTGGGTCGGTACCGATCAGATTGCCGTCAACCATCGTGCCGGTACTGCCTTGACTCAGAAAGATCCCGTTGGCGTCACCGCCGGCGATGACGTTGCGGCTGGCGGGTGTCGCGCCGCCGACCGTCGCGGCGGCGCGACGTATCGAAAGATGGTCAAAGCTCAGGCCTGTTTGCATGGCCCCATCCGGGTTCAGGCCGAGGAAATTGCCGGAAATGACGATGTTCTCGGAGATTTCATCGCAATCGGCACTGCCGACATTGACGCCGGTACCGATCGACTCCATACGAAAGTTGGTGATCGACAGACCGCGAATGGTCACGTTTGAACTGCAGATGGACAGCCCTCGGCCAGGGTTGCCGACGCTGGCCAGTGCATTCAACTGGATCTTGATCACGGCATTGCTGGCGACGTTCGCGATAGAGTTGGCCGCCGCACCCGGCTGCGTGTAGCCGTCGATGGTCAACGGATTAACGATGGTTGGCAGATTGCTCGCCAGCGCAATGACATGCGGTCCAGCACCGGGAATGTTGAACTGGATGTTGTCCGGTGCGACCGTGTTGTTGGCGAAGACGACCGCCGCGCGCAGCGAACCGGCGCCGCTATCATTGGTATTGGTGACCAACAGAGTGGCGGCATCCAGAGAAGTAGCGAGCAGTGCCAGCGCAAGTAAGGGGATGCGCGCACAATCCCGAAAGCGGGCGATCGACACTGAATGAAGGCGGGCTGTGGCCATGACCAACTCCGGGCTGGGAATCGACGGTGGATCACAGTCAAGCGCTTCCCGGCGCCAGCCGCTGCGCGCACGGATGCGCAGCTTCGATCCCGATGGTGCAATGCACGTTTGGCCGGGCGTGCACCATCCGGATCAAAGCTGGCAACCTCCGGCGCAGCGGCCCTGGGCGGCGTCGGCGAACCTTGTCGAATGTCGATCCCGCCAATCCCGGTACACGATAGTCGTCGCCGCCGGCTGGGCCCGCTGCGCATCGGCTGCTTCGCGCTCGAAGCGGAACTGCTGATCTACTTGCGCGGCTTGATCCAGCAGCAGTGGCCGGGCTGTCGGGTGGACGCAACGGAAAGCGAAGACGCTGTTGCGCGTTGGCGCGTCGACCTGTGGTTATGCAGCCGAATCCCGCCGAATCCCCCGCTCTGCGCGATGCTCTGCCTGAGCGCGCCGGGACGCCCGGGAACGCTGGCGGAAATCGGGCCCGGTATTTGGCGGTTGCCGGCACCCTACTACCGGGATACGTTGCTTGATGCGATCTTCAGACTTTGGGTAGCGGTTCAACCTGGCGTGTCAGTAACGACCAGCGGGATCAAATGATGCATTCCTGGATTCGCGTGAAGCGCCTGCTGGCATTGGTGGTGGGCCTGGGATGGATGCTGCCGACATCGGGCAGCGAAGTCGGTCGCGCCGCCATCGCCTTGCACTCAACCGATCACTTGTCGGTCCCGCCGTATATCAACGCCATCACCAGCGATCCCGCCGGACGCATTCTGTTCGCTGCATCCAACACAGTCGTGGTTTTCGACGGTGAGCGTTTTGCCGACTTCGCGACCGGCAGCACGCTGGGCGGAATGCTGGCCATCCTGCTCGACTGCGAGGGTCCGTGCCGGTCAGCGAACGCCGAAGGCACGACCGGGATGCCCGCGGGCAGCCGACTGTATGCACCCACCAGCAATCGCCTTGGCTATTTCGAAGCGGGCGCCAGCGGCCGGCCCGGCAACTATGTCGACATCACGGCCGCGGTGCCGGATGAGTTCCGCCAGTTCCAGGATGTGCACAAGATCGTCCGGTTGGGCGATGCCATCTGGTTCAAGTTTTTCATGCATGTCCTGGTCCTGCACGCGGATGGCAGCGCGAGCGGCTGGCACGATCCACTGATCAACAAGGGCGCCTTCGTGCATGACGGACACCTGCACGTGGTCTCGCGCCAGCAGGGTCTGCTGTCGCTGCGGCTCGACGGGCGTGAGGTCGTGGCCACTCCGGTGGCGGGCGGTGAAGCCATGAGTACCCGTGGTGGCGCAGTCGCCGCAGAACTGGACGACGGCAGCAGCCTGGTCATCGCCGCACGCGGCATCTGGCGTCTTTCGGGTGCAGGGTTGGTGGAATTGGATTCGCCGCTGCTGGCTTCCCTGGAGCGTATGGCGCCTACGGCCGCAGTGGCATTGCGCGATGGCCACGTGGCGCTGGCGACCCAACGCGACGGCGTGCACGTCATCGATCGACAGGGGCACCCGCGCGAGCACTACGGCACGGCCTCCGGCCTGCCCACGCCCGCAGCCCGGTCGCTGTTCGAGGACGCCGATCACGGGCTGTGGGTGGGCATGACCGCCATGTTGGCCCGCATCGACCGGCGCAGTGGAATGACCCATTTCGGCGCGGAACAAGGTCTCGATGGTGTCGCCAGACTGCTGCGTCACCAGGGTCGAATGCTGGCCGCGAGCGCCAGCGGCCTGTTCGAACTGGTACCCGGTGATGCGCCTAAACCGGCGCGCTTCGAGCTTCGCGAGCCAGAACGCCCGGCGATCACCGATTCCGTCAGCGCAGGCGACTGGCTTTGGCTGTCTTCCGGAAACCTGTTCCGTACGCGATTTGACGATCAAGGCGCGCTGCAACCCCTGCAGCGCATCGATGGCTTGCGCCAGGTTCGCGCATTGACTGCCTCGCGCTTTCATGAAGATCGGATCTATGTCTCCGGTCCTGGCGCACTGTTTGTGATCGATCAGGCCAGCGACGCAACGCCAAGCGTGCGCACGATCGCCGTCAGCGGTCGCGCGTCGCATGTCGTGGAAGGCGATGCACAGACGCTGTGGCTTTCTGACGGGGGACACCGGATCGAGCGCATCCAACTGAGTGCTGGCGGCGACGTCGTGGACGCTTTCGGAACACCGCATGGCCTGCCGGCCGAAGGTCGAATCCACGTGCAAACCGGCAGTGCCGGTCCCTGGTTTCTCGGTTACGACGGCCTGATGCAGTTCGACGCCGCTGGCGAACGCTTCGTGTCGTTGAGCATTGGCGGCCCGCTGGAGGCACGCGGATCACGCCCGTTCCGCGTCGACGAAGACAGCGACGGCAATCTCTGGGTGCGCGCCAACGGCGTACACGGCGTCTATTGGCGCGAAGCCGGCGGCTATCGCTGGCAGGGCGATCTGTTCAGTCGCGAGTTCAGCCGCCAGGCCAGCTACGATTTCCTGCGCGAGGGCTCGGTGGTCTGGATCGGGCGCAATCACGGTGTGGTTCGGTTGGACCTCGACCGCCGCCGTGCCTTCGGCAACAGCGCAAAGGTTCTGGTCGATGCCACTGGCAACCCGGATGGCAACCTCACGTTCAACTACGCCTTGACGGCCTACGAAGAAGCCGCCGGCAGACGTTACCGCACGCGCCTCGCCGGCTGGGAATCGGATTGGAGCGCATGGAGTCCGCTGGGCGAGCGCAGCTTCATGCGGCTGCCACCCGGCAGCTACAGCCTGGCGATCGAGGCGAGTGACGCCTACGGCAATGTCCGCTCGACGTTGAGCGCGGCGATGCGGGTTCCCACTCCGTGGTCGCAGTCAATCATCGCCTACGCCGGGTACATGGCCATGGGGTTTCTCGCGCTCGCGCTCGCCGCGCGCTCCGGTGCGCGTTGGCGACAGCAAGCGATGAGACAACGCCAACGCGAGCTGGAGCGCATCGTCGACGAGCGCACCGTCACCCTCGCCGAGCAGAACCAGCAACTCGCCGAACAGGCCGAGCAACTCAAGCTGGCGGACGAGCTGAAGACGCGCTTCTTCGTCAACGTGGGTCACGAGTTCCGCACGCCGCTGACCCTGGTGATGGGACCGCTCGACGATGTGCTCAAGGACCCGCGCACGCGTCTGGGTGAGCGCACCCGCGAGCAACTGGAACTGGCCAATCGCAATGCGCGCCGGGTGCTCGATCTGATCGTCGAGTTGCTCGACGTCAATCGCATGGAACACGGCCAGTTGCCGCTGCGCCGCGAGGCGGTCGACCTGGTGAGCCTGCTCCAGCGCCTGGTCGACGACAGCGTGCCGCTGGTCGCCCGCTTTGGTCATCGAATCGAACTGATCTGCGAGATCAGCACACTCAAGATTGCGGCGGACCCGATCCAGATCGAACGCGTGGTCGCCAACCTGATCGGCAATGCTGCCAAGTTCACGCCGCGCAACGGCCAGATCCAGGTCGAGCTTGCCGAGGACTCCGAGCGTGCATTGATCCGCGTGCGCGACAACGGGCGCGGCATTGCGCCGGAACTGCTGCCGCATGTGTTCGACCGCTTCTTCCGCGCCGTCGATGGCGCCGACTCGTCCGGCTACGGCGTCGGTCTGGCGCTGTCGCGCGAGATTGTCGAGCGCCACGGCGGTCGTATCGATGTCGCCAGCACGCTGGGCGCGGGCAGCGAGTTCACGATCAGACTGCCGTTGGCGACGGCCGCGGCGGAGGCCGGTACCATGGCGCCGGCCGTAGTCGACCCGACCCCCGTCAGCGTGGCCAGCAGCACCGCCGACCCCGAACTTGACGGCGATGGCGCACGCGAGCCGCCACTGGTGCTGGTGGTCGACGACCACCCCGATCTGCGCATGCGCGTGCGCCAGTTGCTGGAATCGCGCTATCGGGTGATCGAAGCCGAAGATGGTCCGACTGCATTGGCGCAGGCGCGTTGCCAGTTGCCCGATGTGATCGTGTCCGATGTCATGATGCCGGGCTTCGACGGCGTCGAACTGACGCGGCGCCTGCGCGCCGATCCCGAAACGGCGGCCATCTCATTGCTGCTGCTGACCGCGAAAGCCGGTGCCGATCACGCCGTCGCCGGACTCAATGCGGGTGCCGACGATTATCTGGCCAAGCCCTTCGATTCGAGCGAGTTGCTGGCGCGCATTGGCGCGATGTTGGCGCAGGCGCATCGATTGCAGCTCAAGCTGTCGCGCGAGCCATTGCCGCCACTGCCGCTGCCCAAACAGGCGCGCGACGAGGACCGCTGGCGCCACAAGCTCGATCAGGTGATCGCCGAACAACTCGGCAACAGCGCTTTCGGCGTCGACCAACTGGCCAGCGCGATGCATCTGGACCGCTCCGCCCTATTCCGTCGCCTGAAGGCGCAATGCGGCAGCAACCCCAGCGAATTCCTGCGCGAGCGCCGCCTGCAACGCGCTCACGAACTGCTCGTCAGCGGCGCTGGCAATGTCACCGAAGTGGCTTACGCGGTGGGTTTCGAAAGCATGTCCAGCTTCGCCCGCGCCTTCCGCCAACAACACGGCTGCGCACCATCGGAACTGCTGTCGCCGGGGACGCCGCGGAAGGAAGTGCGGGGGTGAGACTCCCTGCACATCGAACGGTGCGGCAGCTTCGGAGGCAGTTTTTTGTCCGCAAAGGACGCAAAGAACGCAAAGAGAGAAAAGGGAGGGCACCGAGAGTGTGGTGTTGGTCCAAAGACCTTGCTTCCCGCTCTCCTTTGCGTTCTTTGCGTCCTTTGCGGACAAGGGCCTTTTGTGACGGGCACAAGGCAGCCGATGTCACGTAGCCCTTGCGGGCAACGTGACCGACGTCTACTAACCAGGAGCTTGCGGGAGCGCGCTCGCGCGATGATCTCGATCGCGGGCAGCGCCCGCGATCGATGCTTACCGCGACTCAGCGCGAGGTCGAACTACCGCTGCGCTGACCGCCACCATTGCCGCGCGCCGGGACGCGCTGGCCCTGGCTGCGCAGGTTGTGGCCGCCACCGCGACCGGCAGGCGCGGCACCACCTGGACGCTGCTGCGGACGACGCGGGCCCTGGGACTGGCGCGGCGCTGCTGCGGCTTCGGGCGCGACGCGCTCGGGCAAGGTGTACGGGCCCAGCACTTCGCGCTTCAGCGGCTTCTGCAGCAGGCGTTCGATGCTGCGCAGATAGTTCTGGTCTTCGCGACCCACCAGCGAGATGGCAAGGCCGGTGGCGCCAGCACGGCCGGTGCGACCGATGCGATGCACGTAGTCTTCCGGGACATTCGGCAGATCGAAATTGATCACCGCCGGCAGTTCCTTGATGTCGATACCGCGCGAGGCGATATCGGTGGCGACCAGCACCTTGATCTCGCCGCTCTTGAAGCCGGCCAGCGCCTTGGTGCGCGCGTTCTGGCTCTTGTTGCCGTGCAGCGCGGCCGAGTTGAATCCATAGGAGTCGAGAAAGCGCACGACCTTGTCGGCGCCATGCTTGGTGCGACTGAACACCAGCGTCTGGCGCGGCTCGGCGTGCAGCAGGTGCAGCAGCGCATCGCGCTTGCGCGCATCTTCAACCATATGCACGACGTGCTCGACGCTCACCGCGCTGCTGTTGCGCGGGCTGACATCGACCGAAACCGGGTTGTGCAGCATGGTGTTGGCCAGATCACGCAGTTCCGGCGCGAAGGTCGCCGAGAACATCAGCGTCTGCCGCTGCTTCGGCAGCTTCTGCAGGATGCGCTTGATCGCCGGCAGGAAGCCCATGTCGAGCATGCGATCGGCTTCGTCGAGCACCAGATGGCGCACGCCAGACAGCGACACCGCATTCTGCGTCATCAGGTCGAGCAGACGGCCCGGCGTGGCGATCAGCACATCGATGCCACGTCCAGCGGCGGCGATCTGCGGACGCTCGCTGACACCACCGTAGATGGCGGCGCTGGAAAGGCGCATGCCGTTGCCATAACGCTGCACGCTGGCCAGCACCTGCGCCGCGAGTTCGCGCGTCGGCACCAGGATCAAAGCGCGCACGCCTTTCGGCACGACTTTTTCGCCGCTGGCCTTGAGGATCTGCAGGATCGGCAGCGCGAAGCTGGCGGTTTTGCCGGTGCCGGTCTGGGCACTGGCCATCAGATCGTGGCCGGCGAGGACTTCGGGGATGGCCTTCACCTGGATCGGTGTCGGCGAATCGTAACCTGCGTCGGTGAGCGCACGCAGCAGTTCAGGGGCAAGCCCCAGATTTTCGAAAGACATGGAAACCTCATCGAGGATTGCGATCTCGATGCGTTGCCAAGGCTGCGCGGATCGCGGGATGGTTAAGTTGTAACGAGAAGCGTGGACTGTCGCAAACAGAAACACACGAGCGAGGCGGACCTTACAGGACTCGGAGAGAGAAAGCGACCGACGAACGGTTAGCGTGGGGGCTGGCGTTCAGTGAAGGGGCGCGCGAAAGGCTCGCGGGCCGCGCGGCGCTCTTGTGGGTCCAGACTTGTCTGGACGCTGTTGGGATTGCCTGCTGGAAAAGCGTCCAGACAAGTCTGGACCCACCACGGCAAAGGCAAGAGCGTCCGGACAAGTCTGGACCCACCTGGGAGCACGCCTACACCACTCGACCCTTTCCTTGCTATGTTGCGGCGCAACGCAATCTGATGTGAACGCCTGTGTCTGTCGACAGCGCCAAGGTGCGCGCCATTGCCGAGTTGGCCCGGTTGGCCATCCCCGTTGACCAGGAAGTGTCGCTGGCCGCGGAACTGTCTGCGGTGCTCGACCTGTTCGACGCCCTCGCCGCGGCGCCGGTCGATGGTCTCGCGCCGCTGGCGCATCCGGGCGATCCGACCCTGCGTCTGCGGCCCGACGTGGTCAGCGAAACTGACCAGCGCGAGGCACTGGCGGCCGTCGCGCCAGCCGAGAGCGCCGGGTATTACCTGGTGCCGAAGGTGATCGAATGAGCCAGGATCTCGATACCGTCGGTGGCCAGTTGGCCGCGCTCGCCAGCGGCGCGAGTACTGCGCGCGCGCTGACCGAACGCGCCCTGGCGCGCGCCGCGCAGGCGCAGAACAGCCTCAACGCGCTGATCAGCAGCGTCGGCACCGAACACGCCCTTGCCGCCGCGGATGCGGTCGATGTCAATCGAGCCGCGGGCCGCGCCGGCGCCCTGACCGGCATCCCCTATGCGCACAAGGATCTGTTCTGCACCGCCGGAGTCGCGACCACCTGCGGCTCGCGCATGCTGGAGCACTTCGTGCCGCCGTACAGCGCGACGGTGCATCAGCGCATCGAGGATGCCGGCGGCGTGCTGATCGGCAAAGCCAACATGGACGAGTTCGCGATGGGCTCGTCGAACGAGCACAGCTACTTCGGACCGGTGCACAATCCGTGGGACACGACACGTGTGCCGGGCGGTTCCTCCGGTGGCTCTGCGGCACTGGTCGCCGCACGCGTGGTGCCGTTCGCCACCGCCAGCGACACCGGCGGCTCGATCCGTCAACCGGCTGCGCTGTGCGGCGTCACCGGCATCAAGCCGACCTACGGCCGGGTATCGCGCTGGGGCATGGTCGCCTACGCGTCGAGCCTCGACCAGGCCGGGGTGATCGCGCTCAACGTCGAGGACTGCGCACGCGTGCTGGATGTGATGAGCGGCTTCGATCCACGGGATGCCACCTGCACCGATCGAGCGAAGATCGATGTCGACAGCGCGTTGCAACGTTCGCTCAAGGGCTTGCGCATCGGCCGTCCGCGGCAATGGTTCGGAGCCGGCATCGAGAACGGCGTCGGCGCCGCGGTGGAAGCCGCGATCGCCGAATATGCGCGGCAGGGTGCGAGCATCGTCGATGTCGACCTTCCCAGCAGCGACTACGCCATCGCGGCCTACTATGTGATCGCGCCCGCCGAAGCGTCCAGCAATCTGTCGCGCTTCGATGGCGTGCGTTTTGGCCACCGCTGCGCCGACCCGAAGGATCTCGCCGACCTCTACAGACGTTCGCGCAGCGAGGGCTTCGGGCGCGAGGTGCAGAAACGCATTCTGACCGGCACCTACGCGCTCAGCGCCGGCTACTACGACGCCTATTACCGACGCGCGCAGCAGGTGCGGCGGCTGATCGCCAACGACTACGCGCGGGTGTTTGCCGACGTCGATGTGCTCGCCGGCCCGACCAGTCCGACGGTGGCGTTCAAGCTCGGTGCGAAGCTCGCAGATCCGCTGGCGCTGTACCTGGCCGACATCAACACGGTCGGCGTCAACCTCGCCGGCCTGCCGGCGATGTCACTGCCGTGCGGCTTTTCCGAGGGGCTGCCGGTCGGTCTGCAGCTGGTGGCGCCGACCTGGCGCGAGGACCTGCTGTACTCGGCCGGGCATGGCTATCAGCAGGTCACCGAGTGGCATCGGGCGGCGCCGCCGACAACATCGCAATAGTCGTAGGTCACGTTGCCCGCAGGGCTACGTGACAAGTTCAATTCCGGCGCACCAATCGAGATGATTACGCGCCCCTTTGTCACGTAGCCCGCTTCGCGGGCAACGTGACCTACCAGAGCGTCAGGGAGCCCGGCAGTGAGCGAGTGGGAAACAGTCATCGGCCTGGAAGTGCACTGCCAGCTGGCGACGCACAGCAAGATCTTCTCCGGCGCGCCGACGGCCTATGGCGCCGAGCCGAACAGCCAGGCGTGCGCGGTCGACCTCGGCATGCCCGGCTCATTGCCCATGATGAATGCAGGCGCGGTGGAACTGGCCATCCGCTTCGGCCTCGCCGTCGGCGCGCGAGTGGCCGAGCGCAGCGTGTTCGAACGCAAGAACTATTTCTATCCGGACCTGCCCAAGGGTTACCAGATCAGCCAGTACGAGCTGCCAGTGGTGGTCGGTGGTGGCCTCAACGTGCGCCTCGACGATGGTCGCGAGAAATTCGTGCAGCTGACCCGCGCGCATCTGGAAGAAGACGCCGGCAAGAGCGTGCACGACGCGTTCCACGCGGAGACCGGCGTCGACCTCAATCGCGCCGGCACGCCGCTGCTGGAGATCGTCAGCGAACCGGTGCTGGCTTCGGCGTCCGAGGCGGTCGCCTACCTGAAGACGCTGCACACGCTGGTGCGCTGGCTTGGCGTGTCCGACGGCAACATGCAGGAGGGCTCGTTCCGTTGTGATGCCAACGTCTCGGTGCGCCGCGCCGGCGAGCCGCTCGGCACGCGCGCCGAGATCAAGAACGTCAATTCCTTCCGCTTCGTCGAGAAGGCGATCGACTACGAGGTCGAGCGCCAGATCCGCCTTATCGAAGCCGGCGGAACGGTGGTGCAGGAAACCCGATTGTTCGATGCCCACAAGGGCGAGACGCGCAGCATGCGCGGCAAGGAGTCGGCCCACGATTATCGCTATTTCCCCGATCCGGATCTGCCGCCGCTGCTGATCGCCAGCGCGGATATCGAGCGCGCGCGCGCGGCCATGCCGGAACTGCCCGAAGCGCGCCGCCAGCGCTACATCGATGAGCTGGGCCTGCCCGCATACGATGCGTCGCTGCTGACCGCCGATCGAAACACCAGTGAGTTCTTCGAAGCGCTTTCGACCGCCGTGCCGGCACAGGCCAAGCTTTGCGCCAACTGGGTACTGGGAGAATGGCTGGGCGCGCTGAACGCCAACGGCCTCGCCCCAGAACAAAGTCCGATCAGCGCCGAGCGCCTCGCCGGCCTGCTCGCGCGCATCGTCGATGGCAGCCTTTCGAGCAAGATGGGCAAGCAGGTGTTCGAAGCGCTCTGGCTGGGCGACGAATCCGCCGATGCCGTCATCGAACGCCTCGGCCTGAAGCAGGTCTCCGACAGCAGCGCGCTCGCCGGCGTCATCGACGAGATCGTCGCCGCCAACCCGAAACAGGTCGAACAGTACCGCGGCGGCAATCACAAGCTGCTGCAGTTCTTCGTCGGCCAGGCGATGAAGGCGACCAAGGGCCAAGCCAACCCGGCGCAGTTGAACGAGTTGCTGCAGGCCAAGTTGGCAGGCGCGTAAGCCGGCGGGACCTCGCTGGCCGGTGTAGCGCGCAGCGATTCACCGGCAGGGCCTGGAGGGCGAGCACCTGGTGAACGCGCTGGCGCGCGCACACCGGCTACAACTGCTCGAAGCCATCGCCGAACAGCGAGCAGCCGACCGCCACGTAGCGTCCGGGCGAGCCGACATCCGCGGTGCTCGACGCCACCGAACCAAAGGCATCGCCGACGTCCGCCAGTTGCCACAGCAACACGTCGTTCTGCCCGATCGCCGGGCACGGTGCCTGGCCGCTGCGATTCTGCGTGCGGATGCTTCCCGCGATCGTCTGATCGCCGTAGAACAGTCGGTCGACCAGGGCGCCACCCGCGTCGTACAAATGAATCTGATCGCCACGACCCAGGTTGTTGCCGCTGGCGACGCCGAGTTCGCCGATGACCCTGGCCTCCGGTGGCAAGCTCCAGTCGCTGCGGAACTGGCTGGCGAGCGCTTCGGTGACCACCACGGACTCGCCCGGCTGCAGGATGCCGGCGCTGCTCAGGCTGAAAGCGCCCGGCGTCGCGTTGCTGTCGTCCATGCTCCAGCCGGTCAAGTCGATCGGCTGGTCGGTCAGGTTGGTGAACTCGACGAACTCGCCGCTGGCGCCGGCGTACATCCACTCGGTGATGCGCATGCCGTCGTCGGCGCCGAGCGAATAGTCGAGGATGTTCGGACCGCGTTCGGCCAGCTCCGGACGGAACGACAAGGACGCAAATGCATTGGCCGCGGTTGCCGCGACATACCAGGCAACGCGCTGACCTGCGGTCGCGGTGATCGGCAGCAGCGCGCCGTAAACCCCATCGCCGGCAATGCCATCGCCAGACATGCCATCGTCGAGCATCAGCGTACGCTGATAGACGCCAGCCGGACTTGGGCGATAGTGCAGCTCGACTTGAGCGACGGCGCTGCCATTGGCCGAGACCGCCGCCGTGATCCACACCGGAGAAGCCGGATCCGGCGTGGTGTTCGACGCCTGCGCCGAACTGATGGTCGGGCCATCGGCCAGCAGTTCGGCACTGCCGTCGAGGAAGCTGGCGCGCTGGGTGACGAACTGCTGCAGACCAACGATGTTGCCGCCCGCGAGACCCGGCAACGGCATGTTCACGGTGTTGCTGAAGTTGTTCTGGAACAGCGCGTACGAATAGAGCTTCTTCGGATCGGCCTGCACCGCAGCATCGATCAGATTGCGTTGCGCCGTGAAGCGGGGCTCGAAATAAGCCCAGCTCAGGTCGCGCCGCACCGTCCGGTAGTGGGCGAAGAATCGCTGGCGCAGTTCGGCGACCGCCAGCACCCGGCTGAGCACCGGCTTGTTGACCGCGGTGAAATTGCGCGTGATCGCCCAACTGGTCTGGGTGAAGGTCTCGTTGGCGTCGCGTTGCAGCAGATGCGTGCGGTTGTCGAGCGGGTCGCGATAGGTCAGGAAATCGCAGCCCTTGTTGACGCAACTGTCGTCGTCGGTGAGGAAATTCTCCAGCACCACCGACCAGATCGACGGATCGATCGCGAACAGCGCGTCGATATTCGGCCAACTGATGAGCGGTTCGTTGCTGAGCACATTGGCGACGGCGATCAGCCCGGTGAGCGGATCTGGCAGTCCACCGTCGTTGTTCACCTGATAGGCCGTGTAACCCGACGGATTCGGCCCGTTGTAGGCCAGTCCAGGACCGTTGGGAATGTTCGAGCAGCCGATGCGCACGCCGTCGGCGTTGGCGAAATAGTCGCGCAACATGCGCTTGTCGGTGTGCTGCACGTTGATGTACACACCCCAGTTCTGCCCGTTCAAGGTGACCAGCGCATGGTTGGCGCGCGGGTTGGGAATGAACTGCGCGACGTAATTGTTGTAGACCACCTCGCGACTGAAGGTCGGATCGCGAAACCCGTTGTTGAGATTGAGTTCGTCGTATCCGTGCAGGTCCTGGTCGGGATGGACAAAATCCATCTCGATCTTCAGCGAGAATTTTTCCGAACCCGCCGGCAGCGCCGTGTATGAGGTATTGCCGCGAATGCGCACGCCGACGCTCGGGTAAATGACGCCATCGACCTGCAAGTCCGCCAGAATCAGGGTTTCCGACGCGTAGTTTGCGCGCAGCCGAGCCAGCCAGTCGGCGTCGTGAAAAGTCAGCGCGAAGGTACGCAGCGTGGCCGGGTCGTAGAGATCCTGGGCCACGGCGTTGACGCTCGCTGCGGCGCTCGCGATCAGCGTTCCGGCGATCGCAATCAGTTGGCAAAGGGAACGCATGACCCGGCTCCAGGCGAATTGGCGACGTCCAGGGCAACCGATGATCGCGCCGCGATCCCGATTGTGGCGCGTTCCAGGCCACGAATGTCGCAGAAATTGTGGATCTTCCGGGTTCCGCGCACAGATCGAGTGTTGAGTGCTCGACCGATGCGTGCACATCATCGAGCCGACACTCGTTTCAAGGGTCAACCATCATGCGTCGTGCTTTCGCCATTGCCGGATGGCTGTTGCTGGCGTCACCGCTCGCCCAGGCTGCCTGCGGCTACGTCGACGCCAGCGCCAAGCCACCCGCGTCGAAGGATCTGTACCGGGTCGTCGTTCGCGAAGTGGATGGAGTCAAGGTCGACGGCGGAGACGCCGGCCGGATCAAGCTCGATGTCGGCATGCACCGGATCCTGGTTCAGGAACGAATCGCCGATGAACGTCGCGGCAGGTCCAAACTGGGTCAGATCAAGCTCGACAAGGACTCGGTGATGCGGAAGATCATCGAGATCAACATCCAGGCTGACGGTGCTTACCTGGTTGCCGCGCAGTTGATCGAAAAACCCAGCGCGGACGCACCGGCGGATTACTGGGAACCGGTGGTCTGGCGCAAGCAGCTGGTGGCCTGCCGCTAGCCGGGGACCTGGCCCGGCGCTTGATTACCGCACGCGCCGACGCCAGCATGCAGTCAGCGCATGGCTGACTGGTGGCAACGATGAGCGACGACATCCGCCTGGTTGAAGTAGGTCCGCGCGATGGTCTGCAGAATGAAGCGATTGCGGTCTCGACGGCGATCAAAATCGAGTTGATCGAACGCCTGGTGGCGGCCGGACATCGCAGCGTCGAGGCGACCAGTTTCGTCAGTCCGAAATGGGTGCCGCAGATGGCCGACGCCGCGCAGGTGTACGCCGGCATCCGTCCGCGCGCCGGCGTCTCCTATCCGGTGCTGGTTCCGAATCTGCAAGGCTATGAACGTGCGCGCGCCGTCGGCGTCAGCGAGATCGCGGTGTTCGCTGCCGCCTCCGAGGCGTTCAGCCAGCGCAACATCAATGCCAGCGTCGAACAATCGCTGCAGCGCTTCGCCCCGGTTTTCGAACGCGCCCGCGGCGATGGAGTGCGGGTACGCGGATACGTATCGACGGTACTCGGCTGCCCCTATCAGGGTGAGGTGCCGATCGCCGATGTCGTTCGGGTTGCGCGGCGCCTGTACCAACTCGGCTGCTACGAAATCTCGCTCGGCGACACCATTGGCGTCGGTACCGCCGGGCGCGCGCGGCAGATGCTGAGCGCAGTCGCCAGCGAGGTGCCGCTGGCGGCATTGGCCGTGCATTTCCACGACACCTACGGCCAGGCACTGGCGAATACGCTGGCCTGCGTGGAACTCGGCGTGCGTGTGGTCGACGCCTCGGTCGCCGGGCTCGGTGGTTGCCCCTACGCCACCGGTGCCAGCGGCAATGTCGCCAGCGAAGACGTGGTTTACCTGCTGCACGGACTGGGACTGCGCAGCGGCATCGACCTGCCGGCACTGGTGGCGACCGGTCATTGGATCAGTGAACAGTTGCGGCGCAGCAACGGCAGCAAGGTCGGCCGCGCCTTCGGCGGGTGACGCGCAACGATCCGCGGTTGCGCTCGCCAATATCTGCAAATCCTGCGCACCCAACGGCGGCAGTGCTAACCTAAACGGGTGTCCCAGCGATCGGCCGGCAGACAGGGATGGAATCCAGAGACCAGGCAGCTTCCCTGCGCACCAGATTGGGGCCGGATTGGAGTCAGGCGGCGCTGACTCGGCAACCCTCTTCGGTGATGCAGCGCACTGCGGTCGACAGCGTCTCCCGCGGACTGCTGGATTGGCTGAACCAGTTGAAGGAGAAGGCCGGCGCTGGCGGGCTCGACAATGTCGACCTCGCCGAAATTGCCCGACGCATCGGCGATCTGTTGCGCATGGGGCGATCCGCAGTTTCGCGTTATGGCGGCCTGTTCGACGCGGCGCCGGACGCGATCACCCTGATCGACCGCGAAGGGCGCATCGTCGACTGCAATCAGGCCGCCGAGCGCCTGTACGGCTGGTCGCGCGATGAATTGCGCCAGCGCACGGTTTACGACCTCAATCCAAGCCTGCCGCCAGACCACATGGCGCGTGTCTGGGACGATCTGGATGTCGGTCAGAGCAGCACCATCGAAACCACCAACGCGCGCAGCAGCGGCGAGTTGATCCCGGTCGAGGTGCACTCGCGCGCCTACTTCGAAGACGATCAGAAGCTGGTCGTGGCGATCGCGCGCGACATCAGCGAACGCCTGCGCGCCGAGAGCGAATTGCGTGCCGGCGAGGAGCGCTACGCTGCATTGCTCGGCGCAGTCGACAAAGGCGTCATCGTGCACGACGGCACCGGCCGCGTGCAGTCGATGAATGCCGCCGCCGGCCGTATCCTGGGTCTCGTCGATGAAGGTCAGCTGCAGGATCCGGATACACGCGCCAATCTGGCCGGATGGGACCTTTACGACGACGATGGCCAGGCCATCGACTGGTCCGATAATCCGGTACTGCGCGCGGTGCGCAGCGGCGAACGCGTCGAATCGACGGTACTCGGCCTGGTCGACCGGCGCAGCGGCGTCGGACGCTGGGTCTCGATCAGCGTGGTACCGCAGTTCCGCAACGGCGAGACGCAGCCGTTCCAGTTGATTTCGCTGTTCAGCGACGTCACCGAACTCAAGCGCGCAGCGGAGTTGTTCGACGAAGTGCAGTCCCTGGCGCGGATCGGCGGCTGGACCTTCGATCTGCGGCAGCGCACCCTGTACTGGACCGAAGCCTTGTATCGACTGCTCGGTCGCGATCCGGCGCAGCCGGTCGGTCCCGACGGTTTGTCGCCGATGCTGATTGCGGGCGATCGTGCGCGCCTGGATGCCGCCGTCGGTCGCACCGCGCGCGACGGCTCGCCGCTGGATATCGAAGTGCGCGTCGCGCACCCTTCCAATCGCACCATGTGGGTCCGCGTGCTCGGCCACGCGCAAAGCCGACGCGGCGTACCCTACCAGCTGACCGGCACGATTCAGGAGATCACCTCGCGCAAGGTCGAAGAAGACCGCCTGCGGCGCCAGGCGCAAACCGATGCGCTCACCGGCCTGCTCAATCGCGACACCATTCTGGCCAGCCTGGCTGCGGCACTGGCGACCACCGACGGCCATCCCGGACCCGCGTTGCTCTACATCGATCTGGACCGGTTCAAGGTGGTCAACGATCTGCTCGGCCACAATGCCGGCGACCGCCTGTTGGTAGCGGCAGCGCGGCGCCTTTCCAGCGCCCTGCCGTCGCCGGTGCAGATAGCCCGCTTCGGCGGCGACGAATTTCTGGCGCTGGTCCCGGATGCGCCAACCGACGAATCGGTCTGGCATCTCGCCGAGCAGATCCGCAGCGCTTTTTCCGAAGCGTTCCGGCACGCCGGCGAGGAGTTCGTCATCACCCCGTCGATCGGCATCGCCCGCTACCCCAATGACGGACTGAACGCCCAGCAATTGCTGAATCACGCCGATGTCGCGATGTCGGAAGCCAAGCGTCGTGGACGCAACAACTGGCAAATGTTCTCGCCGGCACTGGCGCTGCAGTTGAAGGAACGCCTGCTGATCGAAACCCAGTTGCGCCGAGCGATCGAAAACGAAGAGTTCCACCTGGTCTACCAGCCGAAAATCGATCTGCTCGACGGCAAAGTGGTCGGCGCCGAAGCGCTGCTGCGTTGGCGCAGTCGAGTGCTCGGCGACCTCGCGCCAGACACCTTCATCCCGATCGCCGAAACCTCCGGCGACATCGTCCGTATCGGCGCCTGGGTGCTGGAGCAGGCGTGCCAGCAGTTGCGCGACTGGCGCGCAGGTGGCTTGACGATCGGCCATGTCTCCATCAACGTCTCGTTCCGCCAGTTCCTCGGTGAGCACTTCGAACGCAATGTGCGCGAGGCGCTGCGCCTCACCGGTCTGCCGCCGCAGGCGCTGGAACTGGAAATGACCGAACGCGCGTTGATCGAAGACGCACCGGCGACCGAACATACACTGGCCAAGTTGCGCGACCTCGGCGTGGCGATCAGCATCGACGACTTCGGCGAAGGTTACAGCGCGCTCGGTTATCTGCGGCGGCTGCCGATTGCCGGCATCAAGATCAGCCACCATTTCATGCAGGGCATTCCGGCAAATCCGACCGATTCCAAGCTGTGCGAGGCGATACTGCAGATGGCCAGCGCACTCAATCTGTCGGTGGTCGCAGAAGGCGTCGAAACCGCCGAGCAACGCGACTACCTGATCGACCGCGGATGTCGCTACGCGCAAGGCTTCTTTTTTGCGCGTCCGCTGCCGCCACTGGAGTTCGAGCGCTACGCCCGAGAACGGCAGTGACGGTTGCTGGTTGCGGACGCAGCCTGACCGAAGACGGACACCACGCCCGGACCGATTCGTTCAGGCCACGCCAACACTTGTCGCTATACTGGCGGGCTGGTACACCCATCTGGAGGTTACGTGCCGGCTCATAGCCAGCCTGATCGTGTTCGCGGCTTTCTCATCCCCATTGGCGGCGCCGAGGACAAGATCGGCGACACCAAGATCCTGAAGCGCTTTGTGCGCCTGTGTGGACGGCGACCGTCGATCGCGATCATTCCGACCGCGTCTCGACGCGACGATGCCGGTCGCATCTACCAGGACCTGTTCGCCGACTTCGACGCCAGCGACACCCAGGTGCTGCAGTTTGCGCGACGCGAGGACTGCGAGAGCGAGGCCGCGCTGAATTTTCTCGGCCAGTGCGACGGCGTGTTCATCACCGGCGGCAACCAGTTGCGGCTGTCGACCACCATCGGCGGCACGCCGGTGGCACGCTTGTTGCGCCGCCGCCACGCCAATGGCATGCCGATCGCCGGAACTTCGGCAGGTGCGGCCATCATGCCGGCGCACATGATCGCGGGCGGCGAAGAGGGTGCGACGCCCCGCGCCGGCATGGTCAGCCTGGCGCCGGGCCTCGGCCTGTCGAACAAGATCATGATCGACCAGCACTTTCGCCAGCGCGACCGAATCGGCCGCCTGCTGACGGCACTGGCGCTCAACCCCTTCGCGCTGGCTCTGGGCATCGACGAAGATACGGCCGCGTTCATCGGACCGGACAATGTGATCGAGGTGGTCGGGAGCAGCACGATCCTGGTACTGGATCCAGCCGAAGTTCGCCATTCGTCGCTGGCAGAAGCCAGCCACGGTGAAGCGGTGAGCATCACCAATGTGCGCCTGCACATACTGACGCCGGGCATGCGTTACGACATCGACGATCGCAAGGTGCTCGAGTGAGCTTTGTCATCCGCCCGATCGCTCCCCCCGACGACGCCACCATGGCCGCGATCATCCGTCGCGTGATGCCCGAATTCGGCGCGGATGGCCCCGGCTTCGCCATCCACGATCCCGAAGTGGCCGCCATGAGCGAGGCCTATTCCGCGCGCGGCCATCGCTATTTCGTGGTCGACCGCGACGGTCGGGTCGAAGGTGGTGGCGGCATCGCCCCGTTGACCGCCGGCGACGAGCAGGTCTGCGAACTGCGCAAGATGTACTTCCTGCCTGCCCTGCGTGGTCTCGGCGCCAGCAGCGCGCTGATGCGAAGGTGCCTCGCCTTCGCGCGCGAAGCGGGCTACGCGCAGTGTTATCTGGAAACGCTGACCGGCATGGACCGTGCGCAGGCCCTCTACGAGCATGTCGGCTTCCGACGCATTCCCGGCGCGCTCGGCAATACCGGGCATTTCGGCTGCAACCGTTTCTATCTGCTCGATCTGTAAGGCAACAGCGGACGCGCAGGCGCGCGGCCCTCCAGAAGCGACGCATTCGGCCCCAACGATTCAACCACCTTCCGGTATCGGGGCCACGGCGGTGAGGCGCCACAGCACGTGCCCCGAGTCGCGATACTTGCGCTCGAACGGAGTCGCCGGCGGATCGGATTCGTGGACGACGTCCAACGCGCTCGACCAACCGTACGTCGAGAGCGCCAGCGCGAACTCGTCGACATAGACGCGCCAATTGCAGCGCAGCTCGATTTCTCCGCCCAGCGCCAGCAGCGTCGGGAAGACCGGATGCGCGTGCCAGCGACGGCCAAGATGCTCCGGCTTGGGCCACGGATTCGGATACCACAGCAGGTGTCGATGCAGGCGAATGCCATCGGCGAGCAACAAGCGCCAGATATCCTGCAACGGCGCGCGCAGGACCGCAGCGTGCGGGGCGATCTGCGCCATGTCGGCGGATGGCCCGAGGTGCTGCGCCAGGCGTGCCCGCGACTGGTCGATGCCGAGCACCGCACAATCGGGATGCATGCCAGCCAGCTTGAGCGTGCTGGCGCCGATGCCGCAGCCGCTGTCGAGAACCAATGGCATCGACGCGCGCGCGCTTGTCCAGGCGCACAGCCGTTCGAATGCCAGCCGCGAGTGGTCTGCGATGGGCTGGCGCCAGGCATGCTGGCGATGGCGTTCCAGCGTTTCATGCAGGCGTCTGTGAGGCGCATTCTGTGCGCTCTGGACGTTCGGCGAATTGCCGCGCAAGTGCGATTCTCGGCGCAGTGACAGTTCTGGTTATGATGCGCGCCCGTATCGCGGTTTGTTGAGCATGTCCGGCGCTACCCGTTACACCGCCCTGCCCTCGCCGATGCGCCTGCATCGCGGCGGAGCGTTGCGCGACGCGGTCATCGCCTACGAAACCTGGGGCAAGTTGTCGCCGGCGCGCGACAACGCAATCCTGATCGTGACCGGCATGTCCGCGAGCGCCCACGCTGCTTCCGGCCCCCACGACCCGACGCCCGGCTGGTGGGAGCCGATGATCGGGCGCAACCGCAGCCTCGACACCGAGCGCTACTTCATCATCTGCGTCAACTCGCTCGGCAGTTGCAAGGGCTCGACCGGTCCGGCCTCGCCGCACCCGGACGACCAGCTCCCGTACCGACTGCGTTTCCCCTCGATCAGCATCGAAGACGTCGCCGACGGCGCCGCGGCGGTGGCACGCGCGCTCGGCATCGAACGCCTGCGCGCGATCCTCGGACCGAGCATGGGCGGCATGACCGCGCAGGCGATGGCATTGCGGCATCCGCAACTGTGCCCGAACTTGATCCTGATGTCGTGCGCGGCGCGCTCCTCGGCATTCGCGATCGCACTGCGTTCGCTGCAACGGCAGATCGTGCGCGCCGATCCCGGCTTCGCCGGCGGCAACTACGCGCACGCGATCGACGTCGCGACCGGCATGGGACTGGCGCGCAAGCTCGGCGTCGCCACCTACCGCTCGGCGCAGGAATGGCGCGAGCGCTTCGGTCGCGAGCGCCTGCCGGAGCGCCACGAAGATCCATTCGCCAGTGAATTCCAGATCGAGTCCTATCTCGACTCGCACGCTCGTCGCTGGGCCGGCGGTTTCGATCCGCTGAGCTACCTGCACCTGTCGCGGGCGATGGACTGGTTCGACCTCGCCGACTACGGCGACAGCATCGAGGCGGCCTGCAGGCAGATGGCGGTCGAGCACGCGCTGGTGATCGGCGTCGCCACCGACATCCTGTTCCCGATCGAGCAGCAGGAAGAACTGGCCGAGGCATTCGGCGACGCCGGGGCGCTGGTCGACTTCCAGTCGCTGCCCTCGATCCAGGGCCACGACGCCTTCCTCGTAGACATTCCGCGCTTCGCGCCGGTGATTTCGCGCTTTCTCGATCGGTTGTCGTAGGAGCGACTTGTGGGAGCGGATTCATTCCGCGAGAGCGGTCCGGGACAAACCCGCTCTCTCTCCAAACATATTGCAAGTGACTGAAAGAAGGCCATTTATCCGCAAAGGACGCAAAGGACGCAAAGGACGCAAAGAAGAGAACAAACCAGCCAGTGATTCGGCAAGGGAAAATCTGACCTCTGCACTACGACCGCTTCCTGCTCTCTTTGCGTTCTTTGCGGACAGAAAACACACTCCGAGGTCGCTGACAGTTTGATGCGCGAAGGTGCGCACCGAAGCGGTGCAGGGACTCCCAAAGCTTCGATACGCGAAGTAGCGCACCGACAGGGGCGACAAGAACTCCGCGCCCGGTCGCCGACGAGGCACTGCTACGCCTCCTGCACCGCCTCGAAATCAATCTCGTCGAGCCGGGTCGGTTCGCCGAACAAATGGCCCTGGACGTAGTCGACCTTGGCGGCGCGCAGCCAGGTCAGCGCCTTGGGGGAATCGACGCGCTCGGCGATCACCTTGAGCTTCAGCGTGTGCGCCATCTGCGTCAACGACATCGCCATCGCGCGGTCGACCTCGCTACCCTGCTTTTCGGCGACGAACTCGCCGCTGACCTTGACCAGATCGACCGGCAGATATTTCAGGTGCGACAACGAATTGTTGCCGGCACCGAAGTCGTCCAGCGCGAAGCGGCAACCAATGCGCTTGAGCTGAGTGATGAATCGCCGCGCCGCATGCAGTTGGTAGATCTCGCCCGTTTCGGAGATCTCGAAAATGAATCGCTGCGGACGAATTCGGTGGCTGGCGAAGGTGTTTTCGATGTGGACCAGCGCCTCGGCATCCTGCAAGGTCTGATTCGACAGATTGATGGCGAACGACACGGCGAGGTCGTCCGGCACGCGGGTGGCGATACGCACCGTGCGCGCCACCACCCACAGATCGATCTTGGGCATCAGGTTGGCGCGTTCGGCGAGCGGCACGAAAACGCTCGGACTGACCCATTGGCCATCGCGATTGACCATGCGCATCAGCACTTCGTAAACGCGCTCGACGTGCTCGCTGCGCGACTGCCACACGCCACCCTTCTCGACCAGGCCGGTAATCGGCAGGATCGGATGACCAAGCAGCACAATGCGGTCCTCGCTCATGGCCTCGCGGATGCGCTGCGCCCAGCCGGCCTCGAGTTCCTTGGCGATGCGCGAGTCGCTCTCGACGACGAAGATCTGCGTCTGGTTCTGGCCGCGACGCTTGGCCTGGGCGCACGCCTGGCGCGCGTTCTCCAGCACGTATTCGGCCGAGGGAGAATCCTTGCTGACGATGGCGACGCCGACCGATACGGTGATCGGCAGCACGCGCCCGGCGTGATCCGTGTAGCGCGCCTCGCGCAGCATCTCGCGCAGGCTGTCGGCCAGCGTGTACAGGTGCTCCAGTTGCACATCCTCGAGGCGCAGACCGAACTGGTCGTGTTCCAGGCGGGCCAAGGCATCGCAGCCGCGCAGGCGCGCGTTCAGCCGTTGGCCGATGTCGACCAGCAACTGCTGTCCGGCCAGTTCGCCGGCGTTCTCCAGCACCTGGGTGAAGCGATCGATGTCGACAAACAGCACCGCGCTGTAGCCTCCCTCGCGGCGTCGCTCCACGGCCTCGCTGAGCGTGGCCAGGAAGTGGCGCCGGTTGGACAGGCCGGTCAGCTTGTCGTGATCCAGCTCCCAACGCACGCGTTCGACACTCTTGCGCTCGGAGATATCGCGAAACACCACCACCGAGCCCTCGACCTCGCCGTCGACCAGCATCGGCACCATGCTGCATTCAACCGGCAACATGCGCTTGTCGGCGGTGTTGAAATAGGTTTCCAGGCGCCCGGCGACATCGTCGCGCTCGAACTTCAAGCGCAATTGCCCGCCGTCCTTGCCGACCAGATCGGCCGCTTCCGAACAACCCAGCAGTCGACAAGCGGTCGGATTGGCAAAAGTGACCACACCGGCCTCGTCGAGACCGTACACGCCGTCGCCCACCGAGCGCAGGATGCCATCCAGCTGGCGGCGTTCGGTTTCGATGCGACGACGATCCTGCACCGAGCGCGCCAGCGCCTTGATGCGCGCCAGCGTCAGCGAGATCACCTCATTCTTGAACAGGCACTCGACCGCACCGGCGTCGAGCACCTTCTGGATCACGTCTTCGCTGTAGGTGGCGGTGATCAGCGCGATCACCGCACCCTCGGTCGCCGGATCGGCGCGTAGTTTGCGCACCAGCTGGTCGCCGGTACCATCGGGCAGGTAATAGTCGACCACGATCAGGTCGTAGCGTCCGGCGCGCGCGCGCGCGAACCCGTCGGCGATGCTTTCGGCGAGGTCGACGGCCAGACCCTGCTGGGTCAGCAACTGGTGGTAGGTGCGACGCACGCTGACCGAGTCGTCGACCAGCAGCAGGCGCATCGGACTGCTTTGCGTCACCCGCTCCGGCGGCGTGCTGAACAGCAGATCCGGCGTCAACTCACTGATCGCACCAGGCACCTGCCAGAACTGCGACCACAGCAAGCGCATCGACGAGCCGCGCCGCGCCAGCCAGGCGTCCAGTCGCGGCAACGGCGCGTGACTCAGGATCAGCAGCGGCAGGCTGGCACCGGAGAGCTCGCGCACGATCTTGAGCAGCGCCTGACATTCGGCAGGCTCGCGTTCCGGCACGCCGATCACCAGCAGCGCTGGCAGGCGTGAGGCCACCACGCGCTCGCGCATCTCCTCCACCGCGTCGCCGAAGCGTTCGAAGTGTTTGGCGATGCCTACCCCAGCCGATTCGAGCGTGCGCTCCAGCAGATTGCAAAGCGTGGCCGAGCGTTCAACGACCAGAATTTCGGGCATGGGCGCACATCAGCCAGCGAACAGAACGCCAATGTTGCAACAGGACGGACGGAATGAACAGGCCGATGTACGGGGCATGGGGCGTGGGGCACGGGGC
>CALEZI010000034.1 GCA_937928755.1 uncultured Rhodanobacteraceae bacterium | reverse complement strand
CGCCGTACTGCATGTTGACGATGTACTGCGCGGTCGGATTGTCGAACACCAGGCCGATCAGGAACGACCGCCGGAAAGCCAGGCCGCGCGCCTGCGGATCGGGCTCGTAGCCACGTTGTTGCATCAGAGCGCGTACGCGCTCGCGGGTGTCATCGCGCACCAGGGGCGAGTTGTTGAGCACGCGCGAGACGGTCTTCTTCGATACGCCGGCAAGTCGCGCGATGTCGTTGATCGTGGTCTTGCCGATGGCCTCCGCCGTCGACGGCACGGGCGCGTCCTTGTGGGTGGATTTGCTCTTGCGGGAGGCGGGTTCGGAAGTCATCGCGTGGCTTGGCTCGTCGTGCCCGGAATTGTAGCGCGCTGGACTTGCCGGCTACCCGGTCCCTACGCGCCTGTCAGGGCAGCAGTGCCTGTGGGAGCCCCGGTCGTCCGTGTCGGGGCTCTCATTCGCGCATCGATCTTGGGCAACCATGCGGGCTGCATTTTTTCCGCAAAGGGCGCAAAGGACGCAAAGAGTGCCAAGAACCACGGGATTGATGTTCCGCTGGTTTCGCTTTCCTTTGCGTTCTTTGCGTCCTTTGCGGAAAAGGCTCTTCCTGTCAGTTGGTTACGGTTTGTTCGGTGAGGGCGATCTTGTGTCGCGAGATCTTGAGTGCCACAGCTCGCGACGCAAGGTCGCTCCCACATCGAAATCAGCGCAATGCCGCCGGCAGCCACAGCGACAACGAGGGCACCAGCGTCACCAGCAGCAGCACCGCGATTGCCGCCAGGTAGAACGGCCAGATGCTGCGCAGCGCCTCGCCGACCTTGATTTGCCCGATGCCGGCGCCGACGAACAGCACCGAACCCACCGGGGGAGTGATGAGTCCGATGCCGGCCGTCAGAATCAGGACGATGCCGAAGTGCACCGGCGAAATGCCGTAGGCCTTGGCCACCGGAAGAAAGATCGGTGTGCAGATGATGATCAGCGGTGCCATGTCCATGAAGGTGCCGAGCACCAGCAGCACGACGACCATCAGCAGCAGCACGGCGGTCGGGCTGTCGGCGATCGCCTTCAACGTGGCCACGGCAGTGGCGGGCACTTGCAGATATGCCAACAGCCAGCCGAATGCCGCCGCAGCGGCGATCACGAACAGGATCGCGCCGGTGGTGCGCACGGCCCCGGTGAGCAGTTCAGCGAACGCATTCCAGCGCAACTGTCGATACACCAGCAGGGCGATGCCGAGGGCGTAAATCACCGCGATTGCGGCGCTTTCCACCGCGGTGAAGATGCCGGCGCGAATGCCGCCGAGAATGATGCCGATCAGCAGCAATCCTGGCACCGCCGCGACGCCGCGACGCAGTGCGGGACGGAATCCCGGGAACGTCTCGGCGAGGTAACCCCGCTTGCGCGCGATCAACCAGGTGGTGCCCATCACCGCGACCATCAGCATCAACGCCGGCACGATCCCGGCGGCGAACAAGTCGGCAATCGAGACACCGCCGCCGGCCGCAGCCGAGTACAGGATCAGGTTGTGCGAGGGCGGCACCAGCAGCGCGACCAGCGACGCGGTGATGGCGACATTGACCGCAAAATCGGCATCGAACCCCCGCTGTTTCATCTGCGGGATCATGGTCCCGCCGATCGCCGACACATCGGCGATGGCCGATCCGGAGACACCGCCGAACAACAGCGAAGCGACCACATTCACCTGGCCCAGACCGCCGCGCAGATGACCGACCAGACTGCCGGCGAAGGCAATGATGCGGTCCGACAAGCCGCCGCGCAGCATGATCTCGCCAGTCAGGATGAACAGCGGAATGGCAATCAGTGTGCTCGCGTTCGCCCCAGAGGCCAGTTCGATGACGGTCACCAGCGCCGGCAAACCGAGGTATCCGCAGGTTGCGAAGGCGGCTGCGGCCAGCGCAAACGCGACCGGAACGCCGAGGATCAAGAGCAGCGCGAACACACCGAAAAGAATGGCGATGGCCACCGGTCAATGCTCCTTCGGCTGTGCCGGGTTCAGGCTGGGCTGGACCTTGTCTGCGCCAGCGTCGAGCGGCGGGCGCAGGCTGCCGACCAGCCGCTCCAATGCGAACAGCGCGATCAGCGCGCCGCCCAGGCATAGCGGCAGATAACGCAGGCCCTCCGGAATCGGCGCGCCCGCCATGGCCACCTGCCAGTCGTCGACCATCAGCACAGCGCCGCCCCAGGCCAGGGCGCCGCCGATGCCGCCG
Source organism: uncultured Rhodanobacteraceae bacterium (assembly GCA_937928755.1). Taxonomy (GTDB): domain Bacteria; phylum Pseudomonadota; class Gammaproteobacteria; order Xanthomonadales; family SZUA-5; genus JADKFD01. Next base: position 26,082 of record CALEZI010000034.1, on the reverse strand, counting down.
ATGACCCCGGCGGACAGCAGCTTGAGCAAGCGCTGGCGGGCAGGACTGGCGGCGTCGAGCAACAGCGTGAAGCTGAAATGCTGATCGCGGCGCACGCCGACCGCGGCACCCAACATCATCGCCGTGTTCATCAGCAGCAATGCCACCGGCTCGGTCCAGCCAGGGGAATCATTGAGCACGTAGCGTGCGTAAACCTGCCAGGCCTGGACCAGCGCGATCAGCAGCAACGACAGGCCGGCCAGGACCAGCGCGCCACGTGCCAGACGATCCAGTGCCGCGTTCATGCGGCCCCCGATTCGGCGCGGAATTGCCGATAGAGATCATTCAGTTGCGGGTCTTCGAGGTAATGCTTGAGCACCGGTTCCGCCGCGCTACGGAATGCGGCATGGTCGACCTCATTGACGTTGACTCCGCCGCCGATCGCGGCGCTGCGCGCTTGAGCGACGCGCGCATCCCACCACTCGCGCATTTTCGGCACCGAGCGCCGCGCCACATCGCGCACCAACGCGCGATCGTCCGCGCCGAGTGCGTCCCAGAGCTGCGCGGACAGTAGCAGGACTTCCGGCACCATCGAGTGTTCGGCCTGCGACCAGTACTGCGCGACCTCGAACTGACGGCTGGCGTGGAAACTCGGCCAGTTGTTCTCGGCGCCATCGATCAGGTGCGTCTGCAGCGCGGAATAGACCTCGCCGTAAGGCAAAGGCGTGGCGTTGACCCCATAGGCGCGCATCAGCGTCATGAAGATGTCTGATGGCGGCACGCGCAGCTTGAGGCCCTTGAGGTCACCGGGCGTGACCACCGCGCGGCGCGTGTTGTAGACGCTGCGTACGCCGCCATCGTAGAAACACAACGCGATCAGGCCGCGCGCGCTGAAGGTGTCGAGGATCTGCTGGCCGGCGGCGCCGTCAAGACAGCGGCGCAAGTGGGCAACATCGTCGAATACATAGGGCAAGGACAGGATGCGCGTGGCCGGAAAGGCGTTGTTGACCGAGGCCACGGTGACTCGGGTGAGCGCCAATGCACCGTGGCGTACCAGTGTCATGGTGTCGGCTTCCCGCCCAAGCTGGCCGGAGTGGAACTGGCGCAGACGGATGCGTCCGGCGGTTTCCGCCTCAAGCGTCTCGCCAATCCAGCGCACCGCGGCGACCGTGGGATAACCATCGACATGCACGTCGGCCGCATCCCAGGTGATCCTGCTGCTGGCGTGAGCGCGTTTCCCGGCAAGTGCGCCGAGGCCGGCGGCAGCCGTGCCCGCAATCCATTGGCGGCGCGTCAACACGGTTGCCCATCCCGCGGCAGCACGCCGCGCGGCAGTGCGCGTTCGGCGATACAGTGCAGGACCACGCCGCCGGCGAACTCCACGCGCGCCTGCTCGCCGATGCGGATGTCGTGAATGCCGGTGCTGGCGCCGGTGGAAACAACGTCACCGACGACCAACGCTCGCCCACGCCTTGCGCAGCGGTTCAGCGCAAAAGCGAGCGCGGTCAGTGGACCCCCGCTGATCGACGCGGCGCCACCGCGTCCGACCAGGCGTCCGCCCACGAAAGTCTCGCAGCGCAAAGATTCCAGCGCCTGCGAGCGCCAGTCCGCAATCACCGGGCCGAGCAGCAGCCCGGCGTTGTTGCCGAAGTCCGATACCACGACGGCGGGTCCCAGATGGTTGATGGTCGCCAGCGGACTACCCGCGAACTCGATGCCGATGCGCAGTTCACCGACGCAATCAGCGGCCTCTTCGGGGGTCCAGTCGACCTTGTCGCGTGGGGTAGAGCGTCCGAGAACGAAAATGTACTCCGCTTCGACGGCGGCGAAACCTCCGTCGATGACCGCGATGCCCAGCGACTCGCCGGCAGCCTGCGTCTGCACATGGGCCGCAAAGATCGGTCCGACCAGACGATCTTCGCCAACGATATCGGTCCACCCCGGGGGAATCTTGCCGACCTTCCAGCCGACCACACGATCCGGCCACAGTTCGATCGCAGCGTCCTGGCGCGCGTAAGCTTCGTCGAGACTGGCCGGCAACGGACCCGGATACTCGGCAAGCGCACGGGCGTTCAATCGAGCGCAGACGAAGCGGCGCGCAATCTCGCTCGGAGGCATGCTGGCGGCAGCAGCGGGGGCCGGGTTCAAGTGAGCGGTTTCCTCGGTCGTCGTGGCTTCGATGCGGCGATCATTCGGCGAATGATGTATATAGGAAACCGGTGTCATTTTCAATCATGGAGGCATGATATGTGCGTGAGACAAGGGTCGCGAACGGTGGCGGCGAGTGCGACGCCAACGTCTGGCAGCGATGCCCGCAACCGGCGATCCCGACGTGAATTGCCCGGGATGTGGTCTGCCGCGCTGGCTTGTCTGCTTGCCGCGAGTGCCGCCACCGGTGCTGCCGGGGCTGCGGAACTGGCGTTTCCCGGGGCGCTCGGCTGGGCCGCGCATACGCCGGGCGGGCGCGGCGGCAAGTTGCTCAGGGTCACCACGCTGGCCAGCGACGGGCCGGGGTCGCTGGCCGAGGCGCTGGCACAACCGGGCCCGCGCATCATCGTTTTCGAGGTCGGCGGCGTCATCGATCTCGGGCGGCAAACCGTGCGCATCACCGAGCCTTTCCTGTCTATCGCTGGACAAACAGCGCCGTACCCGGGCATCACGTTGATCCGCGGCGGCATCGATGTCGCCACCCACGATGTGGTGATCCGGCATATCCGCGTGCGCCCTGGCGAAGCCGGTGCCGGCAAACGCAGTGGCGTCGATTTCGATGCAATCTCGACGGTCGGAGCCCGCGACGTCATTGTCGACCATTGCTCGTTGACCTGGGCCACCGACGAAAACCTGTCGGCTTCCGGGCCACGTTTCGTCGACGGCGGCAAGACACTCGATGACTTCCGCAAGGCGACTTCACATCGGATCACCTTCAGTCACAACCTGATCGCCGAAGGTCTGGCCCATTCCACCCACGGCAAGGGCGAACACAGCAAGGGCAGCCTGATCCACGACCATGTCGGAGAGATTCTGATCGTTGGCAATTTGTATGCGCACAACTACGAGCGCAGCCCGATGTTCAAGGGCGATGTGCGCGGGCAGATCATCAACAACCTGATCTACAACCCGGGCCCGCGCGCGGTGCACTACAACCTGATTCCCGAGGAGTGGGTCGGACACGACTACCTGCCGGCGGAAATGACCCTGGTCGGCAACGTCATGCGTGCCGGGCCGTCGACGCCCGACGACGTGCCACTGCTGATGATCGGCGGATCGGCGGATCTGCACCTGTACGCCAGCGACAACCTTGCCGTCGACCGCATCGGCCGGCCGTTGCCGGCCACGGGTCGTTACACCACGTCCCCGGCGCAGATCATCGAGGCGCCGTCGCCGCCGCTGGCATTCGGCGTCAGTGTGCTGCCCAGCGTGGAAGTCCAGGACTGGGTGATCGCCAACGCCGGCGCGCGACCCTGGGATCGCGACGACGTCGATCGTCGCATCGTTGCCGACGTCATCGAGGGCCGCGGCGCGATCATCGACAGCGAGAGCGAGGTCGGTGGCTATCCGGTGTACGCGGAAACCCGCCAGGCCTTCGTGGAGGCCGATTGGGACCTGGCGACGATGGAGCCGAAGAAGGAATTGCCGAAGCGGCCACCGCCGAAATGAGGGTCGCGACCCAGATCGCTCGCACTGAATGTAATGCAAGTCTCTGAAAGAAAATCCTTTTCCGCAAAGGACGCAAAGGACGCAAAGAACGCAAAGGACAGCAAAGCCAGCAGAACATCAACACCTTGATGTTTGGCTCTCTTTGCGTTCTTTGCGTCCTTTGCGGACAAAAAAGGCAGTCCGCATGGTCGCCCGCAGTTTGATGCGCGAATAAGCGCGCTGACAGGGGCGACCGTGACTCTCACAGAACATCCTCTAAACGTTTGATTGGAGAGCATTTATTTGTAGGTCACGTTGCCTGCGCAGCGGGCTACGTGACAATGGACAGCGTCACGTAGCCTGCTGCGCAGGCAACGTGACCTACTTCCGTGTGTTCTTTGCGCGAATTGGCGCACCGACAAGGGCGACCGTGACTCGCACCGAACATGCCGTGAGGTTTTGATTTTCATGTGGGAGCGGATTCACTCCGCGAGGACCATCGCGGGATAAACCCGCTCCGCAGATTCGTTGCGCGAATAAGCGCACCCGTCGGGGGCGACCGGGACTCTCTCGCCCAACATAACGCAAGTATCTAGAGGAAATATTTTTCGGCGAAGAACGCAAAGGACAGCAAAGCCAGCAGAACATCAACACCATGATAGGGACCCTCTGACCAAGTCCCGCTACTCGTCATTGCGAGCGCAGCGAAGCAATCCAGGTATTTGATTTTCAGAGTATTTCTGGATTGCCGCGTCGCTTCGCTCCTCGCAATGACGACTTGATCAGAGGTTCCATAGTTGGCTCTCTTTACGTTCTTTGCCTCCTTTGCGGACAAAAAAGGCAGTCCGCATGGTCGCCCACAGTTTGATGCGCGAACAAGCGCACCGACAAGGGCGACCGGGACTCCTGCAGTTCCTGCGTGAACTCGCAGGAATCTGCAAGAGCTGGTCTTGCTGCCGCGTCGTCAGTACTTGAACCGCACGCCCAGCATGTACTGGCGGCCGGTGTGGTGGTACACGGAGGCACGGTTGCCGATCGAATCGACCCACTGGTCGTTGAATTCGTCGGTCAGGTTGAGCGCCTCGAAGCTGATTTCCCACTGGTCGTTGATCTTGTAGCTCGCCGAGGCATCGATCGTCGTGGTGCCGATGGTGCCCTCGACGTCGGCGCCGTTGCGGCCGGGAACAGTGGTCAGGTAGTCATCGCGACTTGCCACCGAAACACGCGCGCCGAAGCGATCGCCTTCGTAGTACAGCGTGGCGTTCCAGGAGTTCTTCGACAGCCCGACCAGATCGGTTTCCAGCGAGGGCGCGCCGGTCGAGGTGACGTACTGGATGGTCGAATCGACGTAGGTGTAGTTGAGGATGGTGCCGAAGTTGTTCCATGGCGCCGGCAGCGAGGTGAAGGTCTGCTGCCAGCTGATCTCCGCGCCGGTCAGATCGCCACCTGGCGTGTTCACGGGGATGTTGAAGGTGAAGTCGTCTTCGGGTGTGGCGCCGGTGCCGGCCAGCAGACTGGGCGGCAGGCCGGAGGTGTTGTAGGGACGGGTCTCGCGAGAGGTCTGCACGAAGCTGTCGATGTCCTTGTAGAACAGCGCCAGCGACAGCAGCGCTTCGGTGTCGTAGTACCACTCGAAGGACAGGTCGGCGGTCGTGGCGCGGAATGGATCGAGCAGCGGATCGCCGCCGGTCACCGTGCGATTGCCGCCGCTGACGCTGACGGTCACGCCCGGCGTCAGATTGCCGAGGCCCGGACGCGCCATCACCTTGGCGGCGCCGAAGCGGATCAGCACGTCCGGGTGAACTTCCGCAACCAGGTTCAGCGACGGCAGAAAGTCGTCGTAATCGCGATCGACGGTCAGCTTGACCGGCACGTTGTTGGCGACCGCAAAGCCGGTCGACGACTGATCGGTCTCGACGTAGCGCCCGCCGATGTTGCCACGTACCGGAATATCGCCCCACATCGTGTCCCAGTCGAGCTGCATCCAGTAGCCCATGTCCTCTTCGGTGACGCTGCGGTTGTTGCCGCGCGCGCTGGCCACGCTCGAAGACAAGGTGAAGATGCCGCTGTTGCTGTAGATGTCGAACAGACGATTGAAGGCATTGACGTCCGGTGCAATCCACTGCACCTGGGTGCCATTGGGCGTGTTCAGATCGCGCAGGCGCAGGATGTTGCTGAGTTCCGCCAGCGTGGTGCCGGCTGGCAGGTTGGGGACCACGGTTTCCGAGGCACGCCGCGACTCCGACGAATCGAACTCGTATTCCTTCCACAGCAATCCGCCGCGTAGCGTCATGACGTCGTTGATGTCGAACGCGAAGTTCAACTCGCCGGTCGAGAAGGTGTTGTCGGCCGCTTGCGGGCGCAGGCGGATTTCCGACAAGCCGTTGGCGAAGGTCCAGTTGGCCGGATCGGTGACGTCGAAGCCGTAGTTGAGCAGCGGCAGGCGCGAGTTGTTGCGGTAGTCCCAGACCACGCCATCGGCATCGACGCGGTCCAGCGTGATGGTGGTCTGGATCGGGTTCTCGAATCTGGATTCGGCGGTGCCGATCTTGCCATCGAGGCGGAAGCGATCGTTGACTTCGTGCTCGCCGCTCAGCGTGAACTGGGTGAACTCGGTATTCAGTTCGTCGTAGCGCGATTCCGAGCGCACGTCGACGTTGTCGAACACGCCGTAGACCAGATTGCCGCGATCGTTGACGAAGCCGTCGCGCACGATGGTCGCCGGCTTGCCGTTCGCGCCGGTGCGACTGAACGAGATCGCCTCGAGGAAGTCCTCGGTGCGCGTGGCGTCGAAATCGGCGTACATCACGTCGAAATTGAACAAGGTCGATTCGGAGGGCTGGAACTGCAGCGAACCGGTGACGCCGAGCCGTTCCTGATCGTGCTCGAGCACGCCGTAACGCGGAATGCGCGGGTGGAAGGTGGTGCTGGCGAGCGCCGGCGTGTACGGCGACGAGGGCGCAAAACCGCCGCTGCTGGTGCCGCGATCCCAGCGCACCGTGCTGTGGCCTTCCTCGATGATGTTGCGATCGCTGTAGGCCAGTGACATCAGGGCGCCGAAGGTGCCGTCGGCCCAGGTGTTACTGATCAGCATCGCCGCGCGCGGGTCGGTGCTTTCCGACAGATCGTTGTAGCCGGCTTGCGCGGAGGTGGCGAAGGTGAAGCCGTCGTAGTCGAACGGCCGCGCCGCCTGCAGATCGATGGTGGCGCCGAGCGAACCTTCTTCGAGGTCGGCCGACGAGGTCTTGCGCACGGTGATGCTGTTGAACAGTTCCGACGCGAATACGTTGAAGTCGAAACCGCGGCCGCGATTGGCGCCGCCCGAACTGTCGGTGCCGCCGGTGGTGGTCAGCGCTTCCATGCCGTTGATGCGTACGCGGGCGAAGTCGGGCCCCAGGCCACGTACGGAGACGTTGCGGCCTTCGCCGGCGTCGCGAGTGATCGCCACGCCGGGAATGCGCTGCAGCGACTCGGCCAGGTTCAGGTCCGGAAACTTGCCGATGTCCTCGGCGACGATGGCGTCGACCTGACCGGTACTGTCGCGCTTGATGTCGATGGCCTTCTGCAGGCTCTGGCGGTAGCTGACGACTTCGACGCTGTCGAGTTCCACGGCAGCCTTGCTGTCAGCTTCCGTCGATTCCCGTGAGCTTGTCGCCGCTTGCCCATCCTGCGCGTGAACCCACAGCGGCAGGCCCTGCAGCACCAAGGCGATCGCGCCTGCCAGAACGGCACGCTGCGGACCCTGTGGCCCGCGATTGAAGCTAATCATGCTCAGAACCCTCCCGTCCTTGCAGGCCCGAATCGGGCGCTGCCGTGAGCTGTGGAATGACACCGGTAGCAATTCGACGATGGTATGATGACACCGGTGGTCAAAAGCGTAACAGAGCATTCTTGGAATGTGAAGTGGGTGCATCTTTGCATTCGCGAAAAAGGAATCGAATCCATGAGCACGCGCATTGTCTGCTTCGGAGAACTGCTGCTGCGCCTTGGTGCGCCGGGGCGCCAGTTGCTGTTGCAGTCGCCGCAGTTCGAAGTGCATTTCGGTGGCGCCGAAGCCAACGTGGCAGTGTCACTCGCGCAGTTCGGCCATGCAGCCGCGATGGTGAGCACGCTACCGCACGGGCCCCTGGGAGAAGCGGCAGTTGGTGAACTGCGGCGGCACGGCGTGGATGCGCGCGGCGTCGCAAACGGTGCCGGGCGCATGGGGCTGTATTACCTGATCAACGGCGCCATCCATCGACCCAGCGAGGTGCTGTACGACCGCGCCGGTTCGGCGTTCGCGCTGGCGGCCCCAGAGAACTACGACTGGGATCGCCTGCTGGAGGGCGCGCAATGGCTGCACCTGTCTGGCGTCAGTCCGGCCCTCGGTGCCACTGTCGCCCGGGCGACCCAGGAGGCCGCCGAGGCGGCGACTCGGCTCGGCGTGCGCGTCTCCTTCGACGGCAACTACCGCAGCAAGCTGTGGCAGGCCTGGGATGGTCGGCCGGCGCAGCGCTTGCGCGCGCTGCTCGCGCATTGTGAGCTGCTGTTCGCCAGCGATCGCGACATCGGCGTGATCCTCGGCGACGGGGAGAGCCACGGGACCGCCGTCGAGCGCATCGTCGCCGCCGCCAGCCGCGCCTTCGCCGCTTTCCCGCGCCTGCAGATGATGGCGACCACGCAACGCGCTCAGCGCAGCGTGGATCACCATGTGCTGAGCGCGTTGCTGGTCGAACGCTCAGGTTTGGTCCATTCGACGCCCGAGTACGACGTGATGCCGATTGTCGATCGCATCGGCACCGGCGACGCTTTCGCCGCCGGCGTATTGCACGGATTGATCAGTCGCCTGGACCCGGCACGGGCGCTGCACTTCGGCCTCGGAGCGGCCTGCCTGAAGCACTCGATTCCCGGCGACTTCAATCGCGTTGGCGTCGCCGATGTCGACGCCTTCATCGCCGACCAGGGGTTTCATGTTCGGCGGTGAGGAGTACTTCGGCCACAGTTGCGAAGAGCGGGGCAGGGGCGCGGCGTTGCTCCGGGTGGGTTCAGACTGGTCTGGACGCTCTCTGGCACAAGAATTCCAGAATCGTCCAGACAACTCTGGACCCACGAGAGCAAACGAGCGTGCCCTCTTGTGCCCTCTTGTCCTTGCGTGCCCTACATTGGTAGGACTGCTCTACTGAAATGCTTGACAACCCCCGGACCCGCACCTGTACCTTTGCTGCCATGCACAACGACCGTTCCTCGACGAAGCTGAACCCAAGCCGCAACGCGGTTCGCTCGCTCGTCGTCGTCGTATCCCTTGAGCGCCAAGTGCAGGCCGCCTAGCCGTACGTAGAGACCAAGGCCCTGCACTCGGAGAAGTACCCGGGGCGCCGGGTAATGCGCCCCGGACCGATGCAGAGCCTCCCAACTGGAGGTTCCATGCAAAGCGATCAGATCAAGGCTTTCCCCGATCACGCACCGGCGCGCGCGATGCTGCGTGCAACCGGCCTGACGTCGGCGGACCTCGACAAGCCCCTGATCGCGGTAGTCAGCACCTTCAGCGACGTGACTCCGTGCAACATGCACCTGCGCGACCTCGCCGCCGCGGTCAAGGAGGGCGTGCGCGCCGCCGGCGGCACGCCGATCGAAGGCAACACCATTGTCGTCTCCGACGGCATCAGCATGGGTACTTCGGGCATGCGCGCCTCGCTGGTCTCGCGCGACTGGATCGCCGACACCATCGAACTCTTCGTGCGCGGCCATTCCTTCGACGGCGTCGTCGTGTTGACCGGATGCGACAAGACCATTCCCGCCGCAGCGATGGCACTCGGGCGCCTCAATTTGCCGGGCCTTGCGTTGTACGGCGGTTCCATCATGCCGGGCCAGCACCACGGGCGCGACGTCACCATCCTCGACATGTTCGAGGCAGTCGGCAAGTGCGCTGCTGGCAAGATGAGCCATGCGGAACTACGCGAACTGGAAGGCAAGGCCTGCCCCGGTGCCGGCGCCTGCGGCGGTCAGTTCACCGCCAACACCATGGCCACGGCGCTGGCCTTCCTCGGCATCGCCAGCATGGACGGGACCGATCTGCCTGCGCTGCATCCGGGCAAGCCGGATGCAGCGCGCGCAGCGGGCAGGGCGGTCATGGACCTGCTGCGCAAGAATTTGAAGCCGCGTCAGATCCTGACGCGCGAGGCATTCGAGAACGCAATTGCCGCGGTGATGGTCACTGGCGGTTCCACCAACGCCGTGCTGCACCTGCTGGCGATCGCGCGCGAGGTTGGCGTACCGCTGGCCCTGCAGGATTTCGACGATCTGAGTCGGATCACGCCGGTGCTGGGCGACCTCAGCCCGGGTGGCAAGTACAACGCGCCGGACATGACGCTGGCCGGCGGCTTGCGCCTGGTCGCCCAGCGCCTGAAACAGCAGGGACGCTTGCACGATGGCGACACCGTCAGCGGCGAGCGCATGTTTGCCGAGGCCGATGCCGCGGTCGAACGCGAGGGACAGAAGGTACTGCGGACCTGGGAACAGCCGATCAAGGTCGAGGGCGGCATCGCGATCCTGCGCGGCTCGCTCGCCCCGGAGGGTTGCGTGGTCAAGCTGGTCGGCCACGATCGCCGCCGCCACGTCGGTCCGGCGCGCGTGTTCGATGGCGAGCCGGACGCTTTCCTGGCGGTGCGCGAGGGCCGCATCAATGCCGGAGACGTCATCGTCATCCGCCACGTGGGCCCCGCCGGAGGCCCCGGCATGCCGGAAATGCTTGCGGTTACGGCAGCACTGATGGGCATGGGGCTCGGCGATTCGGTCGCCCTGATCACCGATGGTCGTTTCAGCGGCGCCACCCACGGCTTCATGGTCGGCCACGTTGCGCCGGAAGCCGCGAAGGGCGGCCCGATCGCGCTGATCGCCGACGGCGACATCATCACGCTGGATGTCGACACTCGCTCGCTGGATGTCGAGGCGCCGCTGGACGAGCGCCGCAAGAGCTACACCCCGAAGCCGCCGGCCGAAACCTCCGGCGTGTTTGCCAAGTACGCGTTGCTGGTGGGTTCGGCGTCCGAAGGGGCGCCGACGCATCGGGGCGCGGTCTAGTCTTGCTGTGCATTCCGCGGGCGCCTTCGCGCGGCCCGAAAGGGGAAAAAGGAAAAGGGAAAAAGGAAGAGGGAAGGGCGAAAAGCAACCCGTCGCGAGATCGAAGATCGATGAATACGAATGCGCTCTTTGCACTGACGCACCGCCGCTATCCCACAATCCAGCCCAGAGCCGCTCTTCCTTTTTCCTTTTTCCTTTTTCCCTTTTCCTTTTTCCCTTTTCCTTTTTCCAAGCCACTTGCCCCATACCACCACCACTGCCCCGAGGCCCGACCCCATGACCAAACTCTACTCCGACCAAGATGTGCAACCGGAAGCCCTGAAGGGCCAGCGGATCGTGATCCTCGGCTATGGCAGCCAGGGCCGCGCGCAGGCGATGAATTTGAAGGATTCCGGATTCGACGTGACCATCGCGCTGCGTCCGGGCGGCAAGACCTGGGCGCAGGCCGAGGCCGACGGCTTCAAGCCGAAAGAGCCGTCGGTGGCGCTGAAGGACGCCAACGTGATCTCGATGCTGTTGCCGGATACCGAGCAGCCGAAGGCCTACGAGGCGTGGGTCGCGCCGAACCTCAAGGCCGGCACGCTGCTGATGTTCGCGCACGGTTTCAACATCCACTACGGCACAATCGTTCCGCCCAAGGATGTCGACGTCGCGCTGGTCGCGCCGAAGGCACCGGGCAAGCTGGTGCGCCGGCAGTACCAGGAGGGGCGCGGTGTGCCGAGCCTGATTGCGGTGCACCAGGACGCCACGGGCACCGCCAAGGCGCGCGCGCTGGCATGGGCCTGGGGCGTTGGCTCCGCGCATGCGGGCGTGCTCGAGACCACCTTCGCCGAAGAAACCGAAACCGACTTGTTCGGTGAGCAGGCGGTGCTTTGCGGCGGCGCCACGGAACTGGTGCAGGCCGGCTTCGAGACCCTGGTGCAGGCCGGCTACCAGCCGGAAGTGGCCTACTTCGAAGTGCTGCACGAACTCAAGCTGATCGTCGATTTGCTCTACGAAGGCGGCATGGCGCGCATGCACCAGTTTGTCTCCGACACCGCCAAGTACGGCGATCTGACGCGTGGCCCGCGGGTGATCAACGGCGCCTCGCGCAAGGCCATGCGCGAGATCCTCGAAGAGATCCGCAACGGGACCTTCGCGCGCGAGTGGATCGCCGAGAACGCCAATGGTTGCCCGAACTACAAGGCGCTGCTGGAGCGCGACCTGGCGCACCCGATCGAGTCGGTCGGCAAGCGCCTGCGCGCACGCATGAGCTGGCTGCAGGCGGGTGCGCAGGACAAGGCGGCCTGAGAAGAGTTTTTGGTTGCTGGTTGCTGGTTGCTGGTCGTTGGTTGCTGGTTGTTGGAAAAGGCAAAGGCCCGGTAATCCCGGGCCTTTGTGCTTCGGCTGTTTGTGGGAGCGGGTTCATCCCGCGATCTTCTTGCCGGGCGATTGCGCTTGCGGGCGTCAAACATCGCGACTCAAGGTCAATCTCACCGAACACACCTTGGGCCCATTTGCAGGTCTTGCTGCCCGAAGCGTTACGTGACACGGCGGCCCTTTGTCACGTAGCCCTGCGGGCCAACATGACTTACTTCCTGGTTGTTGAAAAAGCAAAGGCCCGGATTTCCAGGCCTTTGCGTGTGCGTCGTAGCTTTCAACCAACAACCAACAACCAGCAATCGACAATCAGCGCAGTTCGCAGAAGCAATACGCGTAAGTCGCCATCGGACGCTTTTCCCAACCCTTGAGCACCGACAGGTCGTGGCTGATTTCGGCGGCCAACTGCGGCTGCATCCACCCCGGCAGCAGGGCATCGGAAATGCTGGCACGAAGCATCGCATGGGCGCGCGAGGTGAAGCTGGTCATGAACTTTTCGAAGCCGGTCTGTTCCTTTTCGACGTAGACCAACTGGTAATCCTCGCCCAGCTTGGCGCGTTCCGCGGCGTCGGCGATGGCGTCCTTGAGGCCGCCCAGCTTGTCGACCAGACCGCGTTCCAGCGCCTGGCTGCCGCTCCACACGCGACCCTGCGCCACCGCGTCGATCTCATCCGGCGTTTTCTCGCGGCTGGTTGCCACCTTGCCGATGAAATCCTGGTAACCGGCATTGATCACCGACTGCAGCAGTTCGCCGACGCGCGGATCCAGCGGGCGTAGCGGATCCAGTGCGCCAGCCAGCCAGGTGGTGGTGGTGCCGGCTGAATGCAGGCCGATCGTGTCCATGGTCTTGCTGGCATCCGGGAACAAGCCGAAGATGCCGATCGAACCGGTGATTGTGGTCGGCTCGGCGTAGATGACGTCCGAAGTCATCGAAATCCAGTAACCGCCGGAAGCGGCGATGTCGCCCATCGAGATGACGACCGGCTTGCCGGCAGCGCGGGTGAGTTCCAGCTCGCGACGGATCAGCTCGGAAGCGAAGCCGCTGCCGCCGGGCGAATCCACACGCAGCACGACCGCCTTGATGTTCTTGTCCTCGCGCGCCCGGCGCACCAGTTCCGAGGTGCTGTTGCCGCCGATCGTACCCTGCGGATGCGAGCCGTCTTCGATGCCGCCCTGGGCGACGATCACGCCAATCTGCGCGCTATCGCCGATCGCAGTCGGTGCCGGGAAGCGCTTGCGATAGTCGTCGAGCCGGATCTGGCGGAAGGTCTCCTTGTCGTCGTCCTTGGCGCCGCTGGCAATCAACATCGTGCGGATCTCGTCGATGGTCTTGACGCCGTCGACCATCTTCTCGTCGATCGCCAGTTGCGCCAGGTCGCCACCGACCGCGGCGACACGCTGCGGCAGTTCGTCGATCATCGCCCTCAGGTTGTTTGCCTCCAGGTTGCGCGCCTTGGCGACGTCATCGAGGAACACGGTCCACAGATCATTGAGCCAGTAGGCGTCGGCTTCGCGCGCGGCGTCGGACGGGCCGTCCAGCAGGTAGGGCTCCACCGCGCTCTTGTAGGTGCCGACGCGAAACACGTGCATCTGCACGCCGATCTTTTCCAGCGCGGAACGGTAGTAGTTGCGATAGCGGCCGAGTCCTTCCAGCAGCACCATGCCTTCCGGATGCACGTAGATCTCGTCGGCATGGGCGGCGAGGTAGTAACCGGCCTGATCCATGAACTCGCTCCAGGCGATGACCTTCTTGCCGCTCTTCTGGAACTCGTCGATGGCGCGACCGACTTCGCGCAAGGTGCTGACGCCGGTGCCGCCGAAGCCATCGAGCTTGAGCAGCACCTGGGTGATGTTGTCGTCTTTGGCCGCTTCTTCGAGCACCTTGAGCAGGTCGCGCAACTGAACCTGAGGGACCTCATCGCCAAGTGCCTTGGCCAGCGCCACGTCGGCGGGGCTGCCCGAATATTGCTCGACGATTTCGCCCCTGGGATCGAGGACCAGCGTGGTCTTCTCCTTGATCCTGGTCTCACCGCCGCCGAACAGCGTCGAAATCACCAGCACCAGCAGCACCAGGAAGACCAGATTCACCACCAGTCGTCGGGTGAAATCGAGGCCGTTCCACAAGCCTCCAAACAGCCGGCGCAGAAAACCGGGGCGCTTCTCCACCATGGTGTACTCCTTGAGGAATTGGGTGCGCGGTGGGCCCGCGCCGACCGCCGGATGATACGGAGTCCGCGGCGGAAACCGATGGCCCGTTGGTCATGCCGGCGCTGCTGCCGCCTCGGCGCGATTGCGCCCGAGCTGCTTCGCGCGATAGAGCGCGTCGTCGGCGCGGCCGATGACGGCGTCGATCGGCCCGCTGATGCCTTCAGGTGGACGACAGCGGGTGTAGCCGATCGAACAGCGGACATCGAGCCTGACGCTGCCGACAGCCACCGGCGTTGCCGCAACCGCTGCCAGTACCGCGGCGACCCGATCCTGATCGGCGCTGTGCTCGCGCCGCCGCAGCACCAGCAGGAACTCCTCGCCGCCCCAGCGGATCAACTCGGCGCCACTGCCATCCGCACGCCGCAGCCGCTCGGCCACCTCAACCAGAACGGCGTCGCCGGCGCCGTGACCGTGGCGGTCGTTGATCCGTTTGAAGTGATCGATGTCGACCAACAGCAACAGCAGACCGCCCGTCGATTCGCTCGCGCGCAGCCAGTCGCGAACATGGGTGTAGAAATACCGGCGATTCCAGGCGCTGGTCAGCGGATCGCTGCTCGAAGCGTGTTCGAGTTCGCGGGTGCGCTCGGCAACCAGTGCTTCGAGGTGGGCCGCGCGCGACGCCAGCGCGCGAGCGCGTACCCGGCCGGCGAGCACACCGGCCGTTAGCAGCGCCAGCGCGGCCGCCAGCAGTGTCAGCGGATGTTGCCACCACGGCGCCGCGACGGTGAAGTCGAAGCTGGTCGGCCCGTGCACCTTGCCGGCTGCATCCATCGCCTCGACCTGGAAACGATAGGCGCCGTCCGGCAGTCGCGGGTAGCGGCGGTCGCCGTCGACCACCCAGTCGCCGGGCACGGTATCGAGGCCGTGGAGCTGGTAGCGATAGCGGATCCGGTGTTCGTGGCGGAAGGACAACAGCCGCGGCGCGAATTCGAGTTCGTCGTGCAGCGCGGGTAACTGCGCACCATTGGCGACGCCAGTTCCGCCATAGCCCACCGAGAGCGCCAGCGACGATTCTTGTGGTACGCGAAGCGTCGAGCGCGAATCGAACATCACCAGACCGCCAGCATTCGCTGCCCAGACGCGGCCGTGGCGATCGACATGCGCATCGCGGTTGAACTCGAGCGTCGGCAATCCGTCTTCCAGGCCGAAGCGCTGGTAGCTGCCTGGCGCGGGGAATCCGTCTACGGTCAGCGCATCGACGCGACGCACGCCATCGTAACCGAACAGGTGGACACGTCCGAGTGGATCGGTCACGATTTCGTACACCGTACTGGCGCCGCCCGGTTCGAGCACGGGTGTGCATTGCGCAGCGCCGTCGCGCCAGCGCAGGCGCAGGATGCCCCCGCGCGTCGCCAGCCAGAGATCGTCATTGGCGAGTCGTTCGATATCGTAGATCAGCCCATGCGGCGTGCAGGTGTCGGCGAGCGCCTCGATCTGCTTGCCGTCGGTCAGCAGCGGTCCGCGGCTGCCGCCGAGCAGCAGCCTTGGTCCGCGACCCGGAACGTCGATCGCCAACATGGCGCTGATGGCGAGGTGCTGATAGCCGTCGAGCCCATCCAGCGGCGTGCGCAGGCGGCCGTTGTCGATCATGGCCAGCCCATGGCCGGTGCCGACCCAGACATGATCGTCGAACCAGAGCAGGTGCTCGGCCGATGTCGCCGGCAGTCCGCTGCGATCGGCTGTGAACTCGCGCCAGTGCCCGGCCGAATGCTGCAACAGGCCGCGGTTGGTGCCGAACCAGAGATCGCCAGCCGGATCGCGCAATACATCGTAGACCACATGGCGCTCATACGGCGCAGGCAGCAGCGCTACCCAATGGCCGTCGGCCCAGCGGACGGCACCGCCAAGGGTGCCCGCCCAGAGCGTCGGCGGTTGCTCGTCGAGGCGGACCTCACCGACTCCCACGACCACCCGTTGCGGCAGGCCATGGCGCTCGTCGAAGGCGCGCCAGCGGCCCGACTCCAGGCGCAGCACGCCACTCGAACCGCTGCCCAGCCAGACGATCGGGTCCTCGGCGTCGCCGCTGAGCAGCAGCGAATGCAGGTAACTGTCCGGCAGGCCATCGGCAAGGCCGAACAGGCGGTAGCCGTCGTCCATGCGGAACTGACCCAGGCCGCCGCCCATGGTCGCCGCCAGCAGGCTGCCGTCGGGCAACCGGCGCAGGCCGAAGATGCCGGCGAGCGGGCCGCGATCGCCTGACGTCCAGCGCATCAGGGTGCTGCCATCCCAACGGGCCATGCCACGGCCGGTGCCGATCCACAGACGTTGCCGGTGGTCGACCGCAAGCGCGCGTATCGCGCTGTTGGGCAGGCCGTCCTCCTTGCTCAGCCGAAACGCGCTTCGGCTCGGCTCGCCATTGGCACCGATCTCGAAGTGGTACAAGCCATCCAGGTTGGTGCCGACCCAGAGCGCGCCGGCCGACTCCAGCAGTTCGGCGATCTCAAGATCGTCGGTGCCGGCCTGCAACGCGCAGCGCTCCGCGGAGCAGCGATACAGCCCAACCGGCGTGCCAACCCAGACCGCGCCATCGCTGGCGGCGGTGATGGCCTCGATCGACGGCAGGGGCTGTTCCTGTTGGTCGAGCACCGTGTAGAGATCGTTGCCCTGCAACCGGAACAGCCCGTTCTCGTCGGTGCCGATCCACAGTCCCTGCGCCGAGGACCAAAGATGCGTCACCCAGTCGCGCCGATTGCCGGGCAGCGCGATGCGGTCGAAGCGTCGACCATCCCAGCGCGTCAGGCCATCCTGGGTTCCGGCGTATACGTACCCATCGGCGTCCTCGGCCAGCGCAAACACGGTCATCTGCGGCAGGCCCTCGGCGGCAGCGAACTGGCGCAGGCCGATCAGCTCCGCATTGTCGGCCGCATCGGGTGGCGGTCCGTCGGCAAGCACGATCCTGCGGTCTGCGCCGTGCAACGCTGCGGCCCACAGGAACATCGCGCCGAGCACTCCGGCGCGCAGACAGTCAAGGCGGCTGCATGCGTGGGTCATGGCCACGATCATATCGTCGACTGCGCATGCGGCTGGAACTCAAGGGCCGACTCGAAGCCGAGAGATCGGGTCGCACGCACGCGTCCGATTCCATGCGGCGTGCCGTTTCAGCCGCCGCCGATGGCCTGCACGATCTCGAGGCGATCGCCGCTTTCGATGAGGGTGCTGGCATGCCGGCTGCGCGGCACGATTTCGCCATTGCGCTCGACCGCGACGCGGCGCTCGCCGTAGCCGGCAAGTTGCAGCAATTGCATGAGCGAGCTGTCGGCCGGCACCTCGCGGGCTTCGCCGTTCAGGTGGATGGAAATCATTGTGTTGGGCATGCCGTGGACACTCGCGAATTCAACCTTCGGTTCGATTGCGGCCGGCGCGTTTTGCGGCGTAGAGATGCTCGTCGGCGCGTTGCAGCAATTCGCCCGGGTTGCCGTCCAGCGCGGGCGCCGCCATGGCAACGCCGCGACTGATGGTCACCACCGGCGCGGTCGGCGAGTCGGCGTGCGCGATGGCCAGTTCGAGCACTGCGCGGCCGAGGTCTTCTGCCTTGGCGCGCGCGCCCTCGAGCGGGGTCTCCGGCAGCAGGCAGACGAATTCCTCGCCACCGTAACGCGCCAGCAGATCGGCCGGTCGGCCGAGTCTTGATTTCATTGCGCTGGCGACCGCACGCAGGCAATCGTCGCCGGCCTGATGGCCATAGCGGTCGTTGTAGGCCTTGAAGTGGTCGAGGTCGAACAGGATCAGCGACAGCGGCATCTTGTTGCGCCGGCAACGCAGCCATTCCACCTGCAGGCGTTCGTCGAACCAGCGACGGTTGGCGACGCCGGTCAGTCCGTCGTTGAAAGCCATCGAGCGCAGCAGGTCGGCTTGCCGCTTCAAGGCGATGTGAGTGCGCACGCGTGCCCGCACCACCGGCGGATTGACCGGTTTGGCGATGAAATCGACCGCTCCGACCTCCAATCCGAGCGTTTCGTCCTCGGTGCTGTCGCGCGCGGTGACGAAGATCACCGGCACGTCGCGCGTCGCCGGGTCGGTCTTCAGGCGGCGGCAGACTTCGAAGCCATCGATGCCCGGCATGACCACGTCGAGCAGCACCAGGTCAGGCGGGCGCCGCTGGCACAGGTCGATCGCCTGGCTGCCATCGGTGGCCATGGCCACGTCGTAGTCGCCCTTGAGCACCTGGTACAGGGTCTGGATGTTGGTGGGCTGGTCGTCGACCACCAGGATGCGCGGACGTTCGTCGTTAACCGCTTTGCTCATGGCGCTTCCTCTGCCGATGCCTGCATTGTATCCAGCGCGGCTTCGACGCGACGACAGGCATCCAGCGCACTGCGAAAGTCGAGTCGGCCGAGCGCATCGTCGACCAGGCGCAACGGTGCGACCAGCGGTGTCGTCGCCAGCGCACGCAGTTCGGCGAAATGATCGAGCGCCGCCATGTTGCTGTCGACCAGCGCCAGCACCAGCGCGTCGAGGGTCCGCTCGAACGCACAACGATCGAACTCGTTCGCCGGAACTGCCAGATCGGCAGCCGGGGCCAGTTGCTCGGCGGCGCGTTCGAGCGCAGCGATAGCCTGCGCCAGGGCGTCGACCAGCAGTTCGCTCAGGCGCATCAGCTCGTCCGGCTCGCTGTTGCGTTTGAGCGCGCGCTCGAACTGCGCGGCGATCGCCGACAGCGCTTCCGCGCCGAGGGTTGCGGCGACGCCCTTGAGCGTGTGCGCGGCGCGCGCCGCCTCGACCCGGTCGCCCTGAGCCAGCGCCTCGCGCAGCAGACGCACCGATTCCCCCTGTTCCTGGGCGAACAGGCGCGCCATCTGCGCATACAGCGCGCGATGGCCGGCAATCCGCGCCAGTGCCTGTTCCAGCGCCAGCACCGGCGGTTCGTGGCTGCTTGCCGTGGACTCCGGCGTCGCCTCCGCCAACGGCGTCGGCGCAGGACTGCCGGGGTGCGCGTGGCGCAACACGGTCGCCACCAGCGCATGCACATCGATCGGCTTGGCGAGATGGTCGTCCATTCCAGCAGCGCGACTGTGGGCGCGATCTTCCGGGCTGGCGTTGGCGGTCATCGCGATCACCGGCAACTGGCGCAGGCCGAGCCGCTCGCGAATGACGCCGGTCGCCGCATAACCGTCCATGCGCGGCATCTGGATGTCCATCAACACCACGTCGAAGCGCGCCGCATCCTGTTCCAGACAGGCAATCGCCTCCTCGCCGTCGCTGGCGACTTCGACCCGCGCGCCTTCGCCGGTGAGGATTTCGCGCGCCACCTGTCGATTGATTGGATGGTCCTCGACCAGCAATACCGACAGACCCGTCAGTCGCGGGCCGGCGAGTGTCGCCGGCGTCGGTGCTGGCGGCTGCACGACGGCAGTCGGCGTCAGCTTGAGGCGTACGCGAAAAACGCTGCCGACGCCGGGCGTGCTCTCGATCGCCAGCGCGCCGCCCATCAGGTTGATCAGCCATTGGGTGATCGGCAGACCCAGCCCCGTGCCGCCGAAGCGCCGGGTCAAGGAGGTTTCGGCCTGATAGAAGGGTTCGAAAATGCGCTTGAGCAGGGCCTCGTCGATGCCGATGCCGGTATCGCGCACGGCGATCTCGAGTTCCACGTCGCCGTCGTCCAGAGTTTGTCCGCCCACGTCGACGTCGACCCGACCGCTGGCGGTGAACTTGATCGCGTTGCCGACCAGGTTCAGCAGCACCTGGCGCAGGCGTACGGCATCGCCGAGCAGCGCGACCGGCAGCTCTGCCGCCGTGCTGATCTCGAACTCGAGTCCCTTCTCGCGCGCACTCGGGCCGAACACGACGGCGATCTCCGCCAGCATCTCGCGCAACACGAACGGACGCTTCTCGATGGCGATGCGGCCGGCCTCGAGCTTGGAATAGTCGAGCAGATCGTCGAGGATCGCCAGCAAGGTGCGCGCGGCACTGTCGATCTTCTGCGCGTGGTCGCGCTGGATCGCGCTCAGCTCGGTGCGGTGCATCAGGTAGGTCAGGCCGAGGATGGCGGTCATCGGCGTGCGGATTTCATGGCTCATGTTGGCCAGGAACTCGCTGCGTGCGCGATTGGCGCGCTCCGCCAGCATCGCGCTTTCGCGCAACTCGGCGGCCGCACGGGTGCGCTCGGTGATGTCGCGCACGATCCAGTACAGCGCCGGGCGACCGCCGAATTCGATGGTCTGCGCCAGCACCTGCACATCGAGAGTGGCGCCCTGCGCCGTGCGGTAGCGGGTTTCGAACTCGCCGCGACCCTCGGCGAGCACCCGCGCGAGATGGCGGACCGTGTCCATCGGCGCCGGATTGGCTTCATGTTCGCGCACCCGCAGGCGAGCGAACTCCTCACTGTTGTAGCCCAGCAGTCGGGTTGCGGCCGGATTGAATGCCAGCGGGCGCTCGCTGTCGAGGTCGACGATCAGCACGCCATCCGGCGACAGGTCGAACAAGGTGCGGTACAGACGGTCGGCAGGCGTGCGCGCAGTACCCATGTCGGCGCCTGCGGCGGGATCGGCGAAGGCGAGTAGCGCGCCGGACACCTCGCCGCCCTCGCGCGCGGGCGTGATGGTGACGCGCAGTCGATTGGCGCCCAGTTCGCAGACCCCTTCGAAGCGCGGCAATTCGGCGCCGACCACGGCGCTGATCGGGTCGCTGCTTGCCGGCGTCCGCTCCGGCCATTGCAGCAATTCACGCAGGTCGCGACCAAACAGGTCGCCCGGTGTGGTCGACAGGTAGCGCGCAAAAGCGGCATTGGCAAACCGCACGCGACCGTGAAGGTCGATGCCGGCAAGGCCCTCGTCGACTCCCTGCAACAGGCGCTGGTGTAGACCACGCAGGCGCCTGAGCTCGCTGCGGCGCAGCGCGCCGACGACGCCGGCAATCACGGCAACCACCGCGACCAGCAACCACAGCAGAACGCCGAACCGGGCCTGGCGGGTCCAGGTTGCGAATACCGCCGCCTCACTGCGGGTGACGCGCACAGACCAGGGGCGGTCGATGGCAATCAACGTGGTGCTGACCACGGTTTCGGCGAGCAGAAGGGCAGCGGCAGCGTCTGCGGCTGGGTTGCTCGCGGGCCAGCGCAATGCGACCGTACCGTCGCCGTCGATGATCTCGATGGCGGCCCCGGTGCCGCCCAGCGGGACCAGCGCCGACTCGAAGAAATCGGCTGCCAGGATCGCCGCCGTGATGCCGCTGTACACACCATCGGCGCCGCGCCGCGGGCGCGCTGCCACGCGGCCGCTTGCGCCGAGCGCGGCCGCCGGTGTGCGCAGATACAGGCGTGGTTCGACATCGGCATCGGCACGCGCCGACCACACCAGGTCGTCGCCCGACAAATCGATGCCGATGTGTTCGGCACGACTGCTCGCTTCGATTCGCCCGCCGGTATCGATGACCATCACCGCGATCAGGTGCGCCTCAAGGCCGGACACCGCCCGCACGATGGCGTTGGCATCCGCCGGATTGGCCTTGAGTGCATCGTCGAGGCGGTCCAGCAGCAGCGCCGCAGTGACCAGTCGCTGGCCGACGCCGTGGGCCACGGCGTTCGCGGCGGCGGTCAATCGCTCCTGCTCGTGGAATTCGGCTTCGCGGTACTGGCGCCGCAGGTCGAGGCCAAGTCCGAGGCCGATGACAATCAATCCGATCGCGACCAGCGGCCACGGCGACCACTGGGCCAGGCGCAATCGTCGCGCCAGGCGCAGGGCAAGATTTGGCGGCGTGGAGGGCGGACTGCTCATGCCTGAATCCTACCTGCCTGCCCGCCACTGGCGATACGCGCCACGATCCGTAGAATGCGTGCCGAACGCGGGTGTAGTTCAATGGTAGAACTGCAGCTTCCCAAGCTGCTAACGTGGGTTCGATTCCCATCACCCGCTCCAGTCAGACGCCGACGCTGACGCGATTGCGGCCCTCGGTCTTGGCTCGGTAGAGCGCTTTGTCGGCGCGGCTGATGCAGCGATCCAGCGTGTCGAGCCCGGTGAACTCGGCAATGCCGATGCTGATGGAGATGCTCGGGCCCTCGGGGTAGATCGGAGCCGAGGCGATCGCTTCGCGCAAGGCATTGGCGCGCTGTTCGCCTTCGGTGATGCTGAGATCGGGCCACAGCAAAACGAATTCCTCGCCGCCCCAGCGGCCGGCAGCGTCGGCGGGACGCAACGACGTCTTCAGGCGCCGGCCCAGCGCAATCAACACCTGATCGCCGACCCAATGCCCATGCTGGTCGTTGACGCGTTTGAACTGGTCGATGTCGAGTACCGCGACGATGAACGATGCCTTCTGCCGGCGTGCCTGTTCTGCGGCGTGTTCGAGGGCCTCGACCATGCCGCGCCGATTCAGCAGGCGGGTCATGGTGTCGGTCGCAGCGGCTTCTGCCAGTGCGGCTTCCAGCTGGCAGCGCTGTTCGATCTCCTGGCGCAGCATCACGTTGAGCTTTTCCAGTTCCGCGCTGCGATCGCGAACCATCTGTTCCAGGCGATCGCGGGCGGCCTTGGCCTCGTCGAGCGCGCCCTCGCGTTCCCGGCGCGAGTTTTCCAGGCGCGCAGACATGTCGTCGAGAGCGACCGCCAGGTCGGCGAACTCGTCGTTACCGCCAAGGTCGAGCTTCTCGGCCAGCCGGCCCTCGGCGATTTCGCGAAAACGGGTCGCGAAACGCCGCAATACGCACTGCGCGGAGCGCGCCAGCCAGATGCTCATCGCCAACGCCAGCGCCACCGCGAGCACGAACGACACCGCGGAATTCACGCGCAACTCGTGCAGCTTGTCGGCAATGTCGTCCGCTGCGATGGTCAGGTAGACGCGGTAGTTGCCATCGGCCTGGGGCACCGGTGCCACCGCGTTGAAACCGCCGATGGCGATCGCAACGGGACCGGTCACCGGATGCTGCTCCGCCGATGCCAGCGAGTCGCCCGGCGCGTGGCCACCGGTGGCGCCCAGCGAGTCGGCGACGGCGGTCAGGCGCCCGTCGGTTTCACGCGCCACCAGCAATCGCTCGATTGCACGGTTGCGCTCGACGATGGTGCGCAAACGCTGCATCAACTCGGCGTACTCGCCGCGCTGGGTGTCGCTGGGCAGGCGAATCGCCTCCCAGTTGCCGCCGCCGACCGCTTCGGCGGCCAGCGTTGCATTGTCGACCAGGCGTTGATCGAGCGCTGCCTTGAGTTCGGATTCGGCGGCCCAGTGCAGGTACGAGCCGAGACCGAAAGCGACCAGCAGGGCCACCAGCAGATGCGTGTAGAACAGGCGCCGGCCGATGGTCAGCCGACGTGGCGAGGCACTGGTCGGAACGGACGCCGATTCTGCTGCCATACGCGGCTGGGCACCGGAGCTGAGACGATGCAGATGCTAACAGTCTGCCGGACGATCTTCGCCAGCGCGTCGGCGCCGCAGGCGATGCCGTTTGCACGACGGGGAGTGCTCCCCTAGTCTCGACGAATCGGGCGCTGGGGAGTGCGGCATGCTGGGTCAGATCTTGTTCGGATTGTTCGGATTGGCGGTGCTGATCGGCATTGCGTTGCTGTTCTCGAACAATCGTCGCGCGGTCGACTGGAAACTGGTGGCGATCGGGATCTCGCTGCAGGTCGGCTTCGCGGCGCTGGTGCTGCTGGTGCCGGGCGGCAAAGACGTGTTCGACGCGCTCGGACATGGCTTCGTCAAGATCCTGGGCTTCGTCAGCGCCGGATCGAACTTCATCTTCGGCAGTCTGATGGACACCAGCAAGTTCGGTTTCATCTTCGCCTTCCAGGTGCTGCCGACGATCATCTTCTTCGCCGCGCTGATGGGCGTGCTGTATCACCTCGGCGTGATGCAGTGGATCGTGCGCATCATGGCGCTTGCGATCACCAAGGTGATGCGCGTGTCCGGCGCCGAGACCACCAGCGTGTGCGCCAGCGTGTTCATCGGTCAGACCGAGGCACCGCTGACCGTGCGCCCGTACATCGGCAGGATGACCGAATCCGAACTGATCACGATGATGATCGGCGGCATGGCGCATATCGCTGGCGGCGTGCTGGCGGCCTATGTCGGCATGCTCGGCGGCGGCGACCCGGTGCAGAGCGCGTTTTACGCCAAGCACCTGCTGGCGGCGTCGATCATGGCGGCACCGGCGACGCTGGTGATCGCCAAGGTATTGATCCCGGAAACCGGCGAGCCGCTGACGCGCGGCACCGTCAAGATGGAGGTCGAGAAGACCGCCAGCAATGTGATCGATGCAGCCGCCGGTGGCGCCGCCGACGGCCTGCGGCTGGCGCTCAACATTGCGGCGATGCTGCTCGCCTTCATCGCCCTGATCGCGTTGCTGAACTGGCCGTTGACCTGGATCGGCGAGGTGACCGGCCTGCAGGAAGCGCTGGGCAAGCCGACCGACATGGCCCTGATCCTGGGCTATCTGCTGGCGCCGCTGGCCTGGGTGATCGGCGTGCCGTGGCAGGATGCCACCGTGGTCGGCAGCCTGATCGGCCAGAAGATCGTGATCAACGAATTCGTCGCCTACATGCAGTTGTCGGAGATCATCAAAACCGGCGTCGACGGCGTCATGCTCACTGATCAGGGCAAGCTGATCGCCACCTATGCGCTGTGCGGCTTCGCCAACTTCTCGTCGATCGCGATCCAGATCGGCGGCATCGGCGGTCTCGCCCCCGAACGCCGCGCCGACCTCGCCCGCTTCGGCCTGCGTGCGGTGCTCGGCGGTTCGCTGGCAACGTTCATGACGGCGACGATTGCGGGGGTGTTGACTCAGTTCGGGTGACTTGGGAGCAGGAAAAGGGAAAAGGGAAAGTGGAAAAGGGAAGAGCGGGCTCTGGCGCGATCTCAGGACGCGTTGGCAATCACATCCGGTTTCCCCCATGGACTCGACGCCCCGGCTTTCCCTTTTTCCTTTTTCCCTTTTCCTTTTTCCCCGCATCCCGATGACCAACTTCTCGCCCCAGGTGGTCGTGCTCGGCAGCTACGTCCAGGACCACTGCTGGACCACCGATCGATTTCCCGTGACTGGCGAGACGCGAGTCGGGCAGTTCTCGACGGGCCCGGGTGGCAAGGGCTTCAATCAGGCGGTTGCCTGTCATCGACAGGGCGTCGCGACACGATTTGTCGGCGCGATCGGCGTCGACCCGCTGGCTGACGCAGCGCGCCGGTTTGCGGCAGCCGAGGGCCTGGACTGCCATTGGCAGCGCGTGGCCGATCGTCCTACCGCGACCGCCAGCATCGTTGTCGACAGCGAAGGGCGCAATCTGATCGTGGTCGATCTGGCGGCCAATCTCGGTCTCGAGCCGGCGGTGGCCGCAGTGCACATCGAGGTGGGCACGCGCGTTGTGCTGGCGCAACTGGAGATCACTGTTGCGGTGGTTGCGGCAACCCTGGCGCGCGCGCGCGCCGTCGGCGCTCTGGCATGCCTGAATCCGGCGCCGCTGCACCCCGACCTGACGCCCGAAGTGCTGGCATTGGCTGACCTGATCACGCCGAACGAGACTGAATTCGCACTGTTGCTGGGCAAGCTCGGTGTGCCCGACGATGTTTCGCGGCCCTGCCAGATCGACGATCTCGACTTGCATGCATTGTGCCGGACCACCGGCGTGCCGACCGTCGTGATCACGCTCGGCGAGCACGGCTGCTTTGTTTCGCATGGCCGCGATCATCGGAGCGACGCGCAACCGTATTACCGGCTTGCGTCGGAAACGGTGCGTGCGATCGATACCACCGGGGCCGGCGATGCGTTTTCCGGCGCACTGGCCGCAGCGCTGGCCTTTGCCGAGCCCGGCGCACCGTTCCGCGATGCCGTGGTGCACGCCAACCTCGTCGCCGCGATCAGCACCGAACAGTTCGGGACAGCGCCGGCGATGCCGACGCGGGAGCAGGTGGCGGCGCGGTTTGGAT
>CALEZI010000033.1 GCA_937928755.1 uncultured Rhodanobacteraceae bacterium | reverse complement strand
TCGTCGGGTGAGCCAGCAATCATACTTCAACTTCGATGGCTGTCAACACCTTCATTTCCAACTTTCGAAAATCGACAGTCTTCGTTCAGCTTGCCCTTGCTGCGGGCAACCTGGCACCGTGTCGGCGTCAGGGAGGCGGACACTACGTAGACTGCGTTGAGTCCAAGCTCTAGGTCTTGTGGGGCAATTAGCGCCCCACCCTGGCCATGGCGCGCGCCACCCGGAACTCTTCAGGTGCTTGCCCGCCGCGACCTTTGCTCGGATGTTTCCCCCAACTCCTCCCCATCCCCCGATCGCCGGGCAGGATGCAGAGGCCGAACCCGAACGACCACCAAAGCAACCTGCCAACACATGTCGTCGATCAAGATCCGTGGTGCGCGCACGCACAACCTGAAGAACATCTCGCTCGACCTGCCGCGCGATCGCCTGATCGTGGTCACCGGCCTGTCGGGTTCGGGCAAGAGCTCGCTGGCATTCGATACCATCTACGCGGAAGGCCAGCGGCGTTACGTGGAATCGCTGAGTTCGTACGCGCGGCAGTTCCTGTCGATGATGGAGAAGCCCGATGTCGACACCATCGAAGGCTTGTCTCCGGCGATCTCCATCGAGCAGAAGTCGACGTCGCACAACCCGCGCTCGACTGTTGGTACCGTTACCGAGATCTACGACTACCTGCGCCTGCTGTATGCGCGGGTCGGCACGCCGCACTGTCCGGATCACGGCATCGCACTGGCGGCGCAGACGGTCAGCCAGATGGTCGATGGCGTGCTCGCCTACCCGGAGGAGCATCGCTACATGCTGCTCGGCCCGGTAATCCGGGGTCGCAAGGGCGAACATCAGCAGGTCTTCGAGCAACTGCGTGCGCAAGGATTCGTGCGTGTGCGCGTCGATGGCGTGGTCCACGAGATCGACGCGGTTCCCAAGCTGGCGCTGCGCAGCAAGCACACGATCGAAGCCGTGGTCGATCGCTTCCGTCCACGCGCGGACATGAAGCAGCGCCTGGCGGAGTCGTTCGAAACCGCATTGCGCCTCGGCGACGGCATCGCCGTCGTTACACCGATGGATGATGGCGGCATTGCCGAAACCCTGTATTCGGCGAAGTTTTCCTGCCCGGTGTGCGACTACAGCCTGCAGGAACTCGAGCCGCGACTGTTCTCGTTCAACTCTCCGGTGGGCGCCTGTCCCAGTTGCGATGGTCTCGGCGTGACCCAGTTCTTCGACCCGGCAAGGGTGGTCGCGCATCCGGACAAACCGCTGTCGGCGGGCGCCATCCGCACCTGGGATCGGCGCAATCCATATTACTTCCAGATGTTGCAGGCACTGGCCCGGCACTACCACTTCGATGTGGATACGCCGTGGCGGCAGATCGACCCCGATATCCAGCAGCACCTGCTGTTCGGCAGCGCCGGCGAACTGATCGAATTTCGCTATTTCGGCGACGGCCAGCGCAGCGTGGCGCGCAAGCAGCCGTTCGAAGGCATCGTCGGCAACCTCGAGCGCCGCTACCGCGAGACCGATTCGGCCGCGATCCGCGAGGAACTGGCCAAGTACATCAGCCATCGACCTTGTCCGGAGTGCGCCGGCGCGCGGCTGAATCGCTCGTCGCGCAATGTGCGCGTCGACGGCCGCGCAGTCCATGAGTGCTCGGCGCTGTCCGTCGCAACCGCGCTGTCGTTTTTCGACCAGCTCTCCTTGCCCGGCTGGCGCGGCGAGATCGCCACCAAGATCGTCAAGGAGATCCGCGAGCGCCTGCGCTTCCTGGCCGATGTCGGGCTCGAATACCTGACGCTGGACCGCTCGGCGGAAACCTTGTCGGGTGGCGAGGCGCAACGTATCCGCCTGGCCAGCCAGATCGGCGCCGGGCTGGTCGGCGTCATGTACGTGCTCGACGAGCCTTCGATTGGCCTGCATCAGCGCGACAATGAGCGCCTGCTCGGTACGCTGATGCGACTGCGCGATCTCGGCAATACCGTCATCGTGGTCGAACACGACGAGGATGCTATCCGCCTGGCCGACCACATCGTCGACATCGGCCCCGGCGCCGGTGTGCACGGCGGACGCGTGGTCGCGCAAGGCCGTTATGCCGATATCGTCGCCGCGCCGGAGTCGATCACCGGCATGTACCTGAGCGGCGCGCGCTGCATCGACACGCCAGTCGAGCGCCGCGAGCCGCAGCCGGATCGCTGGCTGAGACTGCTCGGCGCACGCGGCAACAATCTCAAGAATGTCGACCTGGCGCTGCCGGCCGGCTGTTTCGTCGCGGTGACCGGGGTCTCCGGTTCCGGCAAGTCGACGCTGATCAACGACACCCTGTTCCAGATCGCAGCCACCCAGCTCAACGGCGCCAGCGGCAAGCCATCGGCGTACCGCGAGATTCACGGCATGGACCTGTTCGACAAGGTCGTCGATATCGACCAGAGCCCGATCGGACGCACGCCACGCTCGAATCCCGCCACCTATACCGGGCTGTTCACGCCGATGCGCGAGCTCTACTCGCAGGTACCGGAGTCGCGCTCACGCGGCTACCAACCGGGTCGCTTCAGCTTCAACGTCAAGGGCGGCCGCTGCGAAGCCTGCCAGGGCGACGGCATGATCAAGGTCGAAATGCACTTCCTGCCCGACGTTTATGTGCCGTGCGACGTGTGCAGCGGCAAGCGCTACAACCGCGAGACGCTGGAGATCCTCTACAAGGGCCATTCGATCGCCGATGTGCTGGGGATGACCGTCGAGGATGCGTTGAAACTGTTTCAGCCGGTCCCGGCGCTGGCGCGCAAGCTGCAGACCTTGATGGATGTCGGCCTGTCCTACATCACGCTCGGTCAGGCCGCGACGACACTGTCGGGTGGCGAAGCGCAGCGGGTCAAGCTGGCCAGCGAACTCAGCCGGCGCGACACCGGCAACACGCTGTACATCCTCGACGAGCCGACCACCGGCCTGCACTTTCATGACATCGACCAGTTGCTCGGCGTGCTGCATCAGCTGGTCGAGCGCGGCAACACCGTGGTGGTGATCGAACACAACCTCGACGTGATCAAGACTGCCGATTGGGTCATCGATCTCGGCCCGGAGGGCGGGGACGGCGGCGGTCAGATCATCGCCAGCGGCACGCCCGAGCAGATCGCGCGCTGTCCGCGCTCGCATACGGGGCACTTTCTGGCACGCATGTTTGCGGCGTAGGTTCGGAGCCGGGAATCCTCCGACCCATTCGTCATTGCGAGGAGCGCAGCGAAGCAATCCAGTGTCTCTGCTCTTCACAAACATGAAAAGCGAAGAGCCACTGGATTGCTTCGTCGCTGCGCTCCTCGCAATGACGAGGTTCAAAAGGTGAGCGCGCAGTTTTCTGGTGAAACTGAAGGGCTTCCATGCCGGGTCGTCGGACCCGCTCAGGTCTATCGCTTTGCGCCCTGTACCAGCCCCAGTTCCAGCGCCTTCAGCACCGCGCGCGTCCGGTCGCGCACGCCGAGTTTGGACAGGATGTTGGAGACGTGGTTCTTGACGGTGCCCTCGGCGACATCCAGCGAACGCGCGATCTCCTTGTTGGAATAGCCGCCCGACATCAGACGAAGGATTTCGGTTTCGCGTTCGGTCAGCGGATCGGGCTCGTCGAGACTGGCGAACTTGTTCTCCAGGTGGCTGACGCCGCGCAGCAGACGGTCGGTCAATCCCGGCTGCACCAGCGAGCCACCTTCGGCAACCGTCTTGATTGCGTTGACCAGTTGCTCGAGGGAGACATCCTTGAGCAGAAAGCCGCGCGCGCCGGCGCGCAGCCCGCTGAGGACCAATTGATCCTCGTCGAACGTGGTGAGGATGATGGTCGGCGGAAGTTCGCCGCTGCGCGACAGGTGTTCGAGCACTTCAAGTCCGGACTTGCCCGGCATGCGCAGATCGAGCAGCACCACATCGGGCTTGATCCGCGGAATTTCCGCGATTGCTTCATCGCCATCGCGCGCCTCGCCAATCACCTGCACCGCGTCGGACAACTCAAGCAGGCTGCGCACGCCCTGACGCACCAGGGTCTGGTCATCGACCAGGAACACACGAATCATGATTTGGTCTCCAGTGGCAAACGTGCCAGGACTACGAATCCATACCCGGGTCGGGTCTCGATGTCCAATGATCCTCCGAAAATCTCCAGGCGTTCGCGCATTCCGGTCAATCCGTTGCCGGCCTTGACCTCGGTGGCGCCGCGGCCGTCGTCGCGCGCCACCAGTTCGACGAGGTCGCCGTCGAGACGGAAGTTCAGCCAGAGATTGCGCGCGCGCGCATGGCGCATCGTATTGGTGAGGATCTCCTGGGTCAGTCGCACCAGCACCTGGGCACGCCGGGCATCGGCCAGGCGAAAGGGTTCCGGCAGCTTCAAGTGCACATTGGGGGCTGGCGCCGAGGCGACCAGTTCGCGCAGTGTTCGGTCGAGATCGACGGTGTCGCTGCCGCGCAAAGCACTGACCACCTGGCGCACGTCGGCAAGTAATTGTTTGCTGACGGATTGGGCCTGCTTGACGTGATCCAGCGCTTTGCCGCTGACCAGGTGGCTGGCGACTTCGAGATTCAGACTGAGTGCTGTCAGGTGATGCCCCACGACGTCGTGCAGTTCGCGCGAGATGCGCAGTCTCTCGCCAGCGCGTTCGCCTTCGGCAAGCAGCAACTGCGTTGCGCGCAGTTCCGAGTTGACCACTCGCAACTCCTCACGCGCCTCGGTCTGGCGCCGCGCCACGTACGAGGTCATGAAGGTCAGCGTGGAAAGGCTGAGATAGAGCCCGACCTGCAGAGCGGCATCGAGTGCGCTGAAGTTTGGTCGCGCCATGAACACCGGCAACATGCCGAGGTTCTGCAGCAAGAGCCAGAACACGCCCTGGCCGAGCGGCAGCACCCACGGCAGAACGCTGGCGCACACCATCAACAGAATGGCTCCGATGCCCGATCCGGTCAGATGCCCGATCGCCAGCGCCGAGATCGTCATCGCGACCAGAGAAGCCAGATAGACGCCACGGCGGCCACCGCCGTCCAGTTCTCGCGTCAAAACCCAGAAGCTGACGGCAAAACCCAGGTACGCCGTCGCCGTGCCGACCACTTCGTTGCCGGCTCCGGGCGCGGCAAGTCGCGGCATGTAAGGCAGCGAAACACCGGCGCAGGCCCAGGTGAACAGACCCGCGTAGCGCAACAACTGACTTTGCGAATAGGTGCGGATGAAGCGCATGGGTGGAGGAATCGGCCTGGGACGCAAGGATGTACGGCAACGCAACAGCCTAACCGTCATCGGCGACGACCGGAAAGACCATTAGTCATGCGCGCCGATACGCATGCCGATTGTCTGGCGGCATGCGGTGGCGGTCGCCGATCCTCGTATCCCCGTGCATAATTCGCCGGCCCCGCCCTACCGGGAATCGCGGGCCCTCTCTCATGCTTCTCACAACACGAGCCCCAGCGCCGCCATGTCCTTGATTTTGCGTGACATCGACGTCGACGACCTGGATGCCGTCTGGGCACTCAACAACGCCGCCGGTCCCGGCATCGTGCCGATCGACCGCGAGCGCATGCGCCAGTTGTTCGACGTCGCGCGTTACTTCCGGGTCGCGCACTACAACGGCGAACTCGCGGGTTTCCAGATCGCGTTGTCGCCGGAGGCGCGTTATGACAGTCCGAATTTCCTCTGGTTTCGCGATCATTTCCCGGATTTTCTCTACATCGACCGGATCGTTGTCGATGGCCGATTCCGGCGCCACGGCATCGGCCGCGTGTTCTACGCCGACGTGCTGAGTTTCGCCGAGGTACGCTATCCGCTCTTGACCTGTGAGGTGTTCATCGAGCCGCGCGACGACGTGTCTCTGGTGTTCTTCGGCACCAACGGTTTCCAGGAAGTCGGCCAGCAGGTGCTGCCGGAGGGTCGCCGCGTCAGCTTGATGGTCAAGGAGATGAAGGCTTACCCGTTTGTTCGGGAAACCTATGGCGGCGCCGCTGGCGAACCGCTGCCGAACCCACTCAACGGGGATCGCTTGAGCCGGAGGACGGCCTGATGGTTAGTCGCGGCGACCTGGCGAGCAAGGCGCGCGACGGCGCAGTGTTTGAACTGCGTTCGGGCCAGTTTTCGTTGATGGTACTGGCCATCCGTCACCTCGACCTGCTGCAGTTGCAGACCGACCTTGGCGAACACGTCGCCTCGGCGCCGGCGCTGCTGCGCGGCGCTCCGGTGGTGCTCGATCTCAATCCGTTGTCGCAACTGGCCGACCACGGCCTGTTGCGCGAACTCATCGTGCGTGTCGAGCATGCCGGCCTGCGGGTGATCGCACTGGCGGCGAATCCCGGAGTTGAGGATGCTGCAGCCGCCCTGGGCCTGCCGCTGCTGGGACTGGATCGCAAACGCACGCGGGTGGTGGATGAGCAGTCCGCACCAAAGGACATCGAAACCGAGATCGAGGCAGATGTCCATCGGTCACCGGAACCGGACGGACTGCAGCCGCCACTGGTGCTGCCGGGCCCGATCCGTGGCGGTCAGCAGGTGTACGCGCGCGGTCGCGACCTGATCATCACGGGCGCGGTCAGCGCCGGCGCGGAAGTCGCCGCCGACGGCTGCGTGCACGTCTACGGGCGGCTCAGCGGCAAGGCCATGGCGGGGGCGGCCGGTGACTTGCGCGCACGGGTCTATTGCCTGAGTTTCGCCGCAGAGGTGGTTTCGATCGCGGGCAACTTCAAGGTCTTTGAGTCCGCCGGCCGCGATGTCGCGGGCAAGGCGGTCGAGATATTCCTGGACGAGGGTCGCTTGGAGATCCGTCCGTTACGCATTTGAGGAGAGTGAACTTGGGCGAAATCATCGTCGTGACCTCGGGCAAGGGTGGCGTAGGCAAGACCACCACCAGTGCCAGCCTGGCCTGCGGCTTTGCCAAGCGCGGCAAGAAGACTGCAGTGGTCGATTTCGACATCGGCCTGCGCAATCTCGACCTGATCATGGGTTGCGAGCGTCGCGTGGTGTACGACTTCGTCAACGTCATCAACGGCGACTGTTCGCTGAAGCAGGCGCTGATCAAGGACAAACGCTTCGACAACTTGTCGGTGCTGGCGGCTTCGCAGACCAAGGACAAGGACGCGCTGACCCAGGAAGGCGTGGCCAAGGTGATCGACGATCTCAAGGCCGAATTCGACATCGTCATCTGCGATTCGCCGGCCGGCATCGAGCGTGGCGCCTTCTACGCGATGTACTTCGCCGATCGCGCCGTGGTCGTGGTCAATCCCGAGGTGTCTTCGGTGCGCGACTCGGACCGCGTGCTCGGCATCATGTCGAGCAAGTCGCGGCGTGCCGAGCAGGGCCAGAGCCCGGTCAAGGAGCACTTGCTGCTGACGCGCTATTCGCCCGAGCGCGTGGAAAAAGGCGACATGATGAGCGTGGCCGATGTCGAGGAGATCCTCGGCGTCAAGGTCATCGGCGTGATTCCGGAAGCACCCGAAGTGTTGTCGGCATCGAACTCCGGCGTTCCGGTGATCCTCGACGAGACCGCCGATGCGGGACAGGCCTATGCCGATGCGGTCGCACGCCTGCTTGGCGAGGACCGCCCGCTGCGCTTCACCGAACCCAGGCGCAAAGGCTTCTTCCAACGCATGTTCGGAGGCTGACATGGGATTGTTCGATCTCTTCAGGAGCCGACCAAAGAACACCGCAAAGCTGGCCAAGGAACGGCTACTGATCATCGTCGCGCAGGAGCGCGGTACCGAGAAGGGGCCGGACTATCTGCCGCTGCTCAAGCGCGAACTGCTGGAAGTGATCCGCAAGTACGTCAATGTCGATCCGGATGCGGTGATGGTCAATGTCCAGCGCGAGGGCGACCAGGAAGTGCTGGAGCTGTCGGTGACCTTGCCGGACAAGGAGTAGCGGCGGAAAAGGGAATGGAAAAAGGAAAAGGGAAGTGCGACTCGCGGCATGGCGACTTCCCGCCGCGTTCCCGCTGCACGAATGTCCGCTGACTCCGAGGCCGCCGTCGCGCGCCTGCGCGACGTCGACGGCGCCACGGTGGACGCGCTGCTGCTGCGCTTCGGTTTGCGGTTGGAGGTGCTCGCCGACGACGCCGAAATTCCCGGCAGCTACTGGGGCGAATCCGAAGCCGGGCTGATCGGCGATCGACTCTACGCGCGCCAGGACACGCCGCTGCACTCGATCCTGCATGAGGCTTGCCACTGGTTTACCTGCACGCCGGAGCGCCGCGCCACGCTGCATACCGATGCCGCCGACACCGAGGCCGAGGAAGGCGCCACCTGCTACCTGCAGATCGTGCTCGCCGACGATGTGCCGGGCTTTGGCCGCGAACGCGCACTCAACGACATGGACGCCTGGGGCTACAGTTTTCGGCTGGGCTCGGCTAAAGCCTGGTTCGAACAGGATGCGGAGGATGCGCGGGCGTGGCTGGTCGAACATGCGCTGATCGATGGCGACGGGCGCTGCCGCTATCGGGTGCGTCGAGCGACCGTGGCGGATTGAACAGCGTCCAGACAAGTCTGGACCCACCAGAGCCGAAGCCGAAGAAAGGCGTCCAGACAACTCTGGACCCACCAGAGCCGAAGTGGAAAGGCGTCCAGACAGGTCTGGACCCATGAGAGCCGAAGCCGAAAGGCGTCCAGACGAGTCTGGACCCAAAAGAGCTCCGGGCTGCTAGCCCCGCGCCCGCACGAAAAAAGACTTGGAATTGCTGCCTGGCGGGGTACGTTCCTCGATCTCGAACAGCTTCGGATGTTTCTTGAACAGGCCGCTGAGTTTCTTGTGGCCGTACAGGCGCGGGTCGAAGTCGGGGCGCAGCTTGGTCAGATAGGTACCGACACTGGCCAGCGCCGCCCATCCGCTTTCATCCTCGGCATCGTCGATTGCCTGCAGGATCAGCTCGCTCGGCAGCACCGACACCTCGGGTGCCGCCGATTTCAAATCGCTGTCTGCCCTTGCCTCGGAACCCGCCTTGCCGGAAGACGCGGCTGGCTTGGTGCCCGCACTCGCTTCGGCTGCCTTGCCCGTCGATTTCTTGATCGACGGCCGCAACACTTCGGTGTAGACGAACTTGTCGCAGGCGACCACGAAGGGTTCCGGCGTCTTTTTCTCGCCGAATCCGAACACCATGAGTCCTTCCTCGCGCAAGCGCTGCGCGAGTCGGGTGAAATCGCTGTCGCTCGACACCAGACAAAAGCCGTCGAAACGACGCGTGTACATCAGGTCCATGGCGTCGATGATCAGCGCGCTGTCGGTGGCGTTCTTGCCGCTGGTATAGGCGAACTGCTGCACCGGCTGGATCGAGTGCTTGAGCAGGCTCTTCTTCCACTGCGTGTGGCTGGTCGAGGTCCAGTCGCCATAGATGCGCTTGACGCTGGCGACGCCGAACTTTGCAACTTCAGCCAGCAGCGCATCGATCACCGAGGGCTGCGCGTTGTCGGCGTCGATCAACACCGCCAGACGACTCTGATCGCTGTCGCTGCGGCTGAGTTGCGGTTCGCGGTTGGCCATGCGCTTGCCTCGTGTGGTCTGGCGGCGCACGGGCGTGCGCCGACTGCAGGGTGGGACATGTTACGCGCCGGGGATGATCCACGTGCGCTGGCGCACGTTGCCGGCGCCGTCGCGGGAGTACACTGGCGAGGTCGAGCCCGATCGCAGGAGCAGCACCCATGAGCGTCGCCAAGATCATCGAGATTTCATCATCGTCGACCAAAGGATTCGAGGATGCGATTGCCACCGGCATCGCGCGCGCCTCGGAGACCATCAAGCACATCCAGGGAGCCTGGGTGTCGGAACAGAAGGTGTTGGTCAACAAGGGCAAGATCGTGGATTACCGCGTGAACCTGCGGCTGACTTTCCTGCTCGAAGACGAGAAGCCGGCAAAGCCGAAGGCGGGAAAGTAGTCCGGCGGTGTCGCGCGCGGCTCGCCGCGCGCGACTACTGACGCTGCGCCGGTTTGCGCGGGCGCAATTACTCGAAGCCGTTGGCGAAGACGGCACGCAGATCGATCATGCGCACCGTGACGTTGGCCGGGCTGCCGGGAAGCGTCTCCGGCACGAAGCCGATCAGGGCGTTGCCGGTTTGCTGCTTGCCGAACAGAAAGCGAACGTCGATCGAGGCGCCGGCCGCCAGCGGATTGGCCGGCGTGACCGTGGCCACCGACAGCACGCTGTTGAAGCCACCGCCGTTGGGTTGGGGGGCTGGCTGCTCCAGTGTCGTACCCTGGACCGTGATGTTGCTGGTGCCGCTGCCGCAGGGTGGACGATCGACGGTGACCATCACCGCCGTCGACGTGCGCGGGCGCAGGTCGGCAAATCCGCTGGGCGCTGGAAAGGTGCGCAAGTCCACGATGCGGAAACGCAAGCGCGTGATCGGTGCACCGGTATTGTTGGTGAAGGTCTGGCGCACGTCATAGGTGCCGAAGGTCGAGTTGTTCGCAGGATCCTGGGTGAAGTCTTCCACGACATTCGGTGGTGCGACCGCCGAGCGGCAGGTGTCGAGCAGTTGGTTGGCCAGCGCGGTGCCGGTCCGGCGCGGCCCATTGAGGTTCTCCGGGCCAGGCGCGCCGAGGCGCTGTCCAGCACCGGCGTTGGTGCCGTTGCTGTCGACGAACACGAAATCGGCGGCATTGTTGTTGCTGTCGCGCAGACTGGTCAGCGTGCAGGGACCGGTGTTGCTGATCGACCCTGCCTTGCCGCAGGCATCGCGCGTGAACGCGTAGTCGATCGAGAACGGCGTCAGCGGCGGGTAGCCGGCCCCTTCTCGGTACAGCGTGTTGACCTCACTGGTCGAGCCTACCGCGTCCATGCGATTGGCCAACGTGTAAGTCGCCGCGACGCTGTTGAGGAAGATCGCGATGCCTGCGTTGTCGGGAATGTCGGTGGTGAACTGGG
This sequence comes from uncultured Rhodanobacteraceae bacterium, assembly GCA_937928755.1. Lineage (GTDB taxonomy): Bacteria > Pseudomonadota > Gammaproteobacteria > Xanthomonadales > SZUA-5 > JADKFD01. Next base: position 41,500 of record CALEZI010000033.1, on the reverse strand, counting down.
CGTCGCCGGTCGCCGTGGTCCCGTTTCCCGCCGGCGACGCGGCCAGGCCGTAGCCGACCGAGTTCACGCACAGCCAATGTCCGCGCGCCGGGATCGAGGTGCCGTTCGGGATGACGCAGCGCGTCACGCCGTTCGATGTGGCGATGCCATAACCGCTGCCGCCGTTCGCCGCGACGACGTGCGCAGTGGCCCCTGGATTGTGGATCTCGATGTACTCGTCGTTGGCGCCGTTGGGACCGCGCAGGCGAAATTCCGAGATCACCAATTGCGCCTGCGCGACGTTGGCGAAAGCCAGCAACAGCAGCGCAGTCCAACCGGGCAGATGCACGGGATAGCGTGTCGCCGTTGGCACCGAGGCGACACTGCGAAGCGAACGATCAGAACGGTTGGACATGACAATGTTGGATTCCGTGGGCGTCAACAGCAGGGAACGCGATTTGTAACCGGAACCGGACACGACTGATTGCGGCCCGCATTCAGCAACCGCCGATGAATGCGAACGCCGGAGCGCTTCCCCCGCGTCGAACTCTCGGCCATGCTCGATGCCATCGCCGCTGCGGAGCCCGCCCATGCCGATCGCCACGGCCAACGGCATCGACCTCAACTACGTCGAGTCCGGCAAGGGCACTCAGACCGTGGTGTTTGCCCATGGACTGCTGCTCGATCAGCACATGTTCGAGGCGCAGCGCCGGGCGCTCGAGAACCGCTATCGCGTGATCGCCTACGACCATCGCGGACAGGGCGATTCGGCTCCTGCCACCGGCGGTTACGACATGGACTCGCTGACCGAAGATGCCGTCGATTTGATCCGCGGCACGGCCAGCGTGCCGTGCCATTTCATCGGCCTTTCGATGGGAGGCTTCGTCGGCATGCGTCTGGCGGCGCGTTATCCGGAACTGGTGCGCTCGCTGACCTTGCTCAATACCAGCGCAACGCCCGACCCGCTGCCAAAGCGCATCCGCTTCCGTGCGATGCAGGCCTTCGTGTCGGTATTCGGCCCTGGCCCGCTGCTGTCGCAGGTATTGCCGGTGATGTTCGGCGCCAGCTTTCGCAGCGACCCTGCGCGGCGCGCCGAACTGGAGCGCTGGGCTCACCACGTGCAGTCGCTGCCACGCCGCATCGTCGGCCCGGTCGGCGGCGTCATCGGCCGCAAATCGGTGCTCGACGAGCTGAAATACATCCGTTGCCCGACGCTGGTGCTGACGGGCGACGAGGACCACACCACGCCGCCGAGGGAAGCCGAACGCATTGTCGGCCAGATCGCCGGCGCGCGCCTGGTCAGGCTGGCCGGGTGCGGACACACCAGCACCATCGAGGCCCCCGATGCGGTCAATCGGGCGATCAGCGAGTTCCTGGCCGCGGTCGATGCTGTCGAGGTCGCCGCATGAGCGGATGGTGGGCGCTACGCTATTGGCCGCTGCTGGCCACTGCGGTATGTCTGCTGCTCGCAGCCGGTCAATGGCAACAGGGCATCGGCTGGCGTATCGCGGCATGCGTGTGTGTCGCGCTGCTGGTCGTCGGTGTTTTCGACCTGCGCGCGCGGCGCCATTCGCTGCGGCGCAACTATCCGATCGTGGGCCATGTACGTGGCTTCTTCGAATCGGTGCGCCCGATGCTGCGCCAGTACGTGGTCGAAGGAGATCACGACGAGGTGCCGTTTTCGCACGAGCAGCGCGCCATCGTTTACCAGCGCGCCAAGCAGCAACGCGAGACGCGGCCGTTCGGCACCGAACTCAATGTCTACGCCGACCGCTACGAGTGGATCAACCACTCGATGCGGCCGACGCACCTTGACAGCCACGACTTCCGTGTCCCGGTTGGCGGCAATCAGTGCGCAAGACCCTATTCGGCGAGCGTATTCAACATTTCGGCGATGAGCTTCGGCTCGCTGTCGCCGACCGCTATTCGAGCGCTGAGCGAAGGCGCGCGCCGCGGCGGCTTCTATCACGACACCGGCGAGGGTTCGATCTCCCCGTATCACCGCGAGGGCGGCGGCGACCTGGTCTGGGAACTCGGCTCGGGTTATTTCGGCGCCTGCGAACGCGCCGGCGTGTTCAGCGCCAGCAAGTTTGCCGAAAGAGCGCTGCTCGATCAGGTCAAGATGATCGAAATCAAATTGTCGCAGGGCGCCAAGCCCGGCCACGGCGGCGTCCTGCCGGCGGCCAAGGTCAGCGCGGAGATCGCGCAGACACGCGGCGTGCCGATCGGCGAAGACTGCATCTCGCCGGCCCGACATTCGGCGTTCGATTCGCCGGAAGGTTTGCTGCGCTTCGTCCAGCAATTGCGCGAACTGTCCGGCGGCAAGCCGGTCGGCTTCAAGCTCGCCATCGGCCACCCGTGGGAATGGTTCGGCATCGCCAAGGCGATGATCGCCACCGGCATTCGCCCGGACTTCGTCGTCGTCGATGGCGCCGAGGGCGGCACCGGGGCAGCGCCGATGGAGTTCAGCGATCACGTCGGGGTGCCGCTGCGCGAGGCACTGATGCTGGTTCACAACACGCTGGTCGGCCTGGATCTGCGCGAGCAGATCCGCATCGGCGCCGCCGGCAAGATCATCAGCGCCTTCGACATCGCGCGCACGCTGGCGCTCGGCGCCGACTGGTGCAATGCCGCGCGCGGATTCATGTTCGCGATCGGCTGCATCCAGTCGCAGGCGTGCCACACCGATCACTGCCCGACCGGCGTTGCGACCCAGGACCCGTCGCGCTGGCGCGCGCTCGACGTGCCCGACAAGGCCGAGCGGGTGAAGAACTTTCAGCAGAACACGCTGCGCGCGCTGAAGGAACTGATCAGCGCCGCCGGCCTGAATCACCCCGGCGAACTCGGTCCCGAGCACATCATCCGCCGCGTCTCCGGCAGCGAAGTGCGCTCATTGGCGACGCTGTATCCGTTCCTGAGGCCGGGAGAGTTGCTGCACGACACGCCCAGCCACGCGGTATTCCAGCGCTTCTGGCAGGACGCGCGCTCGGACAGTTTCGCGCCGCCTCCGGGCATTTCCGAATTGCGCTGGAGCAAGGCAATCTGATGTCCGCGGATGAGATCCGCGAACACCGCACTCAACATGCGCCGGGCGACGCCGGAGTCCCTTGGTGAGAGTCACGGTGGCCAATGTCGGTGCGCTTATTCGCGCAAAGAACTCACGGAAGTAGGTCACGTTGCCTGCGCAGCAGGCTACGTGACGCTGTCCATTGTCACATAGCCCGCTGCGCAGGCAACGTGGCCTACAAATAAATGCTCTACAATCAAACGTTTAAAGGATGTTCTGTGAGAGTCACGGTCGCCCCTGTCGGTGCGCTTATTCGCGCATCAAACTGGCGGCGACCATGCGGACTGCCTTTTTGTCCGCAAAGGACGCAAAGGACGCAAAGAGAGCCAAGAACCCAGGTGTTGATGTTCTGCTGGCTTTGCTTTCCTTTGCGTCCTTTGCGTTCTTTGCGTCCTTTGCGGAAAAGCTCTTCTTTCAGATACTTGCGTTATGTTTGGTGAGAGTGCCGAGACGACGCAGTTGCTGCGCGTCGGGCAGAACAATCATGACCGGTAGCGTGTCGGATCGGCGATTCCGGCGGCGGCAAAGCCATCGGCGCGCAGTCGGCATGAATCGCAACGGCCACAGGCGCGGCCGTCGGCATCGGCCTGATAACAACTGACGGTCATGCCGTAGTCGACCCCGAGACGAGCGCCGATCGCAATGATCTCTGCCTTGCTCATGCCGATGATCGGCGCGTGCACGGTAATCGCGGCACCCTCGACTCCTGTTTTCGTAGCCAGCCGCGCCATGCTCTGGAATGCCGCGATGAATTCCGGGCGACAATCGGGATAGCCCGAATAATCGACCGCATTGACGCCGATGTAGAGGTCGTTGGCGCCAATGACTTCGCCGTAGGCCAGCGCCAGCGACAGCATCAGCGTGTTGCGCGCCGGCACGTAGGTCACCGGTATGCCGGTGGTCGCCGACTCGGGCACAGCGATGGCGTCGTCGGTCAGGGCCGATCCGCCGATGGCGCGCAAGTCGAGCGGAATCACCCGATGCTCATGCGCCCCAAGCGCAGTTGCGATGCGCTGCGCGGCGACCAGTTCGGATCGGTGGCGCTGACGGTAATCGACGCTGAGCGCGTAGCAGCGGTGACCCGCGGCAAGCGCCATGGCCAGTACGGTTGCGGAATCGAGACCGCCGGAGAGCAGGATGATGGCGTTTGACATATGGGTGCTTTGTGTAGGAGCGACGTGTACGTCGCGATCAAGATAATGTCGAACTGTACGGTCGCGACGTGCACGTCGCTCCTACCTTCCGGCCACATTTCCCCACAACACCTTGTGCAACTGCAACTGGAAGCGTATCGGCAGGCGATCGGCGAGGATCCACTCAGCCAGCGTCGTCGCGGGTAGAGCGTCGGCGACCGGCGCGAACAGTACCGTGCAGATCGTCGGCAGGCCGTGCGCCTGGCATAACTCGCGGGCCCATTCGTAGTCGGCGCGATCGGCGATGACCAACTTGAGCTGGTCGCGTGGCGTCAGGTGCGCCAGATTCTCGAAGCGATTGCGCGCCGATTCGCCGGAACCGGGGCACTTGAGGTCGACGACCTTGCAAACACGCGGATCGACTGCGGAAATGTCGAGAGCACCGGAAGTCTCCAATGAGACCTGATGACCGGCGTCGCACAACGTTGTCAGCAAAGGCAGGCAGTTACGCTGCGCCAGCGGCTCGCCACCGGTCACGCAGACATGTCGCGTCCGGTAACTGGCAACCTCACGCAGCACATCGTCGAGTGGGCGCTTGTCGCCACCCTGGAATGAATATGGGGTGTCGCACCAAGTGCAGCGCAGCGGGCAACCGGTCAGGCGCACGAACACGGTTGGCCAGCCGACCGCGTCCGCTTCGCCCTGAATCGAATGAAAGATCTCGGTGACGCGCACGCTGAGCGCGCGCCCAGCGGCGGGTGGAGCAAGTTCCTGCGTCCGCACTGTCGCCAACGGCATTTGCGGGCGGCTCAGCGTCCGTCGAGGCGCAGCGCGCGCAAGCGCCCTTGCGCCAGGCGAGCGACCGGCGTGTCCGGGTAGCGCGAGACCACTTCGTTCAAGGTCGCCGCCGCGCGTTCGGTGTCGCCCAACTCGTATTGGCAATAACCGATCTTGAGCAGACCATCCGGCGCCTTGCGACTGTCGGGGAATCGCGCGAGCAAGCTCTGGAAGGTCTCGAACGCAATCTGGTAGTTCTGCGTGACGTAATACGATTCACCCAGCCAATAAGTCGCGTTGGCGGCGAACTCGCCATTCGGGAATTGCTGCAGGAAGGCAGAGAACAACTGCGAGGACTCTGCATAACGACCCTGCTTGAGCGCCTCGAAGGCCGCTTCGTAGGCCAGCTTTTCCTCAGCTGAGCCGGGCGCTGCCAGCGTTCCACCGACCGTTTCCGCACCCGGCGGCAAGTTGCTCGGCGGCACGCGTGGACCCGACGCCAGTTCAGGCATGGGTTCGTCCACACTCAACTGTCCCGGCGCAGTGGCTTCGATCGGTTCCGAGGCCGGCACCCTGGCGGGCACTGTCATTCCACCCTCGAGGCGCTGCAAACGCGAATCCAGATCAACGTACTGGTCGCGCTGGCGCTTCTTCAGGTTCTCGATTTCGAAGGCCTGACTTTCGACCAGTCCACGCAGGCTCTGTACCTCGGCCTGCAAATCCTGGTTGCGCAACATCAGCTCCGACATGTTGCCGGAATCGCCGCTGCCCTGGACTTGCCTTTCCAACTGATCCACGCGTTCCGCCAGACTCAGGCGACTTTGCGCCTGTGCCGTACCGAATACGCAGACGGCGGCCACCAGGGCCGCCGTCAGGGATCGAGTCGTCAACTTGTGCACGTCGATCATGACCACCGACGCCGTTACTGCTTGGCGGTGTAGACGATCTCGGCGCGGCGATTCTTCGACCAGCAGCTTTCGTCGCTGTCGGTGCAGATCGGACGCTCTTCGCCATAGCTGACCACGCCGACCTGCTCACTGCGACCGCCATTGGCCAGCAGCAGATCGCGCACGGCGTTGCCGCGACGCTCGCCCAGACCAAGGTTGTACTCGCGCGTGCCGCGCTCGTCGGCATGGCCTTCCAGCGAGATGCGCGCACCCGGGTTGGCGGCCAGCCACTTGCCGTGGCACTTCAGCATTTCCATCGCTTCCGAACGGATCGTCGACTGATCGAAGTCGAAGTAGGCGATGCGCGAGACCAGGCACGGCTTGCTGTCGAGCAGCGCCGGGTTGGTCCAGCTCTCTTCCTGCATCGGCTGGGTCGGGGTCTGGGTCGAGGTGTCAGCCGGGGGCTGCTCGACCGGCTTCACCACTTCTTTCTTGCACGCAGCAACGCCAGCGATCGCCAGGGCGAGGACGAGGACACGGATCGGGGTATTCATTGTTTTTTTCCTTCTTACGAATGACAGCAACAGGATGCGGGAGTCTATTTATGCTTCGTTCAACGTTGCCTGAAGGGACCCCAGGCGGGTTCCCGGACGTCGCCGTCCGGCAGGGCCAACCTTTGACGCACCGATCCATCGACCGATGCGGCGTAGAGCACCCCACGACTCCCTTCGCGGGCGGCGTACAACACCATGCTTGCGTTTGGTGCGAAGCTTGGGGACTCGTCCAGAGGACCCGGCGAAATCAATCGAACCGCACCGGCGCCCCCGCGCACGCGGTCTACAACCGCGATACGATACACGTTCTTGTTGCCCTGCACCATTGCCAGCAGTCGGCCGTCGTAGGATGCCGATACCCGCGCGTTGTAATCGCCGGATGAGGTCACGCGTTCCGGCGACCCGCCGCCCGACGGCACACTGTAGATTTGTGGCTTGCCCGAACGATCGGAGGTGAACAGCAGGCTGTTGCCTCCGGGCATCCATGCCGCTTCAGTGTCGATCGAGAAGTGGCGCGTCAACTGGGTCAGGTTGTTGCTGGCAAGGTTCAGCGTGTAGATCTCGGGGTTTCCGGACTTCGACAACGTCAACGCCAGCGTCGACCCGTCGGGCGAAAAGGTCGGCGCACCGTTGATGCCCTTGAACGAAGTCACCAGGCGACGCGCGCCGGTCGCGAGTTCGTGGATGTAGATGGTGTGCCCGCCCTGGCGCTCGAAGCTGACATAGGCGAGCGACTTGCCGTCCGGCGACCACGCCGGCGACAGGAACGGCTCGGCGTTCCAGACAATCCGCTGCGGGTTGAAGCCGTCGGAATCGGCGATCCAGATCGCGTTCTCGAACTTGCCGTCGCCCACGCGCTTCTGCGTGATGTAGGCGATCCGGGTAAAGAAGGCGCCGCGCACGCCGAGGATCTTTTCGTACACCAGGTCGGCGATCTGGTGCGAAACCTGACGGAACTCGCCCGCCCGCACCGGCAGCGCCAATGCCAGCAGCGACTGCTGCTTGAGCACATCGTGCAACTCGAACTCGACGCGGTAGCCGCCCTCGCCACTGCTCTGCACGCGGCCTACGACCACGTAGTCCTGCTTCAGCAGCTTCCAGGTCGGAAACTTGATGTCGCTGCCACGCGACGGCAGTTCGATCACATCCTCCTTGCGCAGGGCGCGGAACTGGCCGGAGCGATTCAGGTCGGCACGCACCACGGTGTCGATCCCGGTGGGGTCCGGCATCGCCGCGGCTTCCCAGGCAAAGGGAACGATGGCGATCGGGATCGCCGCTTCGCGCCCGTTGACGATGTCGATCTCCAGTCCCTGAGCCGCACCATTGCGCGCCAGTGCGAGCATCGCCAGGAGGAACAAGCTGCTGATTAGTCGTTGCATCGGTTCACCCGTCATAGCGGAAGTTGAAGTTCAACGCGGGCTGGAAGACTGCCTCAAAGCCCATGTACGGCAGCGGACTGGCGCGCTCGACCGCTTCGATGATCGATTGCTGAATCAGCGGATCGGCATTGCAGGGCGAGCCAATCGAGACGCCGATGACCTCGCCGCCCGGAATCTGGCGCACGCGCAAGGTGCAGCGGATACCGGCAGGCGTGTTCGCCGGGCGCCGCCAGTTCTGCGTCACCACCTCCTGGATCAGGCCGGCGTACTGGCTGAGCAGATCGTTGGCCACGTCGGCGCCCGGTCGCGGACTGCCCTCGGGTTCGCTGGTGGCGGCCTGATTGAGAATCTGCTCCGCGCGCTGTGCCTCCTGCGCCCGTGCCAGACGCTGCTCCTGGGCCTGAGTCTGGCGCGCGGCCTCGGCACGCTGGCGCCGGATATCCTCCAACTGCTGCGCGCGCTGGCGCTCGATTTCCTGCTGCCGCGTCAGCTCCTCCTGCTGCTGGCGCTGCAGATTGAGCGCGGCCTGGTCGGGCAACGGCGGCGGCTGCGGGCGCTGATCGGTGACCTCGTCGGGCACCGCCTGCGGCGGCGGCGGCGGCGGTGCCGGCTCCGGCTTGGCGGCCTCGACCGGCGCCGGTTTCGGCGGTGGCGGCGTGGGCTTCGGCGGCGCGGGCTTCGGCTTGGTCGCCGGCTTCGGCAAGGGCCGGCCGAGGTTCATGTCGACCAACACCGCCTCCAGCGCCCCACCGGAAATCTCCACCTTCTTCGGAGGACTTGCCAGCAGGCCGGCAAACATCACCAACGCGGCAAACACGTGTACGCCGATGGCGTAGACGAAAGCGCGGGTCTGGTCGCGGGTGGTTTCCACGGGTCAGGCCGGGAGGGCACGAGGGCACGAGGGCATGAGGGCACGAGCAGCCCCCGATGCCGCCAGATGCGCTGAGTCGGGATCGAGCAAGTCGAAGGGCTTAGGGTGCTCGCCTCCCTGCGTGCCCTCATGCCCTCGTGCCCTCTTGCCCTCGTAGCTCACTTCCCCGGCTCCTGCGGCAACGGATCCGCCATCAGCCCGACGCGCGGCGCGCCGGCGGCCTGCAGCGCAACCATCGCTTCGTAAACCTTGCCGTAATCGACATTGCGGTCGCCACCGACCAGCACCGGTACTTTCGGGTTGTTGCGCACGAAGGCGCCGACCTTGGCGGTAAGCCCTTCGAGATCGATCGATTCGCGCTCGCCGCCGATGGTCAGGAAAAAGGCGCCGGTGCGATCGACGCTGACGACGACCGGGTCGTCCGGCGTGTCCAGCGGATTGGCGTTGGCTTGCGGCAGGTCGAGTTCGACGCCGAGGTTCATCAGCGGTGCGGTGACCATGAAGATGATCAGCAGCACCAGCATCACGTCGATGTAGGGCACGACGTTGATGTCGGATACAGGTTTGCGGCGTTTGCGGCGCATGGCTTAGGGGCTGGAAAAGGGAAAAAGGAAAAAGGAAAAAGGGGAAGCAGTCAGCGCCTCACCTGTCATCCCGGTTGGCATGAGGCACATCGTCACATTTCCCATTGCTGCATCCCCACCTTGGAACGGCCGCAATGGCAACATGGGTCTACAAAATCGTTGCTGAAGGACATGGCGCGAGCGTTGCGGCAGGCGCTCTTCCCTTTCCCTTTTTCCATTTTCCTTTTTCCTCCCACCAGGACCATCGAGGGCGGCGGTGCCCTCAATGGTCCTCGGAGTGCGCCTGACGCTGCAGGATGCTGCTGAACTCTTCGAGGAAAGTGTCGTAGCGCAACTCGATGCGTTCGACGGCATTGGAGAAGCGGTTGTAGAAGATCACCGCCGGGATCGCGGCGAACAAGCCCATGGCGGTGGCGATCAGCGCTTCGGAAATGCCCGGCGCGACCATCGCGATGGTGGCCTCCTTGACCGCTGCCAGGCCATGGAAGGCCACCATGATGCCCCACACCGTACCGAACAGCCCAACGTAGGGGCTGATCGAGCCAACCGTCGCCAGGTTGTTGAGGTGCTGCTCGAGTTTGTCGACCTCGCGCGACAAGGACACGCGCATCGCGCGCTGGCTGCCCTCGATCAGCATCCGGCAGTCATTCTGGCGTCGCTGGCGCATGCGCGCGAACTCGCGGAATCCGGCCTCGAACACGCCCTCCAGCCCTTCCGAAGGCTTGCCGCGATTGCTTGCCTCGCGATACAACTGGGTGAGGTCGGCACCGGACCAGAAGCGCTCTTCGAACTCGTCCGCCAGTTTGGTTGCCCGCGCGATCACCGCCTTCTTGCGGAAGATGATCCACCACGACCAGATCGATGCCGCCACCAACAATGCCATCACCACCTGCACCGGCAGGCTGGCGCCAATGATCAATTCCAACAGATTCAATTCGCCACTAGTCACCGCTGGATCTCCATCAACAAATCATCGGGTATGGGTATGGGACGAAAACTCGCCGAATCCAGGCACGCGATTTCGACCTCGGCACGGCACAGTTCGGTGCCGAGGCGAGAGTCGACGATGCGCTGGCTCACGGTAAAACTCGCGCGGCGGCAAGAGGCCAGCACGACGCCCACATCAAGCTCGTCGTCGAGCCGGGCCGGTTTCAGGAACTGTAGCTGCATCGAGTAGACAGCAAACACCACTTGCTTGCTGAGCATCAACTGGCGCTGCTCGTAGCCCTTGGCCCGCAACCACTCGGTACGCGCGCGTTCGAGGAATTTGACGTAGTTGGCGTGATAGACCACTCCCCCGCCGTCGGTGTCCTCCCAGTACACGCGGGCGGGCCAGGTGAAGGTCCTCGCCTCGGCGTCGGTTGCGCCTTGTAGCGACTTCGTGCTGCGAGTCATGCGCCTGCGCTCGTTGTTCGCTGTTTGTTTGGTCCGCAAAGGACGCAAAGAACGCAAAGGAAAGCCAAAGATCGATTGCTCTTCTTTGCGTCCTTTGCGTCCTTTGCGGACAAAGAAGCTCTTCCTCTCATCACAGGTCCTCGAACAAATCAGCCGCCGCATCCGGCCGCCGCGGCGGTTTCAGGCCGAGGTGCAGGTAGGCCTTGCGCGTGACCATGCGGCCGCGCGCGGTGCGCATCAGGAAACCTTGCTGGATCAGGTAGGGTTCGACCACGTCTTCGATGGTGCCGCGTTCCTCGCTGAGGGCTGCCGCCATGCTGTCCACGCCGACCGGACCACCGTCGAAGTGTTCGATCATCAGCCCCAGCAAACGCCGGTCGAGCGCATCGAATCCCTCGTTGTCGACCTTCAGCATTTCCATTGCGCCGGCTGCCGCGGCCAGCGTGATGACACCGTCGCCCCTGATCTCGGCGTAATCGCGTGCGCGGCGCAGCAGGCGATTGGCAATGCGCGGCGTGCCGCGCGAGCGCCGTGCGATCTCCACCGCGCCGGGCTGGTCGCACCGGATGCCGAGAATGCCGGCCGAACGGGTCACGATGCGCGTCAGTTCCTCGACGGTATAGAACTCGAGGCGCTGCACGATGCCGAAGCGATCGCGCAGTGGCGCAGTCAGCAAGCCGGCGCGGGTGGTGGCGCCGATCAGCGTGAACGGCGGCAGATCGAGCTTGATCGAGCGCGCCGCCGGGCCCTCGCCGATCATGATGTCGATCTGGAAGTCTTCCATCGCCGGATACAGCACTTCTTCGACCACCGGCGACAAACGATGAATTTCGTCGACGAACAGCACATCGCGCGGCTGCAGATTGGTCAGCAGTGCCGCAAGATCGCCCGCCCGCTCCAGCACCGGGCCCGAGGTCTGCCGCAGATTGACGCCCAATTCATTGGCGATCACATGCGACAGCGTGGTCTTGCCCAGGCCCGGTGGCCCGAAGATCAGCACGTGATCGAGCGCCTCGCCGCGCCGCCGCGTGGCCTCGATGTAAATCGCCATCTGCTCGCGCACCGCGACCTGGCCGAGATACTGGCTCAGCAGCCGCGGCCGGATGCTGGCCTCGACGATATCCTCCTCGCGCGTAGCGGCAGGCGAGACGATGCGGGTGTCGCTGGTCATGCCGATTTCCGCTCGCGCGTGGGAGAGAGAATGGGGGGACGCAAAGGAAGGCAAAGACCACAAAGGAAAGCAAAGCCATCAGTCAGCCGGCGAAGTCCGCTGTCGGTCGAGGGACACGAGTCCGGTAAACGCGCTGGCGATCCCGAAGCCTGGTCACACGTCGCGATCAAACTGCACCAACTGTTCTGCTTTCCTTTGCGTCCTTTGCGCGCTTCACCTTTGCGTCCTTTGCGAACAAAAACACAGGGCCACGGCCGCAGCGGATTCTGAACGACCATGACCGGATGTCAAAGGACTGCTTGCCGGTGATTACGCGGGCGTTTAGGCTGCGCGACTTCGCGAATACGAATTGAATACTTATGACGCCACGTCCTATTACGCTGATCGGTGCGCCCACCGACGTTGGCGCCGCCGATCGCGGTGCGTCGATGGGACCGGAAGCGCTGCGCGTTGCCGGGTTGCGCGAGGCCCTGATTGCGCATGGCATCGAGGTCGAAGACCGCGGCAATCTGGTCGGCCCGATCAACCCGGTGCAGCCTCCGGAAGACGGCTACCGGCACTTGCCCGAAGTCACCGCCTGGAATCGGCGGGTTTACGAGGCCATTACCGAGGTGCTCGACAGAGCGCGTCTGCCGATCATGCTCGGCGGCGATCATTGCCTGGCGATCGGCTCGATCAGTGCGGTTGCCGCGCATTGTCGACGCCTCGGCAAGAAGCTGCGTGTCATCTGGCTGGACGCCCACGCCGACTTCAACACCAGCGAGATCACACCCTCCGGCAACGTACATGGCATGCCGGTGTCTTGCCTGTTCGGTATCGGTCCGCCTTCGCTGATCGACCTGGCCGGGTTCGTGCCAGCGCTCGGGCGCGAGCAGATCCACCAGATTGGCATTCGCTCGGTTGACCCCGGCGAGCGCCAACTGGTGCACGAGCAGCAGGTGTCGATATTCGACATGCGTTATGTCGATGAACACGGCATGCGCAAGGTCATGCACGAAGCGCTGGCGGGACTGGATGCGAACACCCATCTGCACGTAAGTTTCGACGTCGACTTCCTCGACCCGGAAATCGCGCCTGGCGTCGGCACCACCGTACCCGGCGGACCGAATTATCGTGAAGCGCAGCTGGTGATGGAAATGATCGCCGACACCGGCCTGTTGGGTTCGCTGGACGTGGTCGAACTGAATCCGGCCTTCGACGACCACAATCGCACCGCCAGGCTGGCGGTCGACCTGATCGAGAGCCTGTTCGGCAAATCGACCTTGATGCGCCCGCGCGGGTGAAGCTTCTCATGTAGCAGCGACGTGCACGTCGCGACAACGTTGCAACAAGGCTTCGCTGGTCGCGACGTACACGTCGCTCCTGCAACGGTTGCACATCGCGACCGCGCGCGCGATGCTGCGATCACGCCATCAACCAACACAAGCTCTCCATGAACCCATGGCGTAAGTGATTGATGCGCTACGCGGGTGAAGCGTTTCGTCATTGCGAGCGCAGCGAAGCAATCCAGTGTCTCTGCTTGGTCTTCTGACTGCGGAATCAGAGCAAAGAAGGGTCACTGGATGCGCTCCGCGGATGAAACGTTTGCTTCGTCGCTGCGCTCCTCTTCATGAACCCATATCGCAAGTCGTTGATTCGTCATTGCGAGCGCAGCGAAGCAATCCAGTGACACTGCTTGGTTTTCCGACCGCGGAATCAGAGCAAAGAAGGGTCACTGGATTGCTTCGTCGCTACGCTCCTCGCAATGACGAGGTTCATGGGTTGTGTGCAGCTTCGAAGCGAAGCAGGTCTCTCGCAATGACGAGGTTCAAGGTCACCGCTCAGTTTTTGGTGAAACCCAAGGCATTCCATGCTCGCCGCCTACATCAAGCGTTACGGTGGTCCTGAAGTCCTGACCATCGGTGAATTGCCCGAGCCTGTACCGGGTCCGGGCGACCTGCTGGTCGATGTCGCCGCCGCCAGCGTCAATCCACTCGATTTCAAGCTGCGCGACGGCAAGGTCAAGGCGATGCTGCGATTCGCCTTCCCGTTGGTGCTGGGCAATGATCTGTCGGGCACGGTGCGTTCGGCAGGCGCACAGGTACGCGGCTTCAAGCCCGGCGACCGGATCGTCGCGCGCCTTGCCAAGGCGCGTATCGGCGCCTTCGCGCAGCGTGCGCTGGTGGCCGAAGGCAATGCCGCGATGGCGCCAACGCGCATCGATCTGGTCGACGCGGCCGCACTGCCGCTGGCCGCATTGACGGCGTGGCAGGCGCTGATCGAACTGGGGCAACTGCAAGCCGGGCAGACCGTCCTGATCCACGCTGGCGCCGGTGGGGTCGGCCACTTTGCGCTGCAACTGGCACGCTGGAAGGGTGCGCGCGTGATCACCGCCGCGAGCGCGAAGAACCGCGAACGCTGCCTCGCGCTCGGCGCCGACGAGGTCATCGACTACCGCAACACGCGCTTCGACGAGGTCGTCCGCGATGCCGATGTGGTGCTCGACACCCAGGGCGGCGACACCCTGTTGCGCTCGATTGCGATCACCCGCCGCGGCGGTCATGTGATTTCGATCACCGCACTGCCAACGCCGGCAGTCGCTCGCGCCTGGGGCGTGAAACCGCCGCTGACCTGGATTCTTGGCCTGCTGACCCGCCGCGAACGCAGCGCCGCGAAGGCACGCGGCGTCAACTACCACTACCTGTTCATGCGCGAGGACGGCGCACTGCTCGGCGAGCTGGTGAAACTCGTCGATGCCGGAGTGCTGACGCCGATCGTCGATCGCCGCTATCCGCTCAGCGAAACCGCCGCCGCGCTGGCGCACGTCGAGGCCGGGCATGCGGTGGGGAAGGTGTTGGTGGTGACGTGAGAGCGGGAAAAGGGGAAAAGGAAAAAGGAAAAGGGTAGGAGCAAAGGACGCGACTCACTCTTGAATTGAGCAGCGAAGGTCAGCATCAGAGGCACGATGCGTCAGTTCCGCTCTCCCGCTCTTCCCTTTTCCTTTTTCCATTTCCCCTTTTCCTGCTCCTCTCACCCCACCCTCTCCGCCTCGGTCACGTTGCTGAGCGCGCGCAGTTTGGTCAGTACATTGGCCAACTGTCCAAAGTCGGCGACTTTCAGCGTCAGATGCAGCGTGGCGAAGCCAGTGCCGGGGTCGTCCTTGCTGTCCATTGCGCCGATGTTGATCTGCTCGGCGGCGAGCACCGCGCCGACGTCGCGGATCAGACCGGTGCGATTGAAGGCCGATACGCGGATGCGTACCGGATAACGATCGTCGCGTTTGCCGCCCCACTGCACGTCGATCACTCGCTCGGGTGTGCGCCCGGAGAGGCTCAACAGGCTTGCACAATCGGCGCGGTGCACGCTGACACCGCGCCCCTTGGTGATGAAACCGGCAATGGCGTCGCCCGGCACCGGATTGCAGCAGCCGGCCATGCTCACCAGCAGGTTGCCGACACCCTCAATGGTGATCGCGTCCTTGTCCTTGCGCGGTCCGCTCGTGCCGCCGAGGCGCTGGGTCAGAATCTGTGCAGCATCCAGCTTGGGCGTTTCGAACTCGTGCACCACGCGCGCAATCTGCGCCGGCGACAGATCGCCGAGCGCCACCGCCAGGTACAACTCGTCGACGCTCGGCAGATGCAGCTTGGGCAACAACAGCTCCAGCTTGCCGGGCGTCAGCGCGAGCCGCTTGAGTTCGCGCTCGAGGATCTCGCGCCCGTCGCGCAGGTTCTGCTCGCGGTCGAGCTTGTGGAACCAGGCGCGCACCTTGTGCCGCGAGCGCGAGCTGATCAGGTATCCGGTCTGCGGCAACAGCCAGTCGCGTTTGGGCTGGCCTTCCTTGGCGGTCAGAATCTCGACGCGATCGCCGGTGCGCGGCGAGAACGTCAACGGCACGATGCGGCCGTTGACCTTGGCGCCGCGACAGCGATGACCCACCTCGGTATGCACCGAATAGGCAAAATCGAGCACCGTGGCACCCTTGGGCAGATCGATCACCGCACCCTTGGGCGTCAGCAGGTAAATGCGGTCTTCCAGCAGTTCGGTCGAAAATCCGGCCAGCAGTGCCGCGTCGTCCTGGGCTTCGTCGCGCCCTTCGAGCAATTGCCGCATCCACTGGATCTTGCGTTCGAAATCGGCGCCGGCGCCGGCGCCTTCCTTGTAGCGCCAATGCGCGGCGACACCGAGTTCGGCGTGCTCGTGCATCTGATGGGTGCGAATCTGTACTTCCAGCGCCTTGCCCTCGGGGCCGATCACCGCCGTGTGCAGGGATCGATAATCGTTGCCCTTCGGCTTGGCGATGTAGTCGTCGAACTCCCGGGCGATCGGCGTCCATTGCGCATGGACGACACCGAGTGCGGCGTAACAGGTCGGCACATCCGGCACCAGCACCCGCACCGCGCGCACGTCGTAAAGCTCGGAGAACTCCACTTCCTTGCGCTGCATCTTCTTCCAGATGCTGTAGATGTGCTTGGGGCGACCCGCGACATCGGCATGTATGCCAGCGCTGGCGAGCGCTCGGCGCAGCTCATGCAGCACCAGCTTGATGTAGCGCTCGCGATCCTCGCGGCGCTCGTCGAGCAATCCGGCGATGCGTTTGTAGGTGTCCGGCTGCAGGTAGCGGAACCCCAGGTCCTCGAGTTCCCACTTGACTTGCCAGATGCCCAGCCGATTGGCCAGCGGCGCGTGGATGTCGGCGGTCAACTGCGCCAGCCGCCGGCGCTCCTTGTCGACCGCACGACTGGCATCGCGCATGCGCACCAGTTGCCGCGCCAGCAGGATGAACACCACGCGCAGATCGCGGATCAACGCCAGCAGCAGACGCCGCAGGCCTTCTGTGTTGGTGTTGGCCGCCTTGTGTTCGTGCAGCGGCCAGACCTTGTCGGCCTCGATCTGCCCGAGCAACAATGGCTCGAAGGCTGCACCGTGCAGGCGCACTGCGTCGGCGATTGCCTGCGGGTGCTGGGTCGCCAGGGGATACCAGGCGGCCGCCAGCAGGGTCTCGCCATCCACCTTGAGTTCGGCGAGCACGTCGAGGGTGCGCGCCAGTTCGGCTTCGATATCGCCGCGGTCCGGTGCGGCCGATTGCAGCCGCTGCTGGACATCGATCAGACCCCGGTGCAATGCACTGCCCGGTTGACCGTGGCGCGACATCCACGTGGTCAGATCCGTCGCAGGCGCCTTGTCGCGAACCTTCATCGCGGTTGAATCCTGCGTTTGCGCGGTCGACGGGGCCGCAGCGGGCCCCGTCGATGCATGCCGCTGCCGGCGCTACAGGCCGTCGTCGTTCTGGATGGTACCGACACCGGTGCCGCCGCCGCCGATAACGGTGACGGAACTGGCCGACGGAATACCGAGATTGACCACAAAGAACTCGTCGATTTCGACGTCGGTATCGCCATTCACCACTACCGTGACCGTTTCGGTCTCACCATCGGTGCCGGCGAAGTTCAAGGTGGTGGCAACCGCGGTGTAGTCACTCGGGGCCGTCGCGGTGACGTTTGCGCTGGCGGCTGTCACCGAGAACCCGCCCTGCACGTCGCCGGTCAACGTGACCGTGAACACCGCATTGACGGTGCCGCTGTTGCCCTCGACGACACTGACGTTGTTGATCGCGATGGTGGCCGCATCGTCATTGGTGATGGTGCCGATCCCGCTACCATCGCTGGCGCTGACGCCAGCCACCGATGCGGCGCCGAGTTGCACAAAGAAGGTTTCGTTGGGTTCGATCAGCGTATCGCCGTTGACCACCACGCTGATCGTGCGCGTCTGACCGTTGGCACCGGTGAAGCTGATCGAACTGCCGCCGGGGACTGCGGCATAGTCGCTTGGTGCAGTTGCGGTGCCATCGGTGCTCGAGTAAGCCAGATTGAACCCGTCCTGGACTTCGCCGGTCAAGGTGACCGTGAAAACGGCGTTGACCGTCCCGGTGTTGCCCTCAACCACGCTGACATCGTTGATCGCCACGGTTGCCGTGTCGTCGTTGTTGATGGTGCCGACGCCGGTACCGTCGCTGACACTGACGTTGGCAACCGAAGGCGCTCCAAGCAGTACTTCGAACGTTTCGTTGATCTCCACGATCGAGTCGGTGGCGATCGGCACATTGACCGTTCGCGTCTGGCCGCTGGCGCCGGTAAAGCTGAGAGCAGTGCCGCCGGCAATCGCGGTGTAATCCGAGCCGGCCGTCGCACTGCCGTTGACGCTGGACACCGGCAGTGTGAAGCCACCCTGGACCTCGCCGGTCAAGGTCACTGTGAATACGGCATTGTTGCTGCCACCGGTGCCCTCGGTCACACTGACATCGCCGATGGCCACACTGGCGCTGTCATCATTATTGATGGTGCCGACGCCGGTGCCGTCGCTGACACTGACGCCCGCTACCGATGGCGTACCGAGCTGAACCTCGAAAGTTTCGTTGGCTTCGACGATGGTGTCGCCGACAACCGCGACCGTCACTTGCCTGGTTTCGCCGGCATTGCCAGTGAACGTTAGGCTGGCCCCGCCGGCCACGGCGGTGTAATCAGAAGGCGCGATGGCGCTGCCATTGACGCTCGACACCGGCACGGTGAATCCGCCTTGTACTGCGCCGGCCAGAGTCACCGTGAACGACGCATTGGTAGTTCCCGAATTGCCTTCAGTCACAGCGACATCGCCGATCGAGATCGAGGTGCTGTCGTCGTTTGTGATGGTGCCAATGCCCTGACCGTCAGTGATCGCGGCGCCCGAGGGGTTCGACAGATTCACCGAAAAGGTCTCATTTGCCTCAACGGCGGTATCGCCGATGACACTGACATTCACCACCGCTGTGGACGAACCCGGCGCGAAGTTGACTGTCAGGTTGCTGATTGCCGTGTAGTCCGAGGTGGAAACAGCGGTGCCGTTCTGAGTGTTGACCACCACGCTGACCGCGCCAGCGGTGTTCGAGCGCGTGATCGTGAACTGGAAGTTCGTGGTGCCAGCGTTGCCTTCGGCCAGCGTCACGTCGTTGATGCTGAGGCTGGTCTGCTGCACCGACGCAGCGAGGAAACCCTGATTGTTGCCCAATTGGGTTTCGGCCGCTTCCGGCGGCGCGAAGGCGGCCGCGCTGACCGAGAACTGCGTGCCGTTGGGCGCAGCCGCACTCATCGTGCGCGCGGCGCTCACCGTGACGCTGGCGCCGGGGTCGAGCGAAACGCCGTTGAGGCTCAGGTTGCCGGCGCCATTGGCAACACCGCAACTGGCGCCACCGGATGCCGCGCAACTCCAGGTGCCGCTGGCGAGCGGCGCCGGGAAGCCACCGCCGGATTTCGGGAACCAGTCGCGCACGCGCACCCCGTTGACACTGGTGCCGCCGGTGTTGGTCACCGTGATCGTGTAGTTGAAGCTGACGCCCGGTGCCACCGAAGCAGGTCCGCTGACGCTTACCGCAAGGTCGGCAGGTCCGCCGAGCCCCGTCTTGGCAGCCGCAGACGACGGCAGGTTCTCGAAGCCGCTGCCGAACAGACCATCACTGCCGCTGCCCCCGGTGATGCCCTGGAAACAGTTGGCATTGGCGGCCGGCAGCATGACGCAGCAGGCAAGACGGGCATCGGAGGTGATCTTGAACAAGGACGACGCGCCGCCGTTGGTGACGTAGTCGTAGCTGCTGATGCCGGCGAACAACAGGCCGGAGCTGTCGCCATTCGGGTCGAGGTACTGCAACGCGACCGGATTGACCCCCGATCCAGGCGCAACCGCGAAGTCTGCGCACAGCAGCGGCTGCCCGACCCGCAGATTGATCACACGCCGTCCGTTGGCGACCGACCGGTTGAGATAGCCGATGGGTACGGAAGTCACCAGATTCAGCGTCCCGGAGCCATTGATGGAGAGCCCGGTATTGCCGGCCAGTGCAGACTTCTCTGCCCCGTGCACGGGCAGCGCAGCCAGTGCCGAAATGCAAACTGCGAGCGCCAGTACCGAGCGAACCTGCATGAGTAGTTCTCGTTCCAGAAATCGAGGAAAGGTGCCGGCAACGAGTTCGCTGCCACGTGATCCGCCGGATTTTAGCCCGATGCGGGTCGAATTCGGAAATCAAAGCGGGTCACAGGCAGTCTGCCTATTCAGCGGGTACTAGCGAATAGCGCACGAAAGCGCGGTGAATAGGCTTGTTCGGAGGGCGCAATGGCAGGCCAGGCCTGACGAGCGGCGCGTACATCGTCGCGAATCCGGTCGAACTGAGTGAGATCGCGCTCGCCGCCCAGCACGTACAACTCGTGACGAGCGGCGGCGCGCAACAGGAAGGCGTGCGCCAGTGCCTGCGGGACGGCCTGCAACGCCTGTTCGTCAGCCCACAACGCCGCGCGCGCGAAATCGCCGGTGAAGTAAGAGTCCGCCAGGGGTTGCAGTCGGCCACGCACCTGGGCGGCAAGCGCCTGGCGCGCCTGCGTCGCATCCAGCGCGCGACTGGCCGCTTCGATCGCACGCGCAGAGTCCTGCAGGCGTGCGCCATCGGCGCCACTGAGACTGGCGCGTCCCTCGCCCAATGCCTTGGCCAGGGCCTGCGCCTCGGGCGTGTTGCGGTCGCTGGTACCGGCAATCTGGCGATCGCCGCTGACAATCAGGCGTTCCAGTGCTGTCCGGGCGTCGGCGAGCGCCACCTCGCGGCTGCGGATGCGCGCGCCATCGATGTCCTGCGCAAGTTTCTGCGCAGCGGGCTCCAGTCCTGCCAGCACGCCCTCCACCTCGCCGAGTGCTGCACCATCGCGGCCCTGGCGCGCAGCGTTCAGACGGGCCCGCATTTGCCGCGACTGGCCGGACAAGGGATCCAGTTTGCGTTGCCAGTTTCCGCGCACATCGGAAAGCGCAGCATCGGCAAGCATCCGCGCGGAACTCGCCAGCGCGGCATCGACACGATCGAGGCGGGCCTGGGCGGCCTGCGCCCGCGAAGTGTCGAAGGTGGCTGCCGGGACCGGCGCGGGTACGGCCCTGGCGACGGACGGGGCGGCCGTCGGCGGACTCGCTGCCGGCGCTGTGGCAGGAGTCCGCGGCGGCGGTGATGGTGCAGCCGTCGGCGGGGTTGCGGCGGGCGGCGTGGCGGGCGGCGTTGTTGCCACCGCCGTTCCCAGCTTGGCGCGACAACTGCGCAGCATCATCGCCTGACGCTCCGCTTCGCGCAGTCCGTTCAATGCCCCTGCGTGACGCGAATCCTCGAACAAAGCGACTGCCGTGGCGCAATCGCCGCGCGAAAATGCGGCCAGGCCAAGATAGAAATAGGGCACGTACGGAACGAATCGCTGTCCGTACATGCGGATGCGCGCCTGCGGGTCAGGCGCCGGCTGTTCGGCGATAGCCCGGCGCATCTGGCTTTCGACTTTGGCCCAGTCCTGGCGCTCGGCGGCAACCACGCCTTCGCGATAATCGCTCTTGTAGTCGCCGAATGCCGCCAGCGGCACCAGCAGCAACAGCAGCAACAGCGGGGCCGGCGACGTGCGCATCACCACCCCAGCTCCCGCAGGTGCTGCTCGGCGCCATAGCCGGGAAACTTCAGGCTCAGGGTGGCCAGCTTGCCGCGTTCGACGCTGATACCTTCCTGACGCCTGGCCGAACCCTGACCCGACGACAGGGTTACGCGGTAACGACCCTCCGGCAAGCCGAGCAGGATCGGCGTGCTGGGATCCGCGGGCAATGCGATTCGCTGGCCGGCGGCGTCGACGATCTCTTCGATACGTGCCCAGGGCGCGGCGCTGATCGCCACCTGGCCGAGCAGCGAGCGCTCGTCCGCCAGGCGCTTTTCCGCCCCGGCTTTTTCGCGCTCGGTGCTGATGCGCTGTTGCGCCTCCTGCAGCAGGCTGATGTTGCCGAGCCCAGCGCGCGCCTGGCCCAGCAGCGCCAGTGCGCCGTCGTAGTCGCCCTTCTCCACCAGCGCATCGGCATCGGAGCGCACCACCGTCGCCAGCAACTGGCGCATTTGCTGATGTTCGTCGCCGGGTTGCTGCAACTGTTCAAGCTCGACCAGACCGGCCAGCAACGCGGCCAGGCGCGCGGCGTCGACCGGCCCGGCTGCCAGCGTCTTGCGCCAGTCCGCATCGGCGCGTTCGAGGTCGGCGCGCGAAACCTCCGCCTGCAGCTTCGCCACCAGCTTGCCGAGTTCCTGATCCTGCGGCAGCGCCTGCGCCAGGCGGCGGGCATTGCTCAGTGCACCGGCGCTGTCGCCGGAGGCCAGCGCTGCCTCGATGGACACGCGCGCGGCAGCCGTCACGCGCGGCTCCAGACCCTTGAACTCGCTGTCGTCGGCAAGCGCCGGGCGCATTTCCAGATAGAGCCCCAGAATCGACTCGCCGACATCCGGCACTGCCCCGTCGAGCAGCGCCTTGAGCCGGGCAATGCGCGAGCGCATCGCCGCCTCGCCAGCCAGTTCGGTCGCCAGTTTGGCCCGAGCCTGGGTCAGTTCGACCAGTTCCGGTGTCTGCGGCAATCCGGCACCGATCGCACCCAGGGTTTCGTCGAGCGCAATCAGGTCGCGTCGCGACAGCTCCGCGCGAGCGCGCGCCACCGCGGCCTGACGCAAGGTCTCGAAAGCTGCGGCGGTCTCTGCGGCTGTCGCGTGGATCTGCCGCATCCTGCGCGCCGCATGCAGCGCGCTGCCCTCGGGCGGATCGAACAGCTTGCCTTCGGCGAGCAGACCGGAGAAATCGCTGCGCAATTGGGTCAGCGCCAGCAGTTCAGTCGCAGTGGGCGGTTTTGGCCGAAGCAGCAGCCAGCCCGCGCCGACCGCGGTCAGCGCCAGCACCGCCGCCAGCGCGGCTGCCAGAGGCCAGCGCCGGCGGCTGACCGCAGCCGCCGAGGCGACTGTCGACGGCTCGTCGGACGGCCGGCGTTGCATCGATGGCGCTGCGCGCCCGGCGGCGCCTCGGCGCTGAGCTTCCAGCGCCGCCTTGACGTCGGCATCGCGCAAGGTGTCGAAGGAAAAGCCGAGCTCGCGCAATTGCTCCGACCATGGCGTGTCCGGACTGAATACCGCCACCTTGCGCATCGCTTCGGAGGTCACGAAAACGTCGCGCAGCGCACGCGTGAAGGCGTTCATGTCGGTGAAGCGGTCTTCGCGCTTCTTCGCCAACATGCGGTCCATGACCGGTTGCAGGTCGGCCAGCTCCGGCGGCAGCCGCGGCAACGCAGCGGTCAGGTGTTGCATGCATACCGCGATCGGCGTGTCGCCCTTGTAAGGTGGCTCGCCGGTCAGCAATTCGAAGAACATGATGCCGAGCGAATACAGGTCGGAACGCCCATCCACCTCGCCGCCGGAGACCTGTTCCGGGCTCATGTAGATCGGCGTGCCGACGATCATGTTTTCGGCGGTGATACGTGTCTGGCTGGCGGTCAGTTCGCGGGCGATGCCGAAGTCGGTCAGCACCGGCACGCGTCCACCGCGCAACATGACGTTCGCCGGCTTCAGATCGCGGTGGATGATGCCGAGCTTGTGCGCCTCCTCCAGCGCCGAAGCGACCTGCACCGCAATCGCAATGGACTCGCCGACCGCAACGCCCTGCTTGAGCTTGTCGACCAGCGTGCCGCCGTCGAGGTACTCCATCGCGATGTAGGCGATGTCGCCGACCTTGGCGATGTCGTAGATGCCACAAACGTTCTTGTGGGTGATCTTGGCCAGGGTGCGGCCTTCGCGCAGGAAACGCTTCTCGGTGCGCTCAGGATCGTCTTCGCCACTGGTGCGCAGTACCTTGATCGCTACC
Source organism: uncultured Rhodanobacteraceae bacterium (assembly GCA_937928755.1). Lineage (GTDB taxonomy): Bacteria > Pseudomonadota > Gammaproteobacteria > Xanthomonadales > SZUA-5 > JADKFD01. The sequence continues at coordinate 18,025 of CALEZI010000033.1, read as the reverse complement.
TTGCGTTCCAGCGACACCTGCACGGCCAGGTAAACCTTGGCCATGCCGCCGGCGCCGATCTGCTGCAGGAGCTGATAGCCGGGGATCTCCGGGGTCGCCACGTACCGAGTTCGCCGAATGGGGTCGCCGCAGTTTAGCGTGTAACGGCGATCCGGCGGGCCATGCGCAGTGCGCAACTGCATCGCGGGAACCTTTGTCACCCGCACGGGTCCCAATGCGGCTGCTATAGTGCCCGCCCTTCCGCCGATCGGCGGATTTTCAGTTCATTTCCCAGGAGTTTCCGATGCTTTCCGCCTTGTTGCTGGCCGCCAGCCTTTCCGCTTCCCCGACGGCCGCAGCGGCCGACAGTGCCCACGTGAAGGCGGCGCTCGAGCTGATCAAAGCCTCGCGCACCGACGAGATGTTCGAGCAGATGAAGAATCCGACCGAGCCCATGGTGCAGTCGACCATCGCCCAGTTCCAGGGCTGCGCGTCCGCCAAGCCGGTGCTCGACGAATTCGCCGCGGCGATGGCCGGCGTCAAGTTCAACGACGAGCAGATCAGCAAGGTGCGCCATGACGTCGCGGTGGTCTACACCGAGGTGTTCACCCAGGCCGAACTTGAGGAGATGACGCGTTTCTTCGCCTCCGCAACCGGCGTGAAGATGCTCGATCGCATGCCGGAAGTGATGGAGAAGATGCAGGAAACGCAGAAGCAGGGCGCCGAGACCATGCAAAAGGCCGGCGAGATCGCCCGCGGCTTCGGCCCGCGTCTGGAAGAAGCCTACAACACCTGCGCCGCAGCAGCGGCGCCAGCTGCCTCGCCGAAGTAAGCTCCAGGCCACATCGGTGAATCAGGGGCAGGCGCGAGCCTGCCCTTTTTGTTTGCGCAGGACCTGGGCAGCTCCCGAAAAGGCGGCGCCGCAGGCGCGGTTGCTGCTGTTGGAGGGCCGCGCGCCTGCGCGGCCCACAGGTTCGATGCGCGAAAAAGCGCACCGCCAAAGGGCGACCAGTGCTCTCACAGAGCATCATCTAAACGTTTGATTGTAGAGCTTTTATTTGTAGGTCACGTTGCCTGCGCAGTGGGCTACGTGACAATGGACAGCGTCACGTAGCCTGCTGCGCAGGCAACGTGACCTACTTCCTGTGTTCTTTGCGCGAACAAGCACACCGCCAAGGGGCGACCAGTGCTCTCACAGGTTTCGGGACGAATCGCATCGCGGGTAACGACCTTCCACCTGCGACTCGCCCACCAAACTCAATCCGTCGGCATCACCCCAATCGAGCGCAACTGGCCATCCAGCAGGCGCAGGCGCAGATCGCCCGCGCCCTGCTCGCCGTAGCTCGGGCGCGACAGCACGCGCACGCTGACGGTGTGCGGCGTCGCCAGGCAGAAGCCGGCGAAGCCTGAAGCGCCGTTGCCCGGTGCGGCCGAGTGGTAACCGCCGACCACCGCGCCACCCTGGAAGCCGCCGCCGGGTCGGTCGACGTAGCTGGTGGTGGCTTCGACGAAGAAATCGGCATCGGCATCGCCGCGCGGCGCGCCGGACTGCGGCGTGACCGTGACCTCGTAGAACGCCGGAGGCAGCACCAGGCTGTGGACATGCGCCTGCGCGCGCGACACGGTGGTCGCGATTTCGTACACGGTGTCGCTGCTGGTCGCGGTGCGCCGGGCGACGCGGATGCGCACCGGCACGCTGGATTCGCTGTCGCTGATCGCATTGCCGGTGACGCGCAGGTTGAAGCGCTGCGGCTCGTTGGCGGCGTTGGCGATGTTGAAGCCGGCGAAACCGGCCTGGTCGACGTCGGCAGTGCCACCGAAGTTGAGGCCACCGGCGAGCGTGCGCGTGCCGGGTTCAACGAGCAGCAATTCGACGCCGAACAGACCCGCTGTCACACCGTCCGCGGGACCGTCGGTGATGGTGGCGATGAAAAAGCCGCCCGGACATTGGCTATTTGCCGGTGACGGCGCCGGCAGCGCAAACTGCTCGACGCGCGGCTCGTCGAGGGGCGTGTCGATGGCGACCAGCGTGCGATCGATCAGGGTCACCGCATAAACGTCGACATCGGCATCGTTGTTGGCGGCCACCAGATTGCGCGCGCTCGACTGGAACACGATCGCCGAACCATCGCCGGCGAGCATCGGCCGATCACTGGCACCATTGGGTTGCAAGCCATCGGCGCTGCGCGACAACCGCTGCACATTGCGCGTAGCCGTGTCCTTGAGCAGCACATCGCGCTGGCCGTTGGTGTCGAGTTCAACGAGGTTGCTGGCATCGGTGGCGAACACCACCAGGCCACCGTCATCGCGGATCGATGGCGCAAAGCTGCCGCCATTGCCCTCTTCGCCGTAGATCGACAGCGACAGCCGTTCCAGCCGGACCACGCCGGCACTGCCGATCTCGAAGAAAAAGATGTCGCTGGCGTTGTTGCCGTCATCGGCGACGAGGTTGCTGGCGCTGGAAACGAACACGCCGAAGCGCCCGTCAGGCGTGATCCGCACATCGCTGCTCGGGCCATTGCCGGCCTCTCCGGTGGTCAGGTTGCGGCTCAGCAGCAAGCGCTGCGACGCGTCGCCGTCGCGCAGCAACATCGCCTGCGCGCTGCCGTTGCCCGGCGCCGTGGTCAAATTTGTCGCGCCGCTGATGAAAACCACGCTGCGGCCATCATCGCTGGCCCACGGCGCGCTGCTCGGGCCATTACCCGCCTCGCCGGCGGGGCCGACCGAGATCAGCGTCACCACGCCGGTTTGCAGATCCTTGCGGAAGATATCGGACACCGTCCCGTTGCCGTCGACAGCGGCCAGATTGTCCGCGCGCGACTCGAACACCAGATAACGGCCCTTGCCGGCCAGCATCGGCCGCTGCGAGGGCCCATTGCCGGGCGCCCCGGCGAGATTGCTGCTGGCCAGTCGCGGCACGCCATGAATCACCGCCCACACCTGACCGGCGCTGCCGCTGAAAACAATGCTGGCGCCATCGGCGGACAGCGAGGGTTCGCTGTAGTCCTCGCTGGTGGTTGGCTGCAGCGCCGCGACGCGATCGCTGATGCGCTCGGTCTGGCCGGAGGCCGGATCGCGCAGATAAACATGGCTGCGACCATTGCTGCCGCCACTGACCAGGTCGGCGGCCGTCGATGCGAAGGCCAGCCGCACGCCATTGCGCGCGATGACCGGTGTCGTGCTGGCGCCGCCCGCGGCACCGGTGCCGACCGACACGCTGTGCCACACCGGCGGCGGCGACATCCGCAGGCCGTCGCTGTCGATGTCGACCAACGATGTGCCGTTGCTGGCCAGGCCGCGAAAAGTCGTGCGTTGCGGTTGTTCGGTCCAGAACGGCAACCAGCGGCTTCCGTCCCAGCGCGCCTGGCGCGTGGCGGGGATGTCGGGCGCCAACGGATGGAAAATGCCTGAGGCGTACAACTGGTTGCGATGAACCGTCAGCCACTGCGCGACGATCGCGGTGCCGTCGGTCAACGATGGCAGTTCGGTCCAAGCCGCGCCATCCCACACACTGATCCAGCTGCCCAAGGCCAAATGCAAGCGACCCTGAAACATAACCAACGACTCACCGCCGAACGCGCGAATTCTGGTCCAGACCTCGCCGTTCCAATGCTCCACCGATGATCCAATGTAACCTTCCGGCACGAGCCCGCGCCCGCCCGCGTAGATTGAGTTTCCCGACAACGCCAGGGAATACACCGGCAACGACGGGCCTGCGTCAATCGCTGCCCAACGACCCGCGCGCCAGACCGCGAGGTGGCGCGCAGACTGGCCCCCGGCCTGCTGAAACTCGCCGCCAACCAGGATGCCGCCATCCGGGGCGATCTGGATCACGTGTACTGGCTCATCCAGGCCGTTGCTCGCACCTTCTCCGAGGGTGTGCCAACGGCTGCCATCCCAGCGCGCGATGTGGTTGGCGGCGATGCCGCCGGCCTCGGTGAAATAGCCTCCGACGTAGACATCTGTCCCCGACACGGCGATCGCAGTCACCAGACTGTTGACGCCGTCGCCACCCGGGCCTTGCAGAGGCGACCAGGAACTTCCGTTCCAGCGGGCAATCGAGCGAGCCGGCACGCCGCCGGCCACAGAAAACTGACCGCCCAGATAAAGTGAATCAGCGGTCAGTGCCAGAGTCTGCGTGTAGCCGACGATGCCGGACGGCGACAAGCGATCCAGCGGCTGCCACTCGCGTGCATTCCAGCGCGCCATGTGGCTGGAAGGTAACCCATCGATCTGCGTGAAATCCCCGCCCGCATAGAGCAGATGGCTGGTCGCGTGCAGCGCGTGTACCGGCGCGTCAACCGTGTCGGCCGCACTACTCCCTAGGGGCGAAAACGCCTGACCGTTCCAGCGCGCAAGTCGGCGGATCGTCCGGCCGCCCTGCTGCAGCTCGAAATCGCCGCCGACAATCAGCGCACCGTCGAAACTCGCCAACACTTGCGCACTGCCTCTGGCGATTCCGCCGCCTACGGGCGACCATTTCGAGCCGTCCCAGCGCGCGAGGCTGTAGGCAACAACGTCTCCAGCACGCGCGAAGTTGCCGCCCACGTACAGCGCACCATCGTGGACCGCAAGTGCGCTGACATAAACCGAGGATTGCGGTGCAGCCTCTACGCCCGCACCTACCGCGCGCCACTGCGTGCCATTGTAGCGGGCGATGTGCCCGTAACCGGGAGTTGTCCCGCTGTAACCACCGGCATACAGCTCGCCCTGGAATACAGCCAGAGCCGAGACGCTGTCGACGACGGTTCCAAAAAGCGGTACGTCGGTCCACTGATTGCCGTCCCAGCGCGCCACATTGGTTGCCTGCGTCCTGCCAATGTTGTTGAACGATCCACCGGCGTAGAGCTGCCCGTCGTGCTCGACCAACGCGGACACCGGGCCGTCCCAGCGCGGATCAAAGACGGGGATCTCGTTCGGATCACCGACCGGCGCCCAGCGACTGCCGTTCCAACGCGCAACTTTGTCGACAATCTCGCCTCCGGCGCGACGGAGCCAGCCACCCGCGTAAAGCTCGCCGCGATGGAAGGCAAGCGCGTTGACGCACTCTCCGAGGTAAAAGGGACCGCAGTCGATGCCAACGCCGAGCGGCGAAAAACGCGACAGCACCGGATCGTACGCCACCACATTGCGGGCCTCGACCCCAGCACAGACGGTGAAGTTTCCGGCCAGGTAGATACGGCCATCGGGCGCCTCGGCAAACGCATCGACGGCACCGTTGCAGCCGCTGTTGTCGGTGAGCAGCTTGTCCACGCCATTGGCCCGCAAGGGCTGGACTGAGATCGCTGCAAAGCCGATCGCCAGCAGTGTTGTCCAGAATCCAGCGAATCGCATTCCCGCACCCCTTTAAGTCTCTTGTCTCGGCGAGCTCTCAAGGAGCAGCGATCCGTCCCGAACAAACCAGGAATTTCGTCATTGCGAGCGCAGCGAAGCGATCCAGTGACCCTTCCTGGTTCTCACGCCCTTGCTGCAGCGGCAGAAAGCGTCCAGACAAGTCTGGACCCACAAAAGCGAAGAGTCGCTGGATTGCTTCGTCGCTGCGCTCCTCGCAATGACGAGGCTGGTGTCTTGTCTCTTCACGGAGGAACAGACTGCCAGTCGCGACGAGAGTTCATCCCTGGACATATGAGTTCATCCCTGGACATGAAGTCCCGTACCCGCAGCAGGCGAACGCCAAACGCTGCGGCTATGCTCAGAGGCAACAGCAACGGGAGCGTGCAATGGCCAGGATCGACATCAAGGTGCCGGATATCGGCGGTTACAAGGACGTGCCGGTCATCGAGATCCTGGTCAAGGTGGGCGACGTCATCCGCAAGGACCAGGGCCTGCTGACGCTGGAATCGGACAAGGCGACGATGGAAGTGCCGTCGAGTGACGCCGGCACGGTGGCCGAGATCAAGGTCAAGATTGGCGACAGCGTTGCGGAAGGGATGGTGGTGGTGGTGTTGGACGCGGGTGAAGCGAGCGGACCTGAGCCGAAGAGCACGGAACCCGTAAAGGCGACGGCGACAGCAACGCCCGCACCCCCGACCGCGTCGGAAGCTCCTCCCCGGGTCCCGGGTCCCGGGTCCCCAGTTCCGGCGGCTCCGGCGCAAACCGACCTCAGTTGCCAACTCCTGGTCCTCGGCGCCGGTCCTGGCGGCTACACGGCGGCGTTCCGCGGCGCCGATCTGGGTCTGGACGTGATCCTGGTCGAGCGCTACGCAGCGCTCGGCGGTGTCTGCCTCAACGTCGGCTGCATTCCGTCGAAGGCGCTGCTGCACGCTGCGCGGGTGATCGACGAGGCGGCGCATGCGGCAGACATCGGGATTAGCTTCGGTGAACCGCAGATCGACCTCGACAAACTGCGTGGCTTCAAGGACAAGGTGGTGGGCAAGTTGACCGGCGGGCTGGCCGGCATGGCCAAACAACGCAAGGTGCGTGTGGTGCAAGGCGAAGGCAAGTTCAGTTCGCCGCACACGGTCACCGTGCAGACTGCCGATGGCCCGAAAGTGATTGGCTTCGAGCACGCGATCATCGCTGCCGGTTCACAGGCGGTGAAGCTGCCCGGCCTGCCCTGGGACGACAAGCGCCTGATGGATTCCACCGATGCGCTGGAACTCGCCGAGACGCCGAAGAAACTGCTGGTGATCGGCGGCGGCATCATCGGGCTGGAAATGGCCTGCGTGTACGACGCGCTCGGCGCCGAAGTCACCGTGGTCGAATTGTTCGACCAGTTGATGCCGGGCTGCGATCCGGACCTGGTGCGCCCGTTGGCGCAGCGCCTGGGCAAACGTTACGGCGGCATCCACTTGAAGACCAAGGTCGCCGGCGTCACTGCGCAAAAAGATGGCCTGCTGGCCACTTTCGAGGGCGACAAGGCACCCCCGCCGACGTTGTTTGACCGCGTGCTGTGCGCCGTCGGGCGCACCCCGAACGGCAAGAAGATTGGCGCCGAGAACGCCGGGGTCGCCGTCAGCGACCGCGGCTTCATCAATGTGGACAAGCAGATGCGCACCAATGTACCGCATATCTTTGCCATCGGCGATGTCGTCGGCCAGCCGATGCTGGCGCACAAGGCCACGCATGAGGGCAAGGTCGCGGCAGAAGTCGCTGCCGGCCACAAATCGGAATTCGTCGCTCGGGTGATACCCAGCGTCGCCTACACCGACCCGGAAATCGCCTGGGTCGGCGTCACCGAGACCGAGGCCAAGGCGCAGGGGCTGAACATCGGCGTCGGCAAGTTCCCGCACGCCGCCAGCGGCCGCGCCATAGGCATCGATCGCACCGAGGGCTTCACCAAACTGATCTTCGACAATGACAGCCACAAGATCATCGGCGCCGGCATCGTCGGCCCCAGCGCCGGAGATCTCATCGCGGAAACCGCGCTGGCGATCGAGATGGGTTGCGACGCCGCCGACATCGGCCTGACCATCCACCCGCATCCCACCCTGAGCGAGTCGGTCGGCATGGCCGCCGAAGTGTTCGAGGGGACGATCACGGATTTGTATATTCCGAAGAAGCGGTGAGGCACGAGGGCACGAGGGCACGCGAGATGACACAGCGCAGCAAACAGCAATTCGGTGATTCTGTAGCTCGTTCGGCAACGTGGACCATCGAGGGTGCCTGCTCCTGGCGTGCCCTCATGCCCTCATGCCCTCGTGCCCTCCTGTTTGTCGCCCTTACGACTTTCGCCGCCGCCCTGCCCGCATCCGACCAACACCCCATCGAAGCCGAACTCAGCCGTTGCATGGAATCGCCCGAGGGCATGAGCACGCACGGCATGCGCGCGTGCATGGGCGTGGCGACCGCGGCCTGGGACAAGGAACTGAACCGGGTTTGGCGCGAACTGATGGCGGAACTGCCGGCGGCGCCCAAGGAACAATTGCGCGCCGCTCAACGCAAGTGGATCGCCTTCCGCGATGCGGAACTTGAGGCCATCGCAAGTGCCTACGGCGCGATGGGCGGCAGCATGTTCCTGTTGATGCACGCCGACTCGGTCTCAGCCCTGACCCGCGACCGCGTGCGTCAGCTCGAAGCCCTGCTGGAAGCACAGCGAGTCAGCCAGCAGTAACCGTGCAAGGGCATACTGGCCGCTGTCCTGATGAGTACGCCGATATGACCACAGCAGCACTCAAGCTCCCCGTCGCCGACGGCGAGCGCATCGAGCAACGCGACAACATCGGTCGACTGGTGGGCTTGATGTGCCGTCACGGCCAGGCCTTCGCGGGCGAATCGCCGCGAATTCTGGTCGCGGTCGACGGCAGCGACGTCAGCGATGTGCTGGCCGATCGAGTCATCGAGTGGTTGCAACAGCTCCATTGGGCGTTCGATGTCCATCTGCTGCTGGTCAGCGACTTCCTCGGCAAGGAGGCCGCCGAACGCTTGCTGGAGCAGACTGCGCGCGCCGACACCGGGCATGTCCGCGAGCGACTGGCCGCTGCTGGCGTGGGCTACACGCTGCACGTGCTGATGGGCGACCCGGCCACGCGCATTCTCGAGCGCGCAGCCGCCATCGATGCCACCATGATCCTGATGGGGACGCGTGGACGCGGTCACATCGCGTTTGCCCTGCTGGGCTCGGTGGCGCACAAGGTGGTGTACGAGTCGACGATCCCGGTGACCATCGTGCGTGCGTGAGCGGCGCCTCCCGATGCCCGGCATAGAATGCGCGTCTGATTCCTGATCTTGACCCATGCTGGCGCGCATCCTGTTCCTGCTGTTGCTGACCATGAACCTGGCCGCCGTCGCCTGGTGGTACTCGCGCGCGCAGGCGCCAGCGCCCGCGCCCGTCGTCTCCCGCGCCCCGACGCTGATGTTGCTGAGCGAACGCGACAGCGCGGCAATGTCGCAAGCCGCTGCAGCGGCCGATGCGGCGCGGGCGCCGGTCGATCCCAACGTCGCGCCCGCCGTGTGCAGTTCGCTCGGACCATTCAAAGACCAGACTGCGTTGAAACGCGGCGTCGACTTGCTGACGCCGCAGGTGACGCGCATCCAATACCAGGAAAGCAGCAGCGTCACGACGCGCGGCTACTGGGTTTACCTGCCGGCGCTCGACAGCCGCGATGCAGCGCTGAAATCGGCGCGCCAACTAAACGCCGCTGGCGTGCGCGACTACTACGTCGTCACCGCCGGCGACCACGAAAACACCGTATCTCTGGGACTGTTCCGCGACCGCGACAACGCCGCCCGCCGCCAGTCACAGATCGCAGCGCTGGGCTTCCCGGCGCGCCTGGAAGAACGCACCGAAGTCGAACGCGCATGGTGGATCGAGTTCGAGCGGGAGAATGCCGAGCCGCCCGACTACAGCCAGCTGCCGGGTGCCACGCAATTGACGTTGAAGCCGCGGGGATGCGGGTGACGCGCAGTGAGTGAGGAGCAGTGAGTGGTGAATAGTGAGTAGTGAGTAAGAGCAGGCGCTTCCGAGAGTTTGTGGCTGGCCGGCCTTCACTCATTACTCACTATTCACTAGTCACGGCTTTCCCCTCTCACTACCCACTTTTCACTACTCACTGAGGTCTCCCCGCCACCAATCCCGGACTCCGCGTGCCCACCATCCTTCTCCTCCACGGCATCTGGATGCGCGCCGGCGTTACGGCGCGGCTGGCGGCGCGGCTGCGCGCGGCAGGGTTCGCGGTGGCGAATTTCGATTACGCCAGCATCCAGTCGACCTTCACCGAGCATCACGATCGGCTCGATCGCTTGATCGAATCACTGGATGGCCCGCTGCACATGGTTGGGCATAGCCTGGGCGGCGTATTGGCTCTGGATTATCTGCGCCAACGAAGTTCGCACGACATGCGCGTCGGACGCGTCGTTTGCCTGGGCTCTCCGTTGAATGGCAGCGCGCTGGCGCAAAGGCTCAAGCGCATTCGCCTCGACACGCTCGGCATGGGTTTTGCTCGCCAGCCGCTGATCGACGGGCTGCCGCCGTGGAATGGCCAGCAGTCGGTGGGCGTGGTTGCCGGCGAGGTGTCGTTCGGACTCAGTCTGCTGCTCGGACCGCTGCCGCGACCGAATGACGGCACCGTGGCGGTGGCCGAAACACGGCTGCCCGGCATCGCCGACCACGTCACGGTGCGTGCCAGCCATACCGCATTGCTGTTTTCCGAACGCGCCGCGGCGCTGACCGTGCAGTTTCTGCGCGAGGGGCGTTTCGCGTAGGGTGGCGCCCGCAGCACCGCGACCTCGAATCTTCGCCAGCGGCGCCGGCGCCACCTGATCTGCGGTGCCTCGCCGCTAGCGGCGCCGAGCGATCACCAGATCATGCGTGAAGATATAGCCGGGCAGGATGTCGACGATTTCAAAGTAGCGACCCCAGATCCGCCGAATATGTTCGGGCGCATGGAAGACGTTTACATATTCCTCTGGACGCTCAACGAATCCGTCGAGTTGGTGGTTGCTGCTGGTTACCACCAGGCCTTCCCGCTGGATGCGCTGCCGCAGCGCATCGTAGTCCGTTGGATTGAGCTGCGCGAAGTCCACTGCGGTCTGCCCGTGCACGGTGGCCAGCAACCAGCCACGCGGTTTCAGGATGCGGTGCAGTTCTTCCAGCCAGACCTGTTCCCACGATTGCCGCAGATGCGTGAATACCGATATGCCGTAGACCAGGTCGAATAGGCGATCTGCGTATGGAAGCGGCGGTGCCAGTGTCGACGGGAGATAGTTTCCGGGCAGATGTTGCCGGCACCAGGCGATATTGTCGGCATCGATATCGCAGCCAAAGAAGCTGCCGCCGAGTGCCGGCGTGAGATGGCGCGCGACGCGTCCGCAGCCGACGCCCCAGTCGAGGATCGCCGACAAGCTGGAAATGGCAGCAGGTTGCACCGCTTCGATCGCCCGCACCAGCCGGTACGCATCGGTTGCACCCACCCGCAGGAACCCGCCAAGGTCGGAATTCCCGATGACCCGAAACCGGCGTTCCGGTTCGGGGACGTCGAGGTGCGAGGCCGGATCGGGGATGAACCAGGACTGTGCCGCGGCGGCGGGTCCTGTGCGCGCCGTATCGCGTGCTGTGACCTCCATGACCCCGTCGGGATACGCCGCCGGGACCTCGAGTCGGAAGCCACACGCTTCGGCGCCAGGTCGTTGCCAGAAGAATCGTTGCACATCTGGCCGCGGCAAGGGGTAGTCCACGACCAGCGGCGCATGACCATTCACCCGGAAGCGGGCAGCCTGTGCCGATTCGGGAATCTCTGGGTCCTGCAGGCACCATCCGGTCAAACTCAGTCGATTGCCGTCGATGGCCGTCACATCGTCGATGTACCAGGGCTCTGCGCTCATTCGAACCTTGCCAGCATGGGAGCCGGTCACTTCCTCATTTTCATTTGAGGGCACGCACCTGCTCTGCAACGCTTGATCTATTGCCATCGGGCACCTCGACGATCGGTTCAGTGGGTCAGCCTCAATCCCCGGCCATGCACGATCGGTGCATGGGCGGGAACCGATTCCGGAATTGGCGTCCAACGGGAGCGGACTCGCTGATCGAAAGTACGCGCCGCTGTATCGCATGGTGACCCTGCAGGGATGACCGAGAGACTGGCGGGTGCGGTGGAAGTTCCCAGCGGGCCGTCGCCGTGCGCATGGTGTTGAGTTGGGACGCCGACAACACCGATATCGACCTGTGGGTGGTCGATCCGAGCGGCGACAAGGCGGTCTACAGCCAGTCCCGCGCGCTCTGGCTGATCGGCCCTGACTCAAGCAGAAGCTCCCGGGTCGAACCCACCGCACGAGCCAGCAGCCAGGGTCTCGCGGGATAAACCCGCTCCCACCGAGAGCAGGGCAAAAAAAGGGGCGGCCAGTGGCCGCCCCCTGATGTTGCAGCGATTCGGTGGAACCCCCGCTGCGCGGAGGTTCCAACCACGACGGATTACCCCTGGCGACGTACCGCCACGAAGCCCATCAGGCCGAACATCAGGCCCATCAGGATCAGGCCGAGGCCGCTCAGCGTCGGGATCTCTTCGATCAGGTAGCCCACCTGCACGGTCACGCCGGTCAGGTTGTTGTTCGCCACCGGATCGGAGGTATTCGACGTCGTGCTCGCGTTCACGCCGGTCGGGCCTTCGACATTGCTGAAGGCGACCACGGTGAGCGTGCGTGTCACGCCAGGAGCGGTTGCACCAGCCCAGGTGCAGACGATCGCGCCAGTGCTGCCCACCTGCGGGGTAGTGCAGGTTGCGCCGGTCGCGACGAAGCTGCTGTAACGGAAGTCCGGCGTCAGCGTCAGCGTGATCGACACATTTTGCGCGTCCGACGGGCCGTTGTTCAGGCTGGTCGCGGTGAAGGTCACCGGAACGTTGATGAACGCCTGGGCCGTCGAAGCGGTCAGTCCGATCACCAGATCAGCGCTGGTGATGACATTGGTCGTTGTCGTCGCGCTGTTGTTGGCTGCGTTCGGATCCGGCGAACCCGCAGTCACCGTCGCCGTGGCGCTGATCACACTGCCTTCAGGCGCCGAAGCGGCCACCAGCATGACGATGCTGACCGTGCGCGAGCTGCCCGGCGCCATGCTGCCGGTCACCGTGCACACCACCGGGCTGCCGGCGCAGGCACTGCCGCCGCTGACCGAGCCGGACACGAGACTGGTGTTGGCCGGCGTCGGCAGCGTCAGCACCACCGCCGTGGCGTCGGACGGACCGGCGTTGCTGATCACCGCCGTGTAGGTCAACTGGGTACCGGCAGTCACCGGATCCGGCGCGTCGGTCAGCGTGACCGACAGATCAGCCTGCACCTGCACCACCGTCGTCGCCGTGGCCGTGTTGTTGCCCGGCGTCGGATCGGTCGTGCTCGACGCCGCGGTCGCGGTGGCGCTGAGGTCCGCGGTCTGGCTGGCTGAAACGGCAACCACGATGGTCGCAGTGCGCACGCCCGCGGCGGCAGTGACACCGGCCCAGGTACAGGTGACGGTGGTCGTACCTGCACAGGCGCCACCCGCGCTCGGCGTTGCCGAAACGAACGTGGTGCCGGCCGGCAGCGGCAGCGTGATGTTGACGCCCTGCGCATCCGACGGGCCGGTGTTGGTCAGCGTGGCCAGGTAGGTCAGGTTGGTGCCGGCAACCACCGGATCCGGACTGTCGGTCAGCGTGATCGACACATCGGCCTCAGGTGTCAGCAGGGTGGTGTCGGTCGCCGTGCTGTTCGCCAGATTCGGGTCGAACTCGCCGGCTCGCAGTACCGCACTGACGGTGTTGCTGAGCGTGCCGGTAGCGCTCGGTGCGATGGTTGCATTCACCGTGTACAGCGCTTCGCCTGCGACCGGGAGATTGATCACATCATTGATGTTGCCGGTCCCGGCGGCAGTGCAGGTGGCGCCGTTGGCGGGAGCGCAGGTCCAGGTCACATTGGTCAGGTCGGCGGACATGATGTCGGTGACTGTCGTCCCCACAGCGTTGCTCGGACCGAGAAGGTTGGCAACCAGGATCGTGTACGTGATCGAGGTTCCCGGTACATCGGTGTCCTGATCGTCGTACTTGAACGCCTCGATGTCGATCGTGGGCACCAGGGTATCGGTGTCGGTGGCACTGTTGTTGCCAAGCTCCGGATCGTTGACCCCCACGGGTGGGGCCACGCTGGCGGTATTCACCAGAGTCCCGGTAGCCCCGGGCAAGATCGGGCAGCTAATCGTGTAGGTGACTGACCCGAGCACGGGCAGGTTGACGGTCTCGGCAATGTTGTTGAACCCGGAAGCAGTGCCACAGGTCCCGCCGCCAGAACCGGCACAGGTCCAACTGCAGAAAATCGTTTCGGCGGGGAAGTTGTCGGTCACCGTGGCCCCCGTGGCAACACTGGGACCGGCGTTGGTGACAACCACGGTGTAGACCGTGTTGGTCCCCGGGATCGCTGTCGGTGAGCCATCGGTCTTGGTGATCGACAGGTTGGCCGAGGCCGAAACGGTGGTCGTTGTCGTCGCGCTGTTGTTGCCGGGCGCGGTGTCGGTGCCGGCGCCGGCTGCGACCGCAGTGGCGCTCAGCACCGTTCCATTGGCGACCGCAGCGCCCACCAGCGCGACCACGGTCACCGTCCGCGGTGTCCCGATCGGCGTGGCTCCGGCCCAGTTGCACGCGACGGTGCCGTTGGCGCCGACCGCCGGCGTGGTGCAACTCGCGCCCGCGCTTGATGTCGACGACGCGTAGGTGGTCCCCGCCGGCAACGGCAGCGTGATCAACACATCCAGCGCGTCGTTCGGTCCGGCATTGCCCAGGGTGGCGACATAGGTCAGCTGGTTGCCGGCGATCACCGGATCCGGGCTATCGGTCAAGGTCACGCCGAGATCGATGGTGCGCACATTGGTCAGTGCAAAAGTCGGCGTGCCGCTGGCGCCGTTGGAAGCCGCGGTGACGTTGTAGCTGCCGGGCGTGCCATTTGCGGTGGCGATCACGCTGGCCTGGCCGCCGGCGATGGTCGCCGGGTTGACCACCAGTGCAGCGCTTGCGCCGGCGCCCGGCGCGGCGTAGCTGACCCGGCCACCGTCGACCGGCTCGCCCGCGGCGTTGGCGGTCACGCCCACGACCAGCGGCGCCGCAAAGGCGGCATCCAGCGGACCGCTTTGCGGCGTGCCCGAAGCCAGCGCCAACGTGAAGCCACGCGATTCGTAGGCGCCGATGTCGATGCCGGCCAGTTGCGGGCGCGCGATGCCGCGCTGGTCGGTAGCCGGCGCGCCGGCCGCGGTGCCTGCGTTGATCGCAGGGCTACCGGGCAGCAGCGCATTGGTCGGGGTCGTGCCGCCGTAGTTGCCGGAGGGCGCCACAACGGGATCGTTGACGCCGACAATATTGCCGTTCACGCCGTTGCTCAGGCCGCCGCCGGTGCCGATCAGGTTGTTCGCGCTGGCGGGGTCGAATGCAACGGAGCTGTCGGCCGGAAGCGCGTTCGACCGGTTGCCGGAGACGATCGTGTTCAACAGCGTGACGTTGACCGTGCCCGCGGCTGAACCGGCCCGCGTGATAGCGGCCCAACCTGCGGTGGTCGTCGAGTTGTTGACGATGGTGCTGTTGACCAAGGTCACGGTGGTCGTCGCTCCCGCCTCGCTCGCCACCCGCAGCGCCGATTCCTCATTGGCGGAAGTGTTGCCGCTGATCGTCGAATTGACCATCTGCAAGACCTGGTTGCCGGCTCCCTGAACGCGCAATCCCGAGCCAAAGCCGGTGTTGTTGCGGATGGTCGAGGCGGTGATCGTGGCGCTGCTGTCCTGCACGTACACGCCGGAGGCGACGCCCTGGTTGCCTTCGACCAGCGTGCGGTTCATCGTCAGGATGCCGAACGCTTGCGAAACGCCACCTCCGGTGCCGCCGACATTGTTGCGGACCACACTGTCGTTGAGCGTGAGGTTCCCGGAGTTGGCGCGAACTCCGCCACCGAAGCCACTCGTATTGCCGTTGACGATGGTCAGCCTGGACAAGCTGACATTGGCGAAAGCGTTGATCACCCGAAAGTTGGGCGTGCCAGCCGCCGCCGAGCGGGCGATGGTCACGCCAGTTGCGCCGCCGTCGATCGTCAGGTTCTTGTTGATCAGCAGTTCGGCACTGGTCAAGGTGACCGTGGCGACGCCCGGCGCGAAGGTGATCGTGCTGCCCACGCAGGCATCGGCGATCGCCTGGCGCAACGAGCCGGCGCCGGCATCGGCGCTGCTGGTCACCACCGGATCGACCACGCAGAGTGGCGTGTTGGTCAGCGCGAAGGTCGGCGTCCCGGTCGCGCCGCTGGCAGTGGCGCTGACGTTGTAGGCGCCAACCGTGGCATTGGCGGTGGCGGTGGCGCTGGCCTGACCACCGGCGATGGTCGCCGGGCTGGTCGTCAGCGTCGCACTGGCACCCGCTCCGGGCGCGGTGAAGGTCACTTGGCCACCGTTGACCGGTTCGCCCGCCTGGTTGGCGACGATGCCCACCACCAGCGGCGCGGCGAACGCGGAGCCGACGGTGGTCGACTGCGGCGTGCCGCTGACCGTCGACAGCACGAAGCCGCGCGACTCGAAGGCGCCGCTGTCGATAGCTGCCAATTGCGGACGCGCGACTCCGCGCTGGTCGGTTGTCGGCGCGCCAGCGGCGGTGCCGGTGTTGATCGCCGGGCTTCCCGGCAGCAGCGCATAGGTCTGTGTCGGCCCACCGTAGTTGCCGAGCGGCGCCAGCAGCGCATCGGTGTTGATCAAATCGCCCGGACCACCGCCACCGCTGGCGTCGTCGGACACATTGCCGCCGAGCGAGGTGGTGACGCCAACGCCGCCGGTGCTGACATTCTGCGAGGCATTGTTGGCGTAAACATTGTTGCGCAGGGACATGGTCGCCACGCCAGCGCCGCCGGCATTGCGCACCGTGCGGCCGGGGCCGACGTTGCCGGCGAAGGTGTTGTTGGTCAGGACTGCGTTCGCGTTCGCCGCCGCTCCATTGGCCACATTGAGCAGCGCGGCGTTGACCGAAGCATTGTTGGCGGTGAACGTGCAGTTGGTCACGGTCAGCGTGGCCGCGACAATGATCGACTGCGAGGTCAGGCCACCGCCATCCGTCGCTGCGGTATTCCCGCTCACAAGGCAATGGCTCAGCGTCATCGTGCCGCCATCGATCTGCAGCACGCCGCCGCCGGTGAAGGCACTGGTGTTGTTCGAGATGGTCCCATTCGAGAACGTCAGCGTGCCGCGATTGGCGATGCCTCCGCCACCGTTGCCGGCGGTGCTGGCGTTGCCGGTCACGGTCGAATCGACGACCGTCAGCGTGCCCGCGTTGAAAATGCCGCCGCCTTCGCTCGCGGCGCTGCCGTTGCTGATCGTCAGGCCGTCGAGCACGACGGTGTTGCCGGCGGCGATATTGAAGATGCGAAATTCCGGGCTGCCGGCCTGTCGCGCCACCGCGACACCGGCGCCACCGTCGATGGTCAGGTCCTTGGCGATCGCCAGTTCGGCGCTGGTCAGCGTGACCGTGGTGACCGCCGGCGCAAAGGTGATGGTGTCACCCGGACAGGCATCGGCGATCGCCTGGCGCAGTGAGCCGGCGCCGGCGTCGTTGCCGTTGGCGACCGAGCCGGTGCCGCAGGTCGTGGCGGTGCCGGCGAAGCTTATTTCGTAGGCAAACTGGCCGGTGGCCAGCGCGGCGTTGTTGAACCCGGCGACCGCGACGATGCGCGTCCCGCCAGCGGGCACCGAGAACGATAGCGTGCTGCAGCGGTTGCTGGCGCCGCCGATGTCGTCATGCACCGCCAGGCAGTTGCTCAACGGGCTGGCGGGATTGAATGTGGTGTCGTAGAGGGTGAAAACGGTATCCCGGTCATTGCCGCAGACACCGCCGCCCGGCGCTGTGCCGGTAACGACGACATTGGCGGCCGCTCCGGTCGGATTGTTGATGGTCACCGTGTCGTAGGCGACCGCGATGCCGACACCCGAGAGTGCGGCGCAGCTCACTGGGCGGTTGTAGGTCGAGTCATCGGCATCGAGCGCGCCGGAGAAGGTCGCCGGCACCGCGCCGGTGTAGTTGATCACGGTGTTTTCGCTGGCGTTGATCTGTGGCGGCGCGGCGGACGCGCGACTGGGGAAGTCCTCGGGCTTCTGGGCAACGGCATGCGCCGCGACAAACAACAGCAGCCACCAGACTTGCGCACGCATTGAATGTTCCCCGTCAGCTCAGACGTCAGCGCCGAGTCTTGACCCGTACCATGAGATCGTCAACTTGTTTACGCCCTGTTCAGGCACCGGATGGCGGGCGACCCGCCACCTCAACGCACACGCGGATCGATCGCGTACTGCAGCACGTCGATGATCAGGTTGACCATCGCGACGATCACCGCCACGGTGAGCACGGCACCGATCAGCAGCACTTTGCGGACAGAAAACACGCTCCGAGGTCGCTGACAGTTTGATGCGCGAAGGTGCGCACCGAAGCGGTGCGGCAGGGACTCCCACCGAGAGAAGGCAAAAAAAGGGGCGGCCAGTGGCCGCCCCTTGATGCTGCAGCGATTCGGTGGAACCCCCGCTGCACGGAGGTTCCACCCACGACGGATTACCCCTGGCGACGTACTGCCACGAAGCCGATCAGGCCGAACATCAGGCCCATCAGGATCAGGCCGAGGCCGCTCAGCGTCGGGA
>CALEZI010000032.1 GCA_937928755.1 uncultured Rhodanobacteraceae bacterium | reverse complement strand
CGAATGGGAGAGCAATTTTGTCGGCGGCCCCAACCCAAGGCATAGGGTCTACCTCAGGCGCCACTCAGCCCAGCTTGATCCGCCGGAAATGCCGCTTGCCGAGTTGCAGGATGAACTCCGCCGGCTGCGCGAACAGACGGTCCTTGTCGGATACCACTTCGCCGTCGATGCGCACGCCGTTTTCGGCGATCTTGCGCAGCGCTTCGCCGGTGCTCGGCGTCAGGCCGGATTGCTTGAGCAGTTGCGCGATCTTGATGCCACCCTCGGGAATCGCCACGGCGACGGTCTCGATGTCGGCCGGCATCGCGCCTTCCTGCACGCGCTTGTGCCACGCCTCGACCGCCGCATCGGCGGCGGGCTTGCCGGCGAAGCGCGCAGCGATTTCGTGCGCCAGGCGAATCTTCAGGTCGCGCGGATTGAGCTGGCCGGCGGCGGCATCCGCGCGCAGCGTCTTCAGCTCGCCGGTGCCGATGTTGAAGGACAAGAGTTCGATGTAACGCCACATCAGATCGTCGCTGATCGACATGGTCTTGCCGAAGATCTCACTCGCCGGCTCGTTGATGCCGATGTAGTTGCCGAGCGACTTGCCCATCTTGTTGATGCCGTCGGTGCCTTCCAGCAGCGGCGTGGTCAGCACGATCTGCGGCGCCTGGCCGTAGTCGGACTGCAGTGCGCGACCGACCAGCAGGTTGAACTTCTGGTCGGTGCCGCCGAGCTCGACATCGGATTTCAGCGCCACCGAGTCGTAGCCCTGCACCAGCGGGTAGAGGAACTCGTGCACCGCGATCGGCTGCTCGCCCTTGAAGCGCTTGTTGAAATCGTCACGCTCGAGCATCCGTGCCACGGTGTACTTGCCGGCGATCTTGATCAGCCCGGACGCGCCCATGGTGTCGAACCACTCTGAATTGAAGCGAACCTCGGTCAACGCCGGATCCAGGATCTTGAACACCTGTTCGCGGTAGGTGATTGCGTTGCGGTCGACATCCTCGCGCGTCAACGGCTTGCGCGTGATGTTGCGGCCGGTCGGGTCGCCGATCATTCCGGTGAAGTCGCCGATCAGGAAGATCACCTGATGGCCGAGCATCTGGAACTGGCGCATCTTGTTGATCAGCACCGTATGACCGATGTGCAGATCCGGCGCGGTGGGATCGAACCCGGCCTTCACGCGCAACGTCTTGCCGGCCTTCAGGCGCGCTTCCAGCTCTTCGAGCTTGAGCACCTCCTCGGCGCCGCGGGTGATCAGATCAAGCGAATCTTGCAGCGTGGACATGGTGAGGCTCGGAGGCGATCAGCAAAGCAGATCACGATAACCGAAGTTGGTGGAGTGTGGCGTGGGGACGGCTTTGCTTCACCTGTGGGAGCGGGTTTATCCCGCGAGCTTTTTGCCGGTGGCCATGCAAAAGCTCGCGGGGTAAACCCGCTCCCACAAGAGCTCGCTCCCGCAGCAAGCCGCTACTTCCAGCGCAGGCGCTGCCACGTAGACCGCTTCGCGGCCAACGTGACCTACATCACCGTGGGAGCGGGTTTATCCCGCGAGCTTTTTGCCGGTGGCCATGCAAGAGCTCGCGGGGTAAACCCGCTCCCACAAGAGCTCGCTCCCACAAAGGGCCGCTACTCCCAGCGCAAGGTCACGATGAACTCCCGCGGCGGCGTGGCAAAACCACTCGCCAGGCTGTATTCCTCGTCGAAGGCATTGCCGAGGCGCGCGCCCAGGTTCCAGTGTTCGGCGAACGACCAGTCGGCGCGCAGCGCGACCAGCGTGTAGGCGTCGAGGGTGCCATCGAAGTCTTTTCGATCGGAGGCGTATCCGGCCTCGCCCGCCACATTGATGCCGTTGGCGAAGCGATAGCCGAGTTCGACGTTGAACTTCTGATCCGGGCGACGCAGCAGTTCGCTGTCGGTTTGCGCGTTCTGCGCATCCTGGAACGTGGCGTTGGCACCGAAACGCCAGGATTCGAACTGGCGATCGACGGTCAGCTCCAGCCCGTCGATCTCGGCGCGCGCGACGTTGATCGCCTGGAAGGTTTCGCCGCCCTGGAACGCGATCAGATCGCTGATGCGCGTGCGGTAGAGGTTGGCGCCGACCTCGACGTCACCAAAACGCTGATTGAGGCCGAGTTCCAGCGAGTTCGAGCGTTCCGGATCGAGTTCCGGATTGCCGGCGAACAGGCCGCCGAAACCAGGCGAGTAAAGCTCGTTCAAGTTCGGCGCGCGGAAGCCCTGGCCCCAGGACAGGTACACGCGGCCGCCCGTGTAGTTCCAGCCGATTGCCGCCTGGCCGGTGGTCTCGCCGCCGAAGGTCTCGTGGTCGTCGTAGCGAACCGCCAGCTCGTGGTCGAAGTCGCCGTGCGCACCCTGCCAGCCGACGAAGCCCGCGTAGTGGGTCAGTTCGGCGCTGTAGACCGTCGCGCCGGCAAAGGTGTCGACATTGGTGCCACGCTCGTCCTGCACGTTGACGCCGAAAACCAGCTGCTGGTCGCCGGCGACCGTCACGTCGTGCACCCAGTCGAGGTTCTCGCGGCGGGTCGAGAACTGCGCCGAATAGGCCGGCGTATCCAGATCGTCGCGCGCGCCGCCGAGCGTCAGGCGGTGCGACCAGCCCTCGCCCAGCTCGCCCTCGACGTTGAGGGCAATCGCATGCTGGCGCACATCGGTCTCGCCCTGGTCGAACTCGACGTCCTGCTCGGTGGCGAGGCCGCTGAAGCTCAGCTTCTGGCTACCGAGCTGATGACGCGCACGCACGCCGAGGTTGCGGTGGCTGTAGCCGTCGTCGTCGGGGTCATAGCCAAAACCTTCCGGCAAGGTGGCCGAGAAACCGTCGTATTCCTCGCCGCCGAGTTGCACGCTGAAGGCGCTGGTATCGCTGCTGGCGCCGTAAGCGGCGGCGCCGGCGACCCGCCCTTCGGTGCCGATGCGCAGCAGGCCGGACGCGCCGTTGCGTTCGCGCGTGGTGACCGCGATCACGCCGCCGATGGCGTCGGAACCGTAGTAACTCGCGCGCGGGCCGCGCACGATCTCGATGCGCTCGATCTGGTCCAGCGGCAGGTGCTCGAAGGCGGCGGCGCCGGTATTGCTGCTGGCCACGCGCACGCCGTCGACCAGGAACAGCACATGGTTGGAATTGGTGCCGCGCAGAAACAAGCTGGTTTGCTGGCCGCTGCCGCCGGTGCGCGACAGGTCGACGCCGGCCTGACGGCGCAGCAGTTCGAGGATGTCCGGCGCCTGGCTGGCATCGATCTCGGCGCGCTCGATCACGCTGACGTCGGCCAGCGTGTCGGAGACCGTCTGCGGGCGGCGACTGGCGGTCACGGTGACCGCATCGAGGGATTCAGGGGTGGCAACAGGCAAACCGGCCAGCAGGGCCAGTGTCAACGACAGACTCATGGTTCAACTCTCCAAAGGAAACGCACGCCCGCGGCTGCTGCACGGCGACATGGAGAGTGGGGATGGATCGCGGCGTCGACGATGGATTGACGGCGGACGAACCACCGTCGCCCTCCGCGACGCCGATCGACGACCCGCGGCGGGAAGCTGCGAGTCTTCGTGAAGGCCGGTCTCCGGGCTTGTCGCCGATACTTTTGGTACCGACCGCATCGCCTTCCCACATCCAGCGTGGATGCAGTGGCTTTCGACGCGGACCAGGATGCGCAAGTGCGTCCTGGCGATCTACCGTTGCGGGGGCAGCGCCGGAATTGGACCGGCTTCCCGTTTCACCCGCCGTTCCTGAATTGCGGAAGCGGCGGACACCTTCAGAGCGGGGATGAGGATAGCGCAGGTGTTGGTTGTTGGTGTGGGTCGCTGTTGGTCCGACCGTTGTTGGCGGTAGGCCGCGGGTACGCGCCGCGAACCTGCGTGTTCATGCGCCGGTCCCCAGCGCGTTCCCCGGCGCCTTCTGGCATCGAAGGGCAGGAGCGCCGGTGAGCGCGGTGTAGCTGCGCACACGCGGCCTACGACATTACGCCGCTCTGCTGTCTATTGCGCGGGCGTACGCTCCTCCGGCAACAACAAGTGCTGAGGATTCTCCGGTACCCAATCCGCCGGTGGCATGGTCGGCTTGCCGAAATGCGCTGCCACGCGCGCGTAGGCCTCCATCTCGCCGAACTCCACCGAGTCCCGTTGCAGGCGGTCGCGGCCATAGTCGAGCAGCTCGGCATGCCCGAGCGTGCCGTAGACCTCGGTCAGATAGATGTAGCGCGCGCGGATTGCCTTCATTTCGGCTTCCAGCGGCGTGCCCTTGCCCAGCCGACGGGCAATCGCCGATCCGACCATGTTGGTGATCAGACCGCCGGCAACTCGGGCCATACGCTGGCCGACTGTGATGCAGTCCGCACGAGCCTGCGGGTCGGCCGGCAATGCCCGGTCCTGATGGCAAAGATCGATGATGCGCTGGAAGCCCGGCATCGGCATCGACCAAGCTTCGTACTCGGCCACCGTGCTGGATACCGGAGCGCCGGGTGCCAGTACGTTGGCGACTCCGGCGGCCAGTCCGGGCGGCTCTACGCCGACGGATTCGATGGCCTTGGCGTAGGACTCGTAGCTGGCGCCGAAATAGTCGTGGAACTTCGGGCTGGTTGCCGCACGATGCAGGGCGGCCCATGCGGCTTCGCCGTCGCTGCGCATCGCCAGCAGCACCCATGAGAATCCGTTGTCCGCATCCAGCCGCGTCAGTTGGGCGGGTGCGGCGGGCAATGCGCATGCGGTGGCAACGCCGACATTGGAGTCGCAATAGATGCTCGCCAGATACCAGCCGAAGACATTGTCGGGCGCTTGTTCGAGCGCACGTCGGAGCAGGGTCCCGACGCGCTCTTCGCGCTGCGGGGCAGCCGTGTCGCGCCAGATCATCATTGCCGCGTTGGCCAGCGAATCGGCGTCGTCACGGGCCTGCAGCTTTTCGACGACCTGACGGCGGTACTCGGCGCCAGCCTCGTCCATGACCGCACTTAGCAACTCAGCCACGTACAGGCGCGCGCCGCTCTCGCCAATCGCCTGCGCGAAACTGGCCAGAACCTCACCCTGACGCGCTTCGTCGCTCGGCGCGCGCTCGCGCAGCCAGC
Organism: uncultured Rhodanobacteraceae bacterium; assembly: GCA_937928755.1. GTDB lineage: Bacteria > Pseudomonadota > Gammaproteobacteria > Xanthomonadales > SZUA-5 > JADKFD01. Next base: position 1,386 of record CALEZI010000032.1, on the reverse strand, counting down.
GCACCACCTCGGCGGCGACCTTGGCCATGTCCACGCCGCGAGTGCTGGAGAACAACTGTGCCCCGAGCGCAGCCGCATCCTCGGCGCGCTGGCGCTGGACAACTTCCGCCGCGCGCGCCGCGTCCGCTGCGTCGCGCTGCTGCACCGCCATCGCACGCACCGACTCTGCTTCACGCCACTGACCGAAGGCGCCGAGCCCGCCAAGCGCGATGGCGGCAAAGGCCACACCCGCGGCGACCGCCAGCTTCGGCTCGCGCTTGAGCCAGCGTTGCGCGCGTTCGAACAGACCGGGTCGACGCACGCTGACCGGCAAACCGGCCTCGACGCGACGCAGATCGTCGATCAGCGCGCGCACGCTGGGATAGCGATCGCGTGGTTCCAGCGCGAGGCACTTCTCGCATATGGCAGCCAGGTCCGGCGCGACTTGCGGCGCCAGCTCGCGCAGCGGCCGGATGCGCCCGGCCAGCGCGCGACGGATCAATTCATCGCTGCCGCCCTCGCCATGCGGCGATTGCCCGGTCAGACAGCGGTAGAGCAGCGCGCCCAGCGCGTACAGATCGGTCGCCGCAGTCAGTCGGTACTGCTTGATCAGGATCTGCTCGGGCGCCATGAACGCCGGCGTGCCGGAGACTTCTTGCGCCAGCACGGCGCCGTTCTCGTCCATATGCCGCGCCAGGCCGAAGTCGGCAATCAGCGGCTCGCCGCGTTCGTCGATCAACACATTGGACGGCTTCAGGTCGAGGTGCAGCAGGCCCAGTCGGTGGGCGTAATCGACGGCCTCGCAGACGCGCAGCAGCAAGCGCAGCAACTCCGGCGTCGCCATCGGGCCCTGCTGCAGGCGCTGTTCGAGCGACAGACCCTCGATCAGCGGCATAGAGAAATAGTGGATCTCGTCGACCGACCCGACTTCGTACACCGGCACGATGTTCGGGTGCACCAGCCGCGCCGCAGCGCGCGCCTCGCCAACGAAGCGCGTCACCTGATGGGTATCCGACAGACCGGCGGCGATGAACTTCAGCGCGACGATGCGATCGAGGCTCAACTGGCGCGCGCGGTAAACCACGCCCATGCCGCCACGGCCAAGTTCGGCCAGCAACTCGTAATCGCCGAAGCGGCTCTGCGCCGGATCGGCGAAATCCAGCGTCGGCCAGCGCCACTGGCCATCCGGCGCAACGCTGTCGGCCATCGCCATGCGCGCCAGCGACAGCAGTTGCGAGGACTTGACGTCGGGTGGCAGCACTTGGGTGGGGTTCGTCACGGGCGTCTCCGGATTGGCGGTGTCAGCCAAGGGATACGGGCAGGGCGGGAACTATGACAGCAGCACCGGGCAGTCGTAGACCCTATGCCTTGGGTTGGGGCCGCCGACAAAATTGCTCTCCCATTCGA
>CALEZI010000031.1 GCA_937928755.1 uncultured Rhodanobacteraceae bacterium | reverse complement strand
GCCCCCAGCCCCGCACTTCGCCCTTTGAAGCCAAGAACAACCAACCGCCGAACGACCACCCCGGCCACACCGAAGCAACCGGCCTGCTCGCCACGCTCTCCTTCCTGCGCCAGCAGGCCGACAAGCCGCCGGGCCGCCCGAACCTGTGCCTGGCGGACTTCGTCGCACCGAAATCCTCGGGAAAGACCGACTATATCGGCGCGTTCGCCGTGACCGCCGGCATCGGCATCGAATCCCATGTCGCCGCCTTCGAAGCCGCGCATGACGATTACAGCGCAATCCTGCTGAAAGCACTGGCCGACCGCCTCGCGGAGGCCTTCGCTGAACGCCTGCACCAGCGCGTGCGGCGCGAATTCTGGGGTTACGCCGCGGACGAGGCGCTCGACAACGAAGCGTTGGTCGACGAACGTTATCGCGGCATTCGTCCCGCGCCCGGTTATCCGGCCTGCCCGGACCACACCGAAAAGCGCGTGATCTTCGACCTGCTGCAGGCTGAGGCGAATGCCGGCATGCAATTGACCGAGAGTTTCGCCATGTATCCGGCGGCGGCCGTCAGCGGGCTCTACTTCGCCCATCCGGACAGCCAGTATTTCGTGGTCGGCCGGGTGACCAGAGAGCAGGTGACCGACTACGCCCATCGGCGCGGGCAATCGCTGCGCGAAGCCGAACGCTGGCTGGCGCCGGTGCTGGATTACGATCCGGAGGAGTAGCGGCGGGCCTTGGTGGGCCCAGACTTGTCTGGACGCTGCGCTTCGCTTCTGTGAATCCAGACTTGTCTGGACGCTCTGCTCAGCCTCTGTGGGTCCAGACTTGTCTGGACGCTCTGCTCAGCTTCTGTGGGTCCAGACTTGTCTGGACGCTCTGCTTCACTGCTGTTGCCTGGACGCTCTGATCTTCTTGCTCTGATTTCTTGCAGGAAAAGCGTCCAGACAAGTCTGGACCCACAAGAGCTCTGATCCTCCTGCAGGAAAAGCGTCCAGACAAGTCTGGACCCACAAGAGCAGAAGGTGCTGCTCTGATCTTCTTGCAGGAAAAGCGTCCAGACAAGTCTGGACCCACAAGAGCAGAAGGCGCTGCTCTGACCTTCTTGCAGGAAAAGCGTCCAGACAAGTCTGGACCCACAAAAGCAGAAGGCGCCGCTTGCGCGGCGCCCTCGACGCAAACTGAGCCTCGTTGTTACCTCAAACCACGCCCTGCGCGATCATCGCGTCGGCGACCTTGACGAAGCCGGCGATGTTGGCGCCCTTGACGTAATCGACGTATTTGGCATCGCCCGCGACGCCGCCATAGCGCTCGCAGCGCTCGTGGATGCCCTTCATGATGTCGCGCAGCAGGCGCTGCAGCTCTTCTTCCTTCCACGTGATACGCGCCGAGTTCTGGCTCATTTCGAGACCGGAAACCGCCACGCCGCCCGCATTGGCCGCCTTGCCTGGCGCGAACAGGATTTTTGCGGCCTGGAAGGCATGCACACCCTCGAGATCGGTCGGCATATTGGCGCCCTCGGCCACGGCTGTGATGCCGTTGGCCAGCATCAAACGAGCGTCGTCGCCGCTGATCTCGTTCTGCGTCGCGCACGGGAACGCGAGTTGGCCGGGCACGATCCACGGCCGCTGGCCGGCGTGGTAGCTGCCGCCAAACTTCTGCGTGTATTCCTCGATGCGCCCGCGGCGCTTGTTCTTGAGATCCTTGATGAAGGCCAGCTTTTCGTGGGTGAAGCCTTCCGGGTCGTGGATGAAACCGTCCGAGTCGGACAGGGTGACCGGCTTGCCTCCGAGGTGAAGCACTTTCTCGACCGCGTGCTGGGCAACGTTGCCCGAGCCCGAGACCAGTACCGTCGCACCTTCCATCGTCCTGCCGGCGCGCTTGAGCATGTCTTCCATGAAATACACCGCGCCGTAGCCGGTGGCTTCGGTGCGGATCGGACTGCCGCCGTATTCCAGGCCCTTGCCGGTAAGCACACCGACATAACGATTGGTAATGCGTTTGAACTGGCCGAACATGTAGCCGATCTCGCGACCGCCGACGCCGATATCGCCGGCCGGCACGTCGACATCTTCGCCGACGTGGCGGTACAGCTCGGTCATGAAAGCCTGGCAGAACCGCATCACCTCGGCTTCCGACTTGCCCTTGGGATTGAAGTTGGAGCCGCCCTTGCCGCCACCCATCGGCAAGCCGGTCAGCGCGTTCTTGAAGGTCTGCTCGAAGGCCAGGAACTTGAGCACGCCCTGGTTGACCGAAGGATGAAAGCGGATGCCGCCCTTGTAGGGTCCGATCGCGCTGTTGTTCTGGATGCGATAGCCGCGGTTGACGCGGATGTGACCGGCATCGTCCTGCCAGCACACGCGGAACGAGATCACGCGATCCGGTTCGGCCATGCGCTCCAGGATCTGGTACTCGTTGTACTTCGGGTTCTCGCGAATGTAGTCGAGCACGCTTTCGGCAACTTCGCGCAACGCCTGGATGAACTCGGGCTGCCCGGGATTGCGCTTCTCCACACCTTCGACGAACTCATTCAAGCTCGGTACTGACTCACGTCCCATGTTGCTCTCCCTGAACGGCCAGGATGGCCAGACGATGCCGTCGATGGAACGCAACAATACTCCTTGGGATACTGTGAACAAGTCTCGTTAGCGGTCTGATTTACATCTGGCCGCGCGGCCAGTCGGATGACTCGACTGTCACGTCTGACGGGTCGCGCACCGTCCGGCGGACGAGCAGAACAAGGTGCCCGCCGCCCGATCGCCGGGTGCTCTCCCGATCGAGCCGGACCATCAACGCGGCGTCGCAGGAAAACCATTTGACAATCAACATGCTGCGCGATCGTCGCGCGAATCCAGGGATCATCCGGGCTAGAATCGTGGCATGAATTCACCCGCGAACCCGGCGTCCTGGCGCGACCACCTGTTCTACTTCGGCGCCTGGGCAGTTGGCGGGCTGGCGGTTGCCTCGCTCGCCTTGTTGCTGCGCTACGGCTGGCCTGGCGTCGCGGTTGGCAGCGACGGCGGCAATCCGCGCAGCTATGCCAGCGCAGTGGGCGCCGCCGGCCCCTCGGTGGTGAATATCTACGCCAACCGCATCGTCACCGACCAGGCCTATTCCAGGCTGGAGTCCAACCCTACCGCCCAGCGCTTCCTCGGCCCCAGTTTTTCGCCGGTGGGGCCGCCGCGCCAGCGCCTCGAAGAGAGTCTGGGCTCGGCCGTAATCGTGCGCAGCGACGGTTACCTGTTGACCAACAACCACGTCGTCGAAAACAAGGACAACATCCGCGCCGTGCTCTGGGACGGCCGCACCACCGATGCGCGCATCGTCGCCACCGATCCGGATACCGACCTTGCCGTGCTCAAGATCGACACCGAGGATCTGCCGGCACTGCGTTTCGCGGCCAGCGATCAGTTGCGCATCGGCGATGTGGTGTTGGCGATCGGCAATCCCTTCGGCCTCGGCCAGAGCGTGACCATGGGCATCGTCAGTGCGCTCGGCAATCAACGCCTCAACCTCGGACTCGCCGGTTACGAGTATCTGATCCAGACCGATGCGGCGGTCAACACGGGCAACTCCGGCGGCGCGCTGGTGAACGCCGAGGGCGAACTGGTCGGGATCAACACGGCGATGTTCGGCCGCGGCCGCGGCGCCGAGGGCATCAGCTTTGCGATTCCGGTCGAAACCGCGCGCAAAGTGCTCGACGACATCGTGAAACAGGGATTCGTCACGCGGTCCTGGCTGGGTGTGGAGCTGACGGCAATCGAACTGCGGCATTCGGTCACCCATGAGGCCCGCCTCGGCCTGCAGGTTCAGGCGGTTGCGCCAGGCTCGCCTGCGGCGCTGGCCGACCTTCGCGCGGGCGACATCCTGATCAGCTTCCGCGGCGTGGCGCTGACGTCGCTCGCGCAGTTCCGCAGTGCCGAGGCCAACCTGCCGCCCGGCACGCTGGCCGAGATCGAAGCCGTGCGCGCCGGCCTCGCCTTCGTCAAGACCATCGAGCTGACGCAGAAGCCACCGATGGCGCGGTGAATGCACGGGGCACGGGGCACGGGGCACGAGGCACGGGAGCAAGACTCGCAGGTTGCCAGTCCTGGGTGGGTCCAGGCTGGTCTGGGCGCTTTTGCTCCTGCAAGCCAGGGCGTCCAGACAAGTCTGGACCCACCAAGAAACCGCATTGGGCATCATTTCCCCGTGCCGCGTGCCCCTGCCCTGCTTCTGCGATTCCCCGCCATTCGCGCGCCCGTCAGCGATCCGCGGGTAAACTCCCGCCATGAAAATCCGCGCCATCACTCTCGATCTCGACGACACCCTGTGGCCGATTGCGCCGGTGATGGAGCGCGCCGATCTGGCGCTGCAGCAATGGCTCGAACAACACTGCCCGGAAGTTGCCCTCGCGCTGCCGATCGAACAGATGCGGCGACTGCGCGACCAGGTTTTCGCAACGCACCCGGAACTCGGTCACGACTTCACCACGATGCGCATGATCTGCCTGCGCCAGGCGCTCAGCCCTCACGGTTACGGCGAGCGCGAAGCCGAACAGGCGTTCGAGGCTTTCTTTGCGGCGCGCAACCGCGTCGAACTCTATCCGGAAGTGGGCGATGCGCTGGAACGCCTGGCTCGTCGAGCGCCTCTGGTATCGCTGACCAACGGCAATGCCTGCCTCGACCGCGTCGGGCTGTCGCATCTGTTCCGCGGGCAGATCACGGCACGCGGCCATGGCAGCGCGAAACCCGACGCCGGCATCTTCCACGCCGCCTGCGCGCTGGCTGGCGCGGCCCCCGGCGATACGCTGCATGCCGGAGACCATCCCGAACAGGACGTGCTCGGCGCGCTGGGCGCTGGCCTTCACGCCGCCTGGATCGACCGCGAAGGCCTCGGCTGGTCGTTCGGCGGCACCCCGCCGCCGTCATTCAGTTGCCTGGCGCAGTTGGCCGATTACGTTGAGTCGTTCTAGTGTGGTTAGCCATTAATTGGCTGAAGAAATTTCCGATGCATTTTGGCTCGAGGCTAGGCGAGAGGAGGAGTCATAGCAGGGCTATGGCGACGACGAACAACGACGCATTCGGGTCAAAAGGCGCGGAAATGATTCAACGAATTAATGGCAAACCACACTAGTGACACACCTCCCCAGGTCATCGGGCGAAGACTCGATGAGCGACGAAACCACGCAGACGGTACCGGGAGCAGTCGTCATCGAGAGCGCGCGCCTGCGCCTGCGCCGACTGGTGCTCGACGACGCCGGATTCATGCTGGAACTGGTGAACCAACCGGAATGGCTGCGGCATATCGGCGATCGCAAGGTGTACACGATCGAAGACGCACGCAACTACCTGCGCGACGGGCCGCTTGCCATGTACCAGCGGCATGGTTTCGGCCTGTACGCAATCGAAATCAGGACTGGCGGCGCGCCGATCGGCATCTGCGGTCTGCTCAAGCGCGATACGCTGCCCGACGTCGATATCGGTTACGCCCTGTTGAATACCCACGTTGGCCACGGCTACGCACTGGAAGCCGCGCGCGCGTGCGTCGAACTGGCGCGACTGCAGTTCAGGCTGCCGCGGCTGATCGCCATCACCGCGCCGGACAACCCGCGCTCGGCACAGTTGCTCACGCGACTGGGCATGCACTCCGAGGGCCGCTTCCGGCATGGCGATCCGGCCGAGGAGCTGTGCCTCTACGGAATGGCCCTGACACCTGCTGCGTAGGGTGGATCCTTTGCCGCAGGCAAAGAATCCACCGTGGCAAGCACCGGTGGAATCGCCTGCGGCGGTTCCACCCTTGAGCGTCAACCTGCGTCTTCGGCCGCGCCGACGCGAACCACGCCACGGCGCGCCAGTTCGAGCTGGTCGGCATGCCAGTCCACATACTTGTCCAGGCCCCAGAGCTGCGGCGCGTAGTAGGCGTGCAAGGGGACGTTGACGCCGCCCATCACGTGCGAGCGCAGACCGAGATGGACCAGGGTGAGAAAACTTCCGCCCGTGCCGGGCAATACCACATACCCGCTGCCGCCGAATCCGGTACGGCTGCCGGTCGGCTTGCGCTCGCGAAACAGTTTCGAATCGAGTCGCGGCAATGCCTGGTCGTCGCCAAATCTGGCATACAGGTCAGCGCCGATCGCCAGCGCCTGCTCGCGCTCCTGCGCATCCAGCTGCGACCAGTATTTTTCCCGTTTGGCGATGAAGGCGACGAAATTGCGCTCGGCCGCGAGATCCATCCAGGCATAAGCGCGCGGTCGATCGCGGCTCACGCCTTCGCCGGTCCAATAAATCTCGGCGATCATCGCCTGCGACAATTTGTCGCCCCAGTGGGCAGCGTCCTCGAATGCCTTGATGGCTGCGCGCACGCGGCCCTCTTCGAGCATTTCCTGGGCAATGACGCGATGTTTCAGATCGGGATGCGCTCGCTGGAAATGCGGCGATCGCCAGAGGTCGGGATCGATGCGGCGCGGCTCGAAAACCTCAGCCGATGCCCAGCTGGAAAATGCCATCAGCGAGACCAGGATCAGCAGCGGTGCCTTGAATGTGGTCATTGTTTTTTCCTCGACACCCCGATGCGGGGCAGCTCAAGCCTAAAGTCTGATACAGGCGAAAAAGCGTATCTCAACAAGGGTTAACTGCAGAATTTAGATACTCTTCGAACCGGTTCCGTTCGCCCTTCGACAGGCGCAAGGCGAACGGCCAGGTCGTCGATTGCCGTCGTGGCGGCCGAACCATGGACGAAGCCGCGCAGGTCGCGGATCAACCCGGCTCGTCGACGGCGCCAATCCTCACCACGCCACGCCGCGCCATTTCCAACTGGTCGGTTTGCCAGTCCATGTAGTTCTTGAAACGCCACAACTGAGGAGAGTAGTAGTCGGTAAGCGACATCTGGTTGCCGCCAAGCAGTTGCGGCATCAAACCGGTCCAACTCAGCGACAACAGTCCTGCCGACTCTCCGCGCAAAGTCACCGTGCCGTTTCCGGCGAAACCCAGCCGACTGCCGGAAGTGTCGCGATCGCGGACCAGGCGCGCCTGCAGCCGCGGCAACGAGACATCGTCGCCATACATGGCATAAAGTTCGGTGCCGATCGCCAGAGCGAGATCGCGCTCCTGCCCGTCCAGTTGCGACCAGTATTTCTCGCGCTTTGCGACGAAGGCGATGAACTGGCGCTCGGCGGCGAGATCCATCCACGCGTAGGCCCGCGGTCGGTCAACCCGGACGCCGGTGCCTTCCCAGTAAATCTCGGCAACCATCGCCTGCGACAGCTTGTCGCCCCAGGACGCAGCGTTCTCGAACTCGACCACGGCCGCGCGCGCCTTGCCGTCGTCGAGCAAAGCCTGTGCGGCGATGCGATGCTTCAGGTCCGGATGGGCGCGCTGGAAGTGGCTCGACTTCCAGACATCGGGATCGATTCTGCGCGGCTCGAAGATCTCGCCGGCGCGGGCGCCGGCGGCGACGGCGAAAACACCGACGCACATCGCGATCAAGACTTTCGCTGCGTTCATGGCTGTCTCCGGAATCGCCCCTTGCTGGGGCAGCCCCTAGCTTAGTCGCCATTTTGCGGTCGCGATCGGATTCTGAATCAGGATTAAGGAATTTCTAAGGGTCTGCGCGGCCGGGCATCGATCAGCGATCGCAAAGCATCCGAGGCTGGCGCATGCAGCAACGCAGCCGACGACCCGGCCTCGACCACGCGACCGCGGTCGAGCACCATCAAGGCATCGCACAACCAGGCGACGACATCGAGATCGTGGCTGATGAACAGCAGTGCCAGACCGCGGGCGCATACGAGGCGATCGAGCAAAACCAGGATCTGCGCCTGGGCATCGTGATCGAGCGCACTGGTCGCCTCATCGCAAACCAACACCTCGGGCGCGCTCGCCAGCGCACGCGCGATCGCCAGGCGCTGGCGCTGGCCACCGGAGAACTGCGTGGGATAACGCGTCAGCGCGCTGGCATCGAGACCGATGTCGAGCAGCATGTCGCGCGCTGCCTGCAGGCGCTGCTCGCGTGGCGGCGGCTTGCGCGCGCAACCGAAGGCCTCGACCAGCATGGCATCGATGCGCTGCATCGGATCGAGGCTGCGATACGGATCCTGGAATACCAGCTGCACGCGTGGACGCCAGCGGCGCAGTGTGGCCCGGTCGAGGCGGTCCAGCGCGCGCCCGAACCACTGTACCTGGCCCTCGAGGGCCGGCATCAGGCCCAGCAAGCCGCGCGCAAGCGTGGACTTGCCGCAACCGGAGCTGCCGACCACGCCGATGCGCTGACCCGGCCACAACGTGAATTCGACCGAACTCAATTGCGGCGGCTCGCGTTTCTGCCACGGCAAGCGAAATCCCGTCGCATGACGCAACGACAGATCGCGCGCCGCCAGCAACGGACTGCCATCGCCGGGCGGCAAACGTCGCACCGGAGGCTGGCGGTTGGTGATCGGCAATCCGGTTTCCGCGCCTTGCAGCAGCTCGGCGCGACCATCGACCAGGCGGTAAACGCGCTGACAGTACTCGGCGACGCGTGGCCGATCGTGACTGATCAACAGCAGCCCCATGCCGCGCCGCCTGGCGCTGTCGGCAAGCAGATCGCAGATGCGCTTGCCGAGCACCGGATCGAGCGCGCTGGTCGGCTCGTCGGCGATCAGCAACTGCGGCTGCGGCAACAGTGTCAGCGCCAGCATGACGCGCTGGCGCTGGCCGCCGGAGAGCTGGTGCGGCCGGGCATCGAGCCAGCGCCGCTGATCGCCGAGGCCGACTTCGTCGAGCGCCGCGCCGATGCGGCGACGCACGCTGCTGCCGTCGAGCTGCGGCGCATGCACCTGCAGGCACTCGCGCATCTGCGCGTCCACGCTGCGCAACGGATGCAGGCTGCTGGCGGCATCCTGGAACACATAAGCGATCCCGCTGCCGCGTACGCGCGCGAAGTCGGCAGCGGTGCTCAGCCTGCTGCCGGCAAAGCGCACATCGCCCGACCGCACCTGCGCGGTCATCGGCAGCAGGCCAATCAGCGCGCGTGCGATCAGACTCTTGCCGACACCCGACGGCCCGACCAGACCCACGATCTCGCCGCCGGCGACATCCAGATCGAGCCCGGCGACGATCGCCGCCGCATCGGCGAATCCGATGCACAGGTCGCGCACCTGGAGCAAGGGCGCGTTCACGCGCTGCCGCCGGTCACCCTGCGCAGGCGCGTCCGCAGCGCATCGCCGGCGAGGCCGAAACCCAGCAGCACCAGCGCCAACGCCAGCGCCGGCACCCACAGCGTCCACGGCGCCCATTGCAGGTCCTGCACACCCTCGGCGAGCAGCGTACCCAGACTGCCGACACGCTCGCTCGGCCCAAGGCCGAGGAAGGCGAGGAACGACTCGACCAGGATCGCCTGCGGCACCGCGCTGCCCAGCGCCGTCAAGGCCACCGGGAGCAGGTTCGGCAGCAGGTGGCGATACCACTGCTGGAAGCCTGAAGCGCCCTGCAAGCGACTGGCCAGCATGAACTCCGCGTGGCGCAATCGCCGCGCTTCGACGCGCAGGATGCGCGCGGCGTCGAGACTGCCGAAGCCGCCGACGATCAGGATCAGCAGCAGCAAGGAGGGCTCGAACAGCGCGATCAGCAGGATCGCGATCAGCATCAGCGGCAAGCTCAGCAACAAATCGTTGAGGCGCATCAGCAACTCATCGACCCAGCCACCGAGATAACCCGCGGCGCCACCGATCAGACCGCCAAGCACCAGCGCCAGCACACCGGCACCGACTCCGATCGCCAGCGAAACGCCGATGCCGGCCATGGTGCGCGCCAGCATGTCGCGACCGATCGCATCGGTGCCGAACCAATGCCCATGGCTGAGGCCGGGTGGCAGCAGATCCTGGCCCCAATAAGGCTGGCCCGGTGCATGCGGCCAGACCCAGGGCGTCAGCAGCGATGCCAGCGCCAGCAGCGCCAACAAGCCGATCGGCGTGGCCACCGCGGCATGCGCGAACAGTTGACGCCAGGGCGATGGCGCGGGACGGTCAGCGGGCGTCATGGCTCGAATCGAGGTGCCGCTGGTGAGACAAGCAATTGACCAGGAGAATTTGTCCTTTGCGGACAAAAATCTTCGCAAGATCGCCGGTCCAATGATCGGACAGGGGCATCACCCAACGTCGACCGCACCATTCAGCGCCTTGAAATCGATCTCTTCCAGGCGCACCGGCTCGCCGAGGAAGTGTCCCTGGGCATAGTCGGCGCCGCAGTCCGCCAGCCAGCGCAGCGTGTGCATGCTGTCGACGTGCTCGGCGATGACCTTGAGGTCGAGCGCATGCGCCAGCGAGACCATCGACGCCACCATGGTGCGGTCGCGCGAGGATTCGGTGAGGTCGGTGATCAGACTGCCTTCGATCTTGACGAAGTCGACCGGCAGGTGTTTCAGGTGGCTGATCGAGCTGAATCCGGTACCGAAGTCGTCGAGCGCGAAGCGCACACCCTGCTTGCGCAGACTCTGCATGAAGCGGCGCGCCGAATGCAGACTGCCGATCTCGCTGGTCTCGGTGACCTCGAAGATCAACCGCGACGCCGGCACGCCGGAACCCTCGATCATGCTGATGATCAGTTTCAGCGATTCCGGATCCTGCAGGGTGGCATTCGACAGGTTGACGGTGAGGCCGACGCGCGTGGAGGTTGGCAGGGTCGCCAGAAAGCGCAGCGAACGCGCAATCACCCACAGATCGATCTTCGGCATCATGCCGACGCGTTCGGCCAGCGGCACGAAAACGCTCGGGCTGACCCACTGGCCATCGCGGTTGACCATGCGGATCAACACTTCGAACAGCGCCTCGCCGCTGGTGTTCTGGTGCAGACGCCAGCCCTGCGCGCGCAGCGCCGCTTCGTCGCTTTCGCGAATCTCCGGCAACGGCAGGATCGGCTGGGTGAGCAACAAGAAGCGATCGTCGTGCAGGGCTTCCTTCAGACGCACCGTCCAGCCGGCGTCGAGTTCGCGCGCGATGCGCGCGTCGGTGCCGGCGACATAGATCTGGGTCTGGTCGCGGCCACGCCGTTTGGCATCCTGGCAGGCCAGCCGCGCGTGCTCGATCACATATTCGGCGCTCGGCGCTTCGCCACTGAGGATGGCGACACCCACCGATCCGCGCACGGTCACCGGTCGTGCGTACATCTGGAACTTCACCTCGCCGAGCAACTCGCGGAAGCCATCGGCGATGGTGAACAGATTTTCCAGTTGCACCGCGGACAGCAACAGCGCGTAGTGATCGTCTTCCAGCCTCGCCAGCAGGTCGTCCTGGCGCAGCCGTTGCGACAACTGGTGACCGATGTCGACCAGCACGCGGTCGGCGCTCGCCTGACCGGCGTTTTCCACGATCATGTTGAAGCGATCGATGTCGATGTACAGCAGCGCGGAATAACCGCCGCGCTCGCGGCGGCGATCCAGTTCCTGGGTCAACGCCTGAATCAGGAAACGCCGATTGGCCAGACCGGTGAGCTGGTCGTGCAGCAGTTCCCAACGCAGCCGATCGGCGCTCTTGCGATCGGAGATGTTGCGGAACACCACCACGGTGCCCTCGCGGCGACCCTGGATCGCCAGCGGCAGCACCGTGCATTCGACCGGCAGCGCCGCACCAGCGCGGGTCCAGAACACGGTTTCGTAGGACTTCAGCTCGGAGCCGTGCAGGTAGGCACGGGCCAATGCCGAGTCGTCGGCCTCGATGCGCTCGCCGTCGCCGGCGGAATGATGGAACTGCTGATGCGCCGTGCGGCCGATCATCTCGCGCTCGTCGACGTACTCCAGCATTGCGATCGCCGCAGGGTTGGCGAAGGTGATCACCCCATCGCCATCGACGCCGTAGACGCCGTCGCCGACCGAGCGCAGGATGCCGTCCAGGCGCACGCGTTCGGCCTCGACCGATTTCTGCGTCTGGATGGTACGCGCCAGCGCCTTGATGCGCGCCAGCGTCAGTTCCAGCACTTCGTTCTTGAACATGCATTCCATCGCCCCGGCTTCGAGGCACTTCTTGATCACGGCATCCTTGTAGCTACCGGTGATGATCGCGATCGGCATGTTGCGCGTCGCCGGCGCGTGGGTCAGCCGACGCGTCAGCTCATCGCCGCTGCCGTCCGGCAGGTAGTAGTCGACGATGGCGAGGTCGTAGGCGCCACTCTGGCCCTTGGCATAACCTTCCTGCACCGAAGCCGCCGTATCGACAACGAAGCCGTTGTTCTCGAGCAACTGCCTGTACGCGAAACGCACACTCTGCGAATCGTCGACAAACAGCACCTTCAAGGGCGACGTCAATGCCGGGCGCACCAGTGCCTCGACCGCTTTGCCCTCGGTTTCGGCGAGCCCCACATCGGGTGGCAGCAGTTGCTTCAGCGCCGCCGGGATGCGCCCGAAATTGGACCACAACAACAAGAACGCGTTGCGACGCCGCGCCAGCCACTCCGACAGTGCCGGCGTCTTGGCATGACTCAGCACCAGCACCGGCAGCGACGGCGCCCGACCCTCGCCGAGTTGCGTCAGCAGCGCCTCGAAATCGGCCCCGTGACGCGCTGGGGCGCCCAGCACCATGACCTTGAAGGTCTCCGAACCCGCCTCGACCGCCGCCAGCAGCGCGCTGGCCTCGGCGAAGTTGGTCAGGATGCGCGCGACCTCCAGCTTGCTGGCCGACAGAGTGCGCTGCAGCAGATGGCTCAGGGTAGCCGAACTCTCAACGATGACGATGCCGGACATGGGCTCTCCACTGACTGCCTGAAAGCTTCCGCGCGCAATCGGGCGCGGCGCAAGGCGCAGCATATGAACAGTTGAATCCGGCGTTTGCAAGCCCGGACCACACGCAAACGATCAACTGCGACTACTGCAGCAGTTCCACACGTGTGCCCTCGGCGACGCGATCGTCCGGATGCACGATCACGCGATCGCCAGCGGTCAACCCATCGAGAATCTCGGCATCGAGCCCGCTGCGCCGGCCAACCGTGACGGCACGCTCGACGGCGCGGCCGTCGGCCACCCGATACACCGCCCAGCCCTGGTCGCGCCGGAACAGCGCGCCGGTCGGCACAGTCAGCGCGACACCCGAGGACAAGATGAATTCGGCGTCGACGCGGTAACCATCGCCCAGGCGCTGCCAGTCCGCCGCCGGCGAGGTGAAGTCGCACAACACCCAGACGCGCTGTTCTTCCACGCCAAGCGCGGAGATCTTGGTGAAGCCGACCGGTTCGACGCGGCGCACCCGCGCGCTGAGCGTCGCGGCGCCACCCCAACGGTGCAGCCGCACGTCCATGCCGGCGCCGACCCGCACCGCGTCGGAGGACAACAGGTCGACCTCGATCTCCAGGCTCGCCGGATCGCCGATCTCCAGCAAGGGCTCGCCGACGGCGACCGGTCCGGCGCTCTCGCGCAGCCGCGCCAGCACCACGCCGGCGACCGGCGCGCGCAGCTCGACCTGTTGGTCGGCGGAACCGCTCTTGCCCTGTTGCGACAGCAGCGACTGCGCTGCCTCCCGCTGCGCTTGCGCCAACTCCAGCGCAAAGCGTGCCGCCGCCAGTTCCGCGCGCGCCATTTGCGCCTGGCTCTCGGCACGGTCGCCTTCGCGGCGGGCCAGCGTGCCATTGGCCACCATCGGCGCGATGCGTTCGAGTTCCTGGCGCGCCAGAGTATCGTTGGCGCGCGCCGCGTTGACCCTGGCCTGCGCCTGCGCCACTGCCGACGCGGCGGCCGCCGCTTCGTTTTTGAGGCGATCGCGCGTGGCTGGATCGAGCAGGGCGCCCAGCGACGGCTGGACCCGCGCCAGCACCGCATTCGAGGTTACCGGGTCACCGGGTCGCCAGTGAATGCGATCCACTTGCCCCGCCACCGGCGCACTGATGCGGTAGCGGTGCACCACCCGAGTGCGTCCTTCCTCGCGCAGGCTCTCGATCAAATCCTGCTGCTGCGCTGGCGCCGAGTCGACCCGCACGCGCTCGCCGCGGAACCCGAAATACAGCACGGCGACGACCAGGCCCGCAGCCAGCAACAGTCCGGCGCGAGCCGGGCGCGATCGCAATGCGCTCAATCGGGCGCTCCTGCAGCCTTGCCGGTCGGGCGCCCGTCGGCAGCCGGTCCCGAGTTCAGCGACGCAACGCCGCTGCGATTCTGTTCGGCGATGCGACTGGCGCGTTGACGCATCAGCATCTGGGTCTCGGCGTCGAGCATTGCGGCAGCCGGTGGGCGCGCGCTGCCCTGGACCCGTGCCTGCACGAACAACAGCAAGGTGATGAAGCCGAAAACGATGACGCCGATCGGCGCGACCATGCCCCTGAAGACATTCTGACTCATGAAACTGCACGAGCCGAAACACACCAGGGTAATCCCGAGTGCAATCCAGCGTCCCATGAACTCACTCCATTGCTGCCCGCCGGCTCACAGTCTGCCCAATCGTGCCGGCGCGCGCCATGTGGCTTGCGTCCTTTGCGGACAAAAACCAGCCACCCCTGGTCGCTGGCTGTTCGACGCGCGCAGGTGCGCACCGCAGCAGTGCGCCAGGCGCCCGCGGCGGCGCTGGCCCTCACAGTCGGGTGCGGATGAAGATGCGCTCCGGAACGCTGCGGATGATCGCCATGATCCAACGCCAGAACCATGGCGTGTAAATCGTTCCGAAGCCCGCTTCGAGTGCGCGCACGATGTCGGCGGCGACCCGGTCCGGCGTGGCCCAGAGCGCACCCTTGGCGAAGCTTGCCGTCATCGGCGTGTCGACGAAGCCGGGCAATATGGTCAGCACGCGCACCCCACGGCTCGCCAGCCGGTGGCGCAAGCCGGCTGCAAGCACGGTGACCGACGCCTTCGCGGCGCCGTAGATGTAGTTGCTCTGGCGCCCGCGTTCGCCGGCCGGCGAGGAGATCAGGGTGATCGCACCGGAACCTTGTGCCTCCAGACGCGAGGCCAGCAGCAAGGCCAGGGCGAGCACCGATCTCGCGTTGATGTCGAATGCCGCCAGCGCGGCATCGACAGACCGCTCGCAGGCCGTCTGATCGGGCAACACACCATGGGCAACGAGGACCTGGTCGAAGCCATCCCAGCGCGCAAATGCGCGCTCCACGACCGCGGCATGCGCGGCGGTGTCGAGCGCATCGAGGATTTCGAGGTCGACTTCCGCAGCACCGCGTACGCGCAGGTCGTCCGCCAGCGCACGCAGCAGAGCACCCTGGCGCCCGACCAGAAAGATGCGCGCCGCGCCGACGGCCTGCCGACGTGCTACCGCCGTTGCGATGGCAGAAGTGGCGCCGATGATCAGGATTCTGCAACTCATGTCGCGCATGTCCGCCGTTCTGGATCGAGGTATCCAGTAAAGCAGACTTCAGCTTCCGAGCAAGCGACGCGACAGCGAAGACGCAATGCCCGGATCGCGAAAGCGCAGGAACTCGGGCAGGCGCGGGTAGCCGGCCGCGAACATGCTCGGCGCCATTCGTGCGTCCTTGGCCGGGTACAGGCGACCGCCCGCGGCGAGCACGATGGCGTCCAGACGGCGGAACAGCGCGAGTGTGTTTTCGCCCTGGTTGGGAAAGTCGAGCGCCAGCGTGGTGCCCGCTGCAGGGAAACTGAGCAGTCCCGGCGCCGGGCGATCGCCGAAGGTCTTCAGTACCGCCAGGAACGACCCCATGCGCGAGCGGGAAATTTCCTGCAGCATCGCCCGCGTCGCTTCCAGTTGCGCAACCGGCGGTACCAGGGACTGATACTGGAAGAATCCACGCGGACCGTAGATCCGGTTCCACTCCAGCAGGTTGTCGAGCGGAAAGAAGAAGGACCGATAATCCTGTTGCCTGCGCCCCTGGCGAATCTGATGCGCGCGAAAGTACGCGGCATTGAACGCGCGCAGCGACAGGCGGTTGACCAGCGATATCGGCGGCTCCAGCGGAAACCTGCGAGGACTCGGTGGCAGCAGCGGGTCGCAACTGGCGCTGTGGTTGGCGCGGAAAAAAACCCCACGACCGCCGGCGGCACAGTCGATCCAGGCGACGTTGTATTCGAAGTCGCGAGTTGCCGCGCCCGACAGCGCAAAGAACGCGTCCAGCGTCTCGAAGGGCTGCGCATCGGCATCCAGCCAGGCACCGGCGACCCGGCGCAGTTGCAGGCGCGCGCGGGTTATCACGCCGGTCAAGCCGAGCCCGCCGATGGTCGCGCGCAGCCAATCCGCATTGGCGTTGGCCGAGCACTCGATCAACTCACCGTCGGTGCGTACCAGTTGCAGCGACAACAGGTGATCGCCAAAGCTGCCGGTCCGGTGGTGACCCTTGCCGTGCACATCGTTGGCGATGGCCCCGCCGACAGTCACGTAGCGCGTGCCCGGCGCCACCGGCAGGAACCAGCCGCGCGGCAGGACGACATCGATGATCTCGCCCAGCAGAACGCCGGCCTCGCATTCGACGACACCTGATTCGCCATCGAAGGCAATGAACCGGTCCAGCCCGCGGGTGCTCCACAGCGTGCCACCCGGATTGAGGCAGACATCGCCATAGGAGCGACCGTTGCCGAAGGGCAGACCGCCGTGGCGGATGGTTGCGACCACGGACTCGCGATCACCGAGCACCGTCCAACGGTGCAGGTCGGCATTGAGCCGCCCCCATGAACTCACGCGTTTGGACCATCCAGTCAACGGGTCGACCTCATCGCGGCAATCCCGCGGCTTTGCCGCGCTACCGGCCAACGTGTATGTTCGAGCGGATTCATGCCAGATTCTGCCCACCGATGCGGGTGCCGATCCTGACCTATCACGCGGCGAATGTCGCGTCGTCCGATTATGTCGGCAACGACCACCTGGCGCTCGCCGCCGACCTCGAATCCCTGCACGCGACAGGCTGGCGCGTATTGCCGCTGTCCAGCGTGGTGGACGCCTTCGAAAGTCACGACGCCGACCGGCTGCATCGCTGTATCGCGTTGACCTGCGACGACGGCACCGACTTCGATTTCCACGACCTCGAGTATCCCGGTCACGGCGTGCAGCGCAGCTTCGCCAACATCCTGCTCGATTTCCGCGCGCGTCACGGCGCGGCTGCCCAGCCCGGGTTGCACCTCAGCTCATTCGTCATTGCCGATCCGGCGGCGCGGCGTCAGATCGACGCCGCTTGCCTGTTCGCGCGCGACCAGATCGGCGACGACTGGTGGTCCGCCGCGCAAGGATCGGGGCTGCTGAGCATCGAGAACCACAGCTGGGACCACAATCATCCGTGCCTCGGTACGGATGCCCCGGATGGCATGCCGCGCGGCGATTTCCATGCGGTGAACAGCGATCGACGCGCGGAGTTTCAGATCACCCAGGCGCAGCAGCGTCTTGCCGCGTGCCTGGGCACAGCGCCCAGCATGTTTTGTTATCCCTTCGGCCATGTGCCGGATTTCCTGCGCATGCAGTGGCTGCCACGGCGCGCGCCGGCGATCGGATTGCGCGCCGCTTTCGGCGATGGCGCGCGGCCGGTCTCGTTTGCCGACGACCGCTGGAATCTGCCGCGGTACGTCTGCGGCTGGCACTGGAAAACGCCCGAAGATTTTGCCGCGCTGCTGCGCGACGTCGGCTGACGGGCGACTACGGCTGCCGGGTCAGAACGGCATGAAGGTCTTCGCCTTGGCGACAAGTTGCTGCTTGCGCGACGGCGACAATTCGCGCAACCAGTGCACCAGCAGGTACTGCACGCCGGTTTCGATGAAGCCGACCTTGGGCGTGGTTTCCAGTGCGCGCGGATCGCCGCAGCAAGTGAACATGGCTTCGCATCCCGGTCCCCAGCGCTCGAATCCATAACGCAGGGTCGCCAGCATCAAGCCACCGTACTCGGTCAACGCCGCCTGCTCGGCCGCATCCATCGAGCGCATGACGGCGCCGTCGGTGCACGCCCCGCCGGCCAGCACGATGTCGCCGCAATGGGTGAAGTGCACGTAACTGGCGGTCAATAAGTGGCCGTCCGGACGCCGGTACAAGGCGACCACGTGATGCGGGAAGTCGGGTAACTGCGCACGATACTTGCGCTGGAACAGCTCGGCGGCGAAAAACGGTCCGCGCTCGACTTCGGTGACGACGATGAACTCATCGATCGATGCCATGGATTACTCGCAAAGGTCGTATGCCCCGATTCTCGCATGCCGCTCCGACAGCTTGGTTGACCCTTGGCAGGCTGCTAGCCTAGGCGACCTCCCGACCGCTGCAGCGAGCCCGTCGCGTGCGAGCCCTCACGCGAGAACTTCGCGATCTGCTGTCACTGTTCCTGGTGCCCGGGCTTGCCGCCGTGATGCCGTGGCGCTGGTGCGTCTGGATCTTCTGGCAACTGTCGCGCTGGCCGTTCCTGATTCGCGAGGAAGTGGGCGGCAGCCGTGGTGGACGCATGACCCTCGGCTTCGATCCGGCCGACGCCAGCTTCGACCGCCGGTTCCGCATGGGTTTTCTGCTGGAGTACGCCGACACCTTCCGCACCCTGGTGTTCGGTTGGCGCGGCCTGGCGCGCACCATGATGATCGACGGCGACATCGATCGCCCGGCGAGCGGCGCGCTCTGCTTCTTCTTCAACTTCAACCAGGGATTGCCGGCGCTGGCGCACCTGCGCGCGCTCGGCTATGACGTCTATCTGGTCTACCGGTCGCTCGACCGGCGCCCGGATGGCGTCGGCTGGGTGCGCTACCTGTCGATGCGCCTGCGCGGCGCGATGGTGAAGCGGGTCTGCGGCAATTCCGGCATCGGCACCGGCGGCGCGCGCGAGCGCATCGCGCAAACGGTGCGCGAGGGTGGTTTGCCGTGCGTGGCCGCGGACACCCCGCCGCGCTCCGGCACCGGCATCATCGAGGTTCCCTTTCCAGGCGGTCGTCGCGCCTGGTGGCGCAGCGGCATCCTCAAGCTCGCGCTGGATCTGGACTGCCCGCTGCTGTGCTTCACCGTGGATGTGGACTGGGTCACGCGCGAGCGCCGGATGGTGCTCACGCGGCTGCCGGCGGGACAGGATCTGAACGCTCTGGCGAACAGTCTCAGCGCCCGCTTCATCGAACAATGGCAGCGCGAGCCGGCGCTCTGGTTTTACTGGCCGGCACCGCAGGGATTTCTCGAACGACCCGCAGGCGCGCGCACCGAAGCCAACGGCGAGGCCTGATCGTCGCGTCGGCCTCCCGCCAGCGTCAACGCTGAAAGCGCTCGCCGGTCCACTGCCAGCGCCCCACACTGCCCTCGATCAACGCCGGCGCCGGCATCTCCGGGTAGATCACGCACAACGACCCGAAACGTCGCGCATGCATCAAGCCGACGTCGCTGGCGCGCGGCCGCAACGGCAGCAGATCCGCGTCCTCGCAGCTGCTGCGCGGTTGCACGCTGTACCACGGCGGCTGGCTGGTCAGATAGACGCAGCGTTGCCAGGGCGAATCGGTCGGCAATCGCGCCTTGATCGCCGAATCCAGAAAATGGGTGTGGTCGGTGAAGGCGTCGAGGCCGCCGAACTGGACCAGGCAGAGGCCGCCGCGGACCGGTTCGGCAGCGAGCAGCGCCAGCGCGGCGGCCACCGGACGGTGATTGTGAGCGGTCATGGTCGCCCAGTCGCGCGACTGGCTGCGCGCAACCGGGACTGAGCAAACGACCACCAGCAGGCTGGTTGCCACGGCCAGCGCGGCGTTGGCGCGCGCCAGTCCGATGCCGACGAAAATGGCGACCGCGACGAATGCCAGGTAATAAAAGCGCAGGTTGGCGGGGTTCCGAAGCGCGTCCGGCGCCACCAGCACCAGTTGCGTCACCGGCCACTGCACCAGCGACGGCAGCAGCAGCATGCCGCCAAGCAGCAGCAGCGGGATCGTCGCGCGCGGCAACGCCGTCGATGGCGCCGGTGGTGTGCTGCAGGAGATCTGCGGCGTACGCGCCGCCCACCACCAGCCGAGCGTGGCCAGCAGCAGCAACAACGGCAACAGCCACGCCGTTGCCGCCGGACCACCCATTCCCAGAGCGCTCGGCGACAACCGCCACCACGCAGCGATGCCGCTGGTCGCCG
This sequence comes from uncultured Rhodanobacteraceae bacterium, assembly GCA_937928755.1. Lineage (GTDB taxonomy): Bacteria > Pseudomonadota > Gammaproteobacteria > Xanthomonadales > SZUA-5 > JADKFD01. Next base: position 8,121 of record CALEZI010000031.1, on the reverse strand, counting down.
CTTGCGCCAGGTCGGCAATGCCCAGGGTCTGATCGAATCCGCGCAACAAAGCGGTACGGGCCAGCAACAGCGCGGCCACCGGCAGGATCACGGCCAGCGCCAGACGCACGCGAAGCTGCAGGGTCAACTGCCGCGCAGCCAGCAGTCGCAACACGCCGAGGACCACCAGCACCACGCCGATCTCCTTGCTGCCGATCGCCCAGAAAGCGGCGAATGGCAGCAGCCAGCCCGCGCGTTGCCGCTCGATTGCACGCTCGATCAGCAGCAACGCTGCAAGTATCCCGAGGGTTGCCGAGAGATCGAAGCGGTCGGCCAGCCACATCGGGGTTGCGGCGATCGCGGGGTGGGCCGCAAAGATCGCCCCGGCCAGCAACATCGCCTGCCAGCGGCCAGACCAGCGCCACGCGAGTGCGCCCACCAGCAGCGCATTCGCCGCATGCAACGCGATGTTCATCAGGTATTGCAGTTCCGCTTGCGAGCCAAGCTGCGCGACCAGCCACCACAGCGCCATCGTCACCGGGCGGTAGGAGTAACTGGACGAGTGGTCTTCGAGGAAGAAGCTCAGCGGCGATGGCGTCAATCGGGCATACAACTGCAGCCCGTAGTCGTCGGCCGACATGCCGGGCGACAGCACCGGCCACAATCCGGGCACGGCGAGGGCGACGATCGCCAACGCCGTCAGGGCGAGTTGTCGTGATGGAATCTGCATGGGTTGGACCATAGTGTGGTGCGTCGCAAATGGCCATTTCCGCGTCTTTCGCCGCTGCTCTGCGCCAATCCGGCAAATCAGCGTATGCAGTTGCGGCCGGCGTCTTTCGCCTGGTACAGGCGCTGGTCGGCCTCGCTGAGCAGGCGTTCCGGTGAATCGTGTTCGGCACCGAGTTCGGCCACGCCGAAGCTCACCGTTACAAGTTCCGGTTTCCCGTCGGCGAAGAACGGCAGGCGCGCGGCGATAGCGCCACGAATGCGCTCGCAGCGCGCCAGCGCGTGGTCGCGATTGCAGCCGGGGAACAGCAGCATGAACTCCTCGCCACCCCAGCGCGCAATCAGCGCGCCCGCTCCGGCACCCGCGCGCAACTCGTCGGCGACGGCCGCGATCACCCGATCTCCGACCGCATGCGAATGGCGATCATTGATCTCCTTGAAGTGGTCGATATCGGCGACCGCCAGACTCAGGCCATTCGAGCCTTCCCGCGCCGAGGCGAACTGCTGCTGCAGCAGTTCTTCGAAGGCACGCCGATTGGGCAGCCCGGTGAGCCAGTCTTCACGCGCCTGCCGCTCGAACGCCTCGGACTGTTCGCGCAGACGGATCACCAGCGCGCCCTTCTCCCGATCTGCCTGCGCCAGTTGCATCGCCTTGGCCTGCAGATCGGCTGTACGCAGCGTCACCAATCGCTCCAGCTCGCGACTGCGGTGCAGCAGTTGCGTCGTGCGTGTGCGCCAAAGCGCTGCCAGAAGGAGCACGAGCAGCACGCCCGCCAGCATCTGGATCTCCAGTCGCTGCCACCAACGCGGCGCGAGCGCAAACTCCAGCTGGATCGCGTCGACGACATCGCCGCTGCTGGCCTCGACCTCGAAACGGTACGACCCTGGCGCCAGATTGGTGTACGCGGCGACACGCTGGTCCCCTGCATCGACCCACTGGTCGTCGAAGCCAGACAATCGATGGCGGTAACGCACGCGCTCCGGATTCAGCAGGCTCAAGCCGACATAGCGGAACTCCAGCCGCCGGACGCCGGCCGCCAGCGTCGTACCCGCAACCGCTGCGGCTGTTGTCGGCGCAGCGTCGACCAACACCGATTCGATGACCGCGTCGATGCGCACCGGACGGCGCGGGTAGTGGCGCCCGGGCGTGACCGCTGCCACGCCTTCTGCCGTGGCGAAACGCAGGCTGCCGTCGGCCATGCGGATACCGGACGATTGCGAAGCACCGTTGGCCTGTTCGTTGGTCAGTCCATCGCTGCGATCGTGCCGCCGTACCCGCACCGGCCCTTCGCGACCGGCTCGCAGCGCCGCGATTTCCTCGGCCGGCAACAGGAAAATGCCGCGATTGCTGCTGATCCAGAAGCTGCCCTGCGCATCCTCGAGAATCTGGAACAGACTGCTGTTGAACGCCGGGTCGTCGCCGACGACATCCTCGAAGCGCCCGTCCGCGTAGCGTTTGAGCCCACGGTTGCTGCCGATCCACAACTCGCCGGAAGGCTGGCTGTGGATGCTGAAGATGTCTTCCGCATGCAGGCCCTGAGCCCTGCCGTAGGCCTCGAAACGCTCCCCCGCCAGGCGCGCGAGGCCACCGGAAGTGCCCACCCAGAGGCGACCGACGTGGTCTTCGGTCAAGGCCATGGCGAAATCGCGCGGCAATCCATGCTCGCGATCGAAACGTGTCAACTGCTCACCGACCAGGCGAAACAATCCACTGTTGCTGGCCATCCACAAACTGCCGTCGGCACGCGGCAACAAGGCCCGGATCTGCAACGCGTCCAGGGCGCGGGTCCCCGGCACCGGTTCCACCCGATCATCGACGATGCGCGCAATGCCGGAGCCGAAAGTGCCGACCAGCAGGCCGTGCCTTTGCGTATGCGCCAGCGACAGTATCGAATCGCTGGGCAATCCGGTGTCGCGACCGAAGCGCGCGACGTTCTCGCCAGCGCGACGGTACAGCCCGTCGGTGCTGCCGATCCAGAGCACTCCGGCGGGGTGCTCCCACAACGCCCGCACATAGCCTGCGCCGATGTCATGGCGCCGATCGATGGTGGTGAACCTGAGGTCGCGCAACTGATAGAGGCCGTCCGAGGAACCGACCCAGACACTGCCCTCGCGATCCTCGAACAGCGACACCACGCGATTGCCGCGCAGCCCGTGGCGACGGTCGAGCTGGTCGATGCCGCGCGCGCCTGCGCGCCACAGTCCCTGGTCGGTGGTTCCGATCAGCAGGCCGCCGTCGCGGTCGTAGAGCAGCAACTGGGCGCTGGTCGGGACCTGATCGCCGGTCAGCGGGCGATAACCCTGATCGCCGATCCAGCCCACGCGCCCCGCCACGGTGACCGCCAGTTCGCCATCAGGTGCGTGCCTCAGGCTGCGCACCGGTCCCGGCGGCAAGCCTCGCTGGCTGCCCCAGTGACTCACCAGACCTTCGGCCGTGACATGATCGAGACCCGCGGCAGTGCCGACGAAAACGCCGCCTCGACCATCGGCGAGGGTCACGTAGACATTGTCGTGGGTCAGTCCATTGCGCCGATCGACGCGCAATGCCGGGCTACCCGGCCGCCAACGCGCGATGCCGCTCTCCTCGCCGTTCAACCACAACCAGCCGTCGCTGCTCGCTTCGACGCCGATCATCTGCTCGAACGGCTGGCCCTGCTCATGGCTGTAGCGCTGCCAGCCCTGGGCATCGAATGCCAGCAACCCGGAGCGCGCACTGCTGACCCACAACCTGCCGGTACTGTCGACAGCAAGCGCACGAATGCCATTGGCGTCCGCCAACGGCAGGGTGCGGTCGTCGAACACCACAAACTCCAACCCGTTGAAACGCGACAGCCCTTCGAAACTGCCCAGCCACAGATAGCCGTCGGGCGTCTGCGTTATGGCGATCACCATGTTGTGAGCCAGCCCGTTGCTGCTGTTCCAGTGGCTCAGCGTGAAGGTGTTCAGCGGGCGGTCGACGTCCAGCGCCGCGAGCGGCCAGGCCAACAGCAGGGCCAGCGCGCAGACCACCCGCGCCAGCAGCCTTGCAGCGAATTGCGGCGGCGCGGCGCCGATGCCGGACCGTCGACCTGCGCAATCCTTGTCCAGGCTCTGGTGACGGCTGCGCAAGTGTCCTGCTTCCCGGTGCAAGGTGCCAAGAATAAGCGCTGGTCGGACTCCGGCGCGACGGCGCTGACGGCGCTGCGACGAATCGCCCCACGCGCGACAGTTCTTCCCCCAGTCGGCCCGACCGGTTCTTCGGCTGCGCTTGCAGCGCCGTAAACGCCGGAAAAACTCTCGCGTACGAGCCGCCGCAGAGGCAGCCTCAGGCAATCAGCTGCCCTTGCCCGCCGGAAAGCGCAGCCGCCGACGCGCCAATGCCTTGCCGGCTTCGATGTCGCGCAATTTCGGGCTGGCGTTGGAGACCAGCGAGTAGACCAGCGTGCGCGCGGCTGCCGTGACCTCGGCCACCGCCAGATCGAATGCCGCCTGGTTGGCCTTCGACGGTGCGTTGAAACCACTCAACTTGCGCACGAACTGCAGCGCCGATGCGCGGATCTCTTCCTCGGTCGCCGGCGGCTCGAAGTTGAACAGGGTCTTGATGTTGCGGCACATCGATCGCGCCCTCGTGCTTGAAGAATACGCCGCTACCGGACTCGGGTCAGTTGCGCCTATTGCCCGGCCAGCTTGCCGGCCACGCGGCCATGAACGGCCTCGGCCTCCGGCGTCATGATCGACTCGAAATCCGCCAGTTCGTACAACGGGCGTATATCGATGTCGCTGGGGCCGAGCATCGGGTTCGGACAGCGCCTCACCCATTCCACGGCCTCGTCCATGTCCTTCACTTCCCACAGCCAGTAGCCGGCAACCTGCTCGCGGGTTTCGCTGAACGGCCCCTGCAAGACGGTGCGTGTGGTTCCGTCGAAGTGGACGCGTTTGGCGTGCGCCGTGGGCTTGAGGCCATCGCCGCCGAGCATGATGCCGGCATTGACCAGTTCCTCGTTGTACCTGCCCATCTGCTCCAGCAGTTCGGACGGCGGCATGAGGCCAGCCTCACTGTCGGCGGTGGCTTTGACGAAAACCAAAACGCGCATCGAGGCTCTCCTGTCCTGATCGGCAGCACCGGATTGGCGCTACGGTGCAGACCATTGACCCGGGCCGGTTTCGAGCCGCGGATCGACGTTTCCTTCAGTTTAACGGACCTCGGCGTTGCGGCGTGCGCTTCCAGTCGCGCAGGATCTCGCGCGCGGCGTTCATGCCGGGGATGCCGGTGACGCCGCCACCGGGATGGGTGCCGGCGCCGCACAGGTACAGGCCGGCAAAAGCGCCACGATAGTTGCCCTGGCCGAGCAGCGGGCGCGCGCTGAACAGTTGGTCTAGCCCGAGCGAACCGTGGAAGATGTCGCCGCCGATCAATCCGTATTCGCGTTCCAGATCCAGTGGGCTCAAGGCGCGGTAGCCAAGCACGCTGCGCGCGAAGTTGGGCGCGTGGCGATCGACCGTGGCGATCGCCAGTTTCGCGAACTCGTCACGGTGGGTGTCCCAGTCGGGCGCCACGCTGGGATTGACCTGCTGGCAGAACAGGCTGGCGGCGTACTGGCCCGGCGGCGCCAGCGTGCCGTCCAGCGTCGAGCTGATGACCAGTTCGACCACCGGCTCGCGCGCCCAGCCGGGGTTGTGCTCGCGGCCCTTGGCGTCGAAATAGGCGCGCTCGAAATAAGCCAGACTCGGACCGATCAGGATGCCGCTCTGGTGGTGCGCCTTGAGCGCGGTTCCCGGCGTGGCGCGGAAATCCGGCAGCTCGCTCAACGCCAGGTTCATGCGGAAGGTGCCCGAGCCGCTGCGGTAGCGGCCGATCCTCTCCGCCATGTCGCCCGGCAGTTCAGACGGCGCGATCAGCTTGCCGTAGAGCACTCGCGGGTGCACGTTGGACACCACCATACGCGCGCGGATCTCTTCGCCGTCGGCGAGCACCACGCCCTCGGCGCGACCTTCGCGCAGCAGAATCCGCGCCACGCTGGCATTGGTGCGCAATTGCACGCCACGCGCCTGCGCCGCGGCGGCGATCGCCTGGCTGATCGCGCCCATGCCGCCGATCGCGTGACCCCACACTCCGCTCTTGCCATTGACCTCGCCGAACACGTGGTGCAGCAGCACATAGGCGGAGCCGGGCGTGTACGGGCTGGCAAAGTTGCCGACGATGGAATCCCAGCCGAGCGCCGCCTTCAGCGGCTCGCATTCGAACCAGTCGTCGAGCAGTTCGCCGGCGCTCTTGGTGAACAGGTCGAGAAGATCGCGCCGTCCGCGCGAGTCCAGGTGACGCAGGCGCCGTGCCACCTGCAGCGACGCCAGCCAGTCGGCCAGCACGAAACGATCGCTCAAGTTCGGCGGCGTCTGCAGCATCAGCTCGCGCAACACCTGAACCACCCGCTCCAGCATGGCGTGGTATTGCGGCAGGCGCTGCGCATCGCGCGGTGAGCGCGCCGCGATGTCCGCGCTGCCCTCTGCCCCGCCGAGGCGAAAGGCACTGCCATCCGGCAGCGGCAGATAGTTGGAATAGGGACGCTCGACGATGCGCAAGCCGTGTTGCGCCAGCCCGAGGTCGGTTATCACCCGCGGGTGCAGCAGGCTGACGGTATAGCTGGCGGTCGAGTTGCGGAATCCGGGATGGAACTCCTCAGTCACCGCCGCGCCGCCGAGGATCGAGCGGCGCTCCAATACCTGCACCTTGAGACCGCGGGCCGCCAGCAAGGCCGCGCAGACCAGTCCGTTGTGGCCACCGCCGACGATCAGGGCATCGCTGATTTCAGGCATGGCGGACAACCGGGAGCTGCGAATGGGGCCAAAGTGATAGCACGCCGGCGGGCGCCGATGCACTGCCGTTCCGCCGGTCGCTGCAACGCCGATGGCATCGATCGAGCCAGCGACGCGTGCCTCAGCCGGTCACCTTCGCCACCACCTTTCTCACCCACGGCGCGACCAGGGTTACGGTGATGAAGGCCATCGGCCAGGTGGTCAGGCAGCTGCGCACCCATCGGGCTGGGAAGTCCGGCTGGATGCCCTGGCTGGTGGCGAGCACGAACGCGCTGACCAGTGCGACCATGATGGCCGAGAGCAAGGCGCCGAAGAGGATCGGGGCAAAACGAACGGGAATACGCATTTTGAGTTTCCTTGGTGGTGAGTTGAATGGGTAGTTGCAGTAACAGTTTCCGCAGTCACGACGCGAACAGGGCGTCGGCCGCCCGCGCCGCGGCATACAGCCCGAAGCCGAACACGGCATGCGTGATCAGGCTCTGCCGGCGTGCGGCAGCGGGGCGTGGGGCACGGCTGGCGGCAATCCCGAGCCCCATCGCCGGCTGCATCAGCAGCAACGGAGCGGCGACGCTGCCAAGCCCAACCAGCAGCGCCGGTGGCAGGCTTGGCTGTTGCAGCCAGGCGCTGCCCCAGAGCAATGGCAGCAGCGCGGCGAAGCCAATGCCGATGGCGTAGTGCGCGCCCCAGCCGAGCAGGCGTTCGCCAGGCATCGGCGCCGCGCTGGCGATCGACGCATGGCGGAACTGCCCGCGCGGCATGTACGCGAACCAGCGTCCGACCAGGCCGTAATTCGGCAACGCCACGCCGAACCAGCGACGACGCGCCAGCGCCCAGACATCCACCGCAAGCGTCGCGCCTGCGCCGGTCCACAATGTGTGCAATACAGCGTCCATGTTTGCTCCCTGGCTTGCCTTCTTCGGCTCGGGAAGGCACAGTGCCACTTCAAGTCAACTTGAAGTCAAGGGGTCTGCGCGATGGACATCGGGGAAGTCGCCAGGCGTGCCGGCGTGCCGGCATCGACGCTGCGCTACTACGAAGAAAAAGGGCTGATCGTCTCGGTCGGTCGCCACGGCCTGCGGCGCCTGTTCGACAAGGGCGTGCTGCAGCGACTGTCGCTGATCGCGCTCGGGCGCTCGGCCGGGTTTTCGCTGGACGAGATCGCGCGCATGTTCAGCGCCAACGGACGCCCGCAGATCGACCGCGACCTGCTCGCCGCCAAGGCCGATGAACTCGATGGCACCATTCGCAAGCTGCTGGCCATGCGCAACGGCCTGCGCCACGCCGCACGCTGCCGGGCACCCAGCCACCTCGAGTGCCCGACTTTCCGCAAGTTGATGGCCGCAGCATTGCCCGCCGCGGGCGGCAAGCGGGAGCGCAAGCGACCGCCGGCGGCAGATCGGCCCTGAGGCGTGTGCTTTCGCTGGACTGAGCCGACCTGCGGTTCGGCTCAGGATGGTGGAATCCGCGTGGACTGGCGACGGCGATGACGATCCTCCGATGAGTCCGGATGTCGGAATCCGCGTCGGGGGCGGCTCGCCTTGCCGATTTCTCTCGGGCGCGGGTTCCGACCTTGTATGTTGCTTTTCATGGTCTCTTCGCTCTTTCGCTCTAGACAATCTTCTT
>CALEZI010000030.1 GCA_937928755.1 uncultured Rhodanobacteraceae bacterium | reverse complement strand
AACATGAGCCACGAGCTGCGCACCCCGTTAAACGCCATCCTCGGCTTTTCGGCGCTGCTCCGCCAGAATTCCGGGCTGAGCGAACAGATGCTCGAGTATCTGGACATCATCAAGCGCAGCGGCGAACACCTGCTCGGGTTGATCAACGATGTTCTCGACATGGCCAAGATCGAAGCCGGACGTATCGAGTTGGTCAAGCTCCCGCTCGATCTGGCGGCGACGGTAGATGACGTCGTCGGCATGATGCGCCAGCGTGCGCAGGAGAAGGGCCTGACGCTGAAGCTGGAGCGCTCGCCGCGTGTCGCGCGCTACATCCGGGGCGATCAGACCCGACTGCGCCAGCTCCTGGTCAACCTGCTGAGCAACGCGATCAAGTTCACCGCAGCCGGCGAGGTCACCCTGCGCGTCAACGCGGCAGCGGACGGCGGCGCGCCGCGGCTTCTGATCGAGGTAGAAGACACCGGCCCGGGAATTGCGTCGGAAGACCAGGCGCGAGTGTTCGAGCCTTTCGTTCAGGCAGGCCCGGCTTCCGACCAGAAAGGTACCGGGCTGGGCTTGGCGATCACCCGCCAGTTCGTCGAGTTGATGGGGGGACGGCTCGGGATGAGCAGCCGCGTCGGACAAGGCAGCCGTTTCTGGATCGACCTGCCGCTCGAGCTCGCGACGGCGAGTGACGTGTCTGACCCGCAGCAGGCGGGCGACGAGCTGCTGACGCTGGCGCCGGGCCAGCCCGAGTGGCGGATTCTGGTCGTCGAGGATCAGCCGGAGAGCAACCTGCTGCTCAGCCGCCTGCTGGAAGACGCCGGATTCCGCGTGCGTCGGGCGGCAAATGGCGCCGAAGGCGTCGAATGCTTCCAGCAATGGCGGCCCCACTTCATCTGGATGGACCAGCGCATGCCGGTGATGAGCGGCTTGGAGGCCAGCCGGCACATCCGCGCGTTGGAAGGGGGCGCAACAGTAAAGATCGTCGCGCTGACCGCATCGGTGTTCGCCGAACAGCGGAGCGAGATGCTGGCGGCGGGGATGGACGATGTCCTGCACAAACCACTGCGCCTGGCCGAGGTGTTCGGCTGCCTGCAACGTCATCTCGGCGCGCGCTTTCTGCGCCGACCCAGTGCACATCCGCTACCCCCAGCGCTGTCGCCAGGCGCGTTGAACAGCGCAGCACTCGCGGCGCTGCCGCAAGAACTGCGCGGCGAACTGGCCGACGCGCTATTGACGCTCGACACCACGCGCATCACCACGTTGATCGGGCAGATCGGCGAGTACGATCCGGCACTCGCCCAGGCGCTGCGCAGCCATGCCGACAATTTCGACTTCGAGCCGATCGAACGGGCCTTGTGCCGCGAGTAAAGAGGCTCAGGTGATCGACCACAACTCGACGAGGGGAGCGCCAGCCTTGCGCTGGCCGGCCGTACTGGCGCCGCCGGAAGCCAGGCAGGACGGCCGCCTGACCCTGCCCGACGAGCCATGGCGCATGCTCCTCATCGTCGCCGGCGTGAGCCTCGCCTACTGGGCGATTTCGTGGCTCAATTGGGCGCTGTTCAAGCGCGGTGGGATTCTGCCGATGCCGATCTGGCCGGCCGCGGGCTTTGCCGTGGCAGCAGCCTACCGTCTCGGCTGGCGAGCGCTGCCCGGCCTCTACCTGGGCACGCTGTTGGCCAACGCGCTCACCCTGGGTTCGGGTTGGGATCTGGCGGCGATCATCGCGATCATGAATGCGCTGGCGCCGTGGCTGGCGGTCCGCCTGATCCGCCTGTCGACCGGCAAACGCGACCCCTTCGACCAGGTGCGCGATCTTGCGCTGTTCGTCGCCTTCGCCGTGCTCCTTCATCCAGCGCTCACCGCCACTGGTGGCGTCGGTGGACGGCTGCTCCTCGACCACATTCCGGCGAGCGCCTTCCTCGAGCGCTGGCAGAGCTGGTGGCTCGGCCACGCGAGCGGTACCATCCTGTTCGCGCCCGTCCTCCTGCTGTGGACCGCGCAGCGCAGCGCTGGCGAGCGCAGCGCCGCCGAGCGTGAGTACTGGCTGGTGTTCACGCTGACCCTCGCCAGCGCAACCTGGCTCTTTTCCTACAGCGAGGCTTTTACCCTTGGCCTGCCCTGCTTGCTGATCGTACCGATGGCCTGGGTCGCGATTCGTCATACGATGCTGCAGACCTTGAGCCTCAACCTCGCCGTAGTGCTCGCCGGCATCGGCGCCATCGTCTGGCCGTCGTCGGGAACAGCCGGCGGATCTATGGCGGCGATGTCCGCCTTCCGCACGATGGCCGTCGCCTACAGTTCGATCCTTCTCGTGCTGGCCATCATGCGCAAACTTCAGTTGGCAACTGAAAACGAGTTGCACGCGCAAGCCGAGGAGTTGCACGCGCAAGCCGAGGAGTTGCACGCGCAAGCCGAGGAGTTGCATGCGCAAGCCGACGAACTGACGGCGCACCGGCTCCAGCTCGAGCAGCGGGTGGCCGAACGCACCGTCCAGTTGGCGCACGCCAAGGAAGCAGCCGAAACGGCCAACCGCGCGAAGAGCGCCTTCCTGGCCAACGTCAGCCACGAGTTGCGCACACCGCTGAACGCCATACTCGGCTTCTCGGCCCTGCTCCAGCGCGACGTCGGCCGCAAAGGCTGCGACCCGCGACACCTGGAGATTATCCACCGCAACGGCCAACACCTGCTGGCGCTGATCAACGATGTGCTCGACATGGCCAAGATCGAAGTTGGCCGCGTCCAACTGACGATCACCGCCTTCGACTTGAACGCGATGGCCGACGATCTGCTCGCCCTGATCCGCGAGCAGGCGCTGCGCAAGGGCCTGGATTTCAGAATCGAGCGATCGGCGCGCCTGCAACGCTACCTGCGCGGCGACGAACCGCGCCTGCGGCAAGTGCTGCTCAACCTGCTCGGCAACGCCGTCAAGTTCACCCAGCGGGGAACGGTGACCTTGCGCCTGGATACGCCCGAGCACGCCGGCGGTGTACGGCTGTGCGTCGAAGTCGAAGACACTGGCTGCGGGATCGCCAAGAACGATCAAGCACTGGTCTTCGAAGCCTTCGTCCAGGCAGGCGCCAGCAGTGATCGCCAGGGGACCGGGCTGGGGTTGGCGATCACTCGCCAGTTGGTCGAATTGATGGGCGGACAGATCGGCGTGAGCAGCCGACTCGGGCGCGGTAGCCGCTTCTGGTTCGAAATCCCGCTCGAGCTCGCCGCGCCTTCCGAACAGGAAGCATCCACCGGACCCGGCGGTGAAGTCCTCGGAATCGCGCCCGGGCAACCGGCGTGGCGGATTCTGATCATCGAAGACGAACCGGACAACAGCCTGCTGCTCAGCCGGCTGCTGACCGACGTCGGCTTGCAGGTCAGCACCGCCAACAACGGTGCCGAAGGCGTCGCGTGCTTCCAGCGCTGGCAACCGCATTTCATCTGGATGGACCAGCGCATGCCGGTGCTCGACGGTCTGCAGGCCACGCGTCGCATTCGCGCGCTGCCCGGCGGCGCAGTGGTGAAGATCGTCGCCCTCACGGCCTCGGTCGTCGCCGAACAACGCGGTGAAATGCTCGCCGCCGGAATCGACGACATCCTGGGCAAACCGTTTCACCCGGAGCAAATCTTCGCCTGCCTCGAGCGTCTGCTCGGCCTCCGCTTCGTGCGCCGTGAGGAAGTGCGCGCAACGCCGTCTTCGCCGCTGCCGTTGGCGCATTCGGCGCCGGCCCTGGCGGCTCAGCCGGAGGAGTTGCGCCGCCAACTGGCCGACGCCCTGCTGGTGCTCGACACTGAGCGCGTCGACGCGCTGATCGAGCGTTTCGCCGAGCGTGACGCACTCCTCGGGCAAGTCCTGCGCCAACACGCCGCGAACTTCGAGTTCGAAGCGATCATGCAACTGCTCGCGCCCGCCGAAGAAACTATGACAGAATGACGCTGACCGGCGTTCCCTCACCGCTTCCCTCACGGTGTCGCACCAACGGAGTCTGATCATGCCCCTTTTCCGTGAACTGATCGACCTGAACAAGCTGCGTCAGCTGATGGGGGCGTTCTACCAGGCGTTCCGGATTCCCCACTCGATCTCGGACGCCGATGGCGAATGGCTGGTAACCGAAGGCTGGGAAAATTGCTGCACGCGCTTCTTCCGTGTCAATCCCGAGTCGGAAGCCATCTGTCGGCGCAGCGATGCGCGCATCGTCAGCTTGCTGACGCCCAACGTGCATACCTGCAACACCTGCGACCACGGTCTGGAACATGTCGGGGCGCAGATCGTGATCGACGGCGAGCACGTGGCCACGTTCTGGCTGGGCCAGTTTTTCTATGCGCCGCCCGACATGGATTTCTATCGGGAGTACGGCGCACGCTTCGGCTTCCCGGAAAGCGAGTTTCTCGCCGCAATCAGGCATTGCCAGGTCACCAACCGCGAAAATATTGACCGCATGATGGATTATTTCATCAAGTTCTGCGAGTTCCTCGCCGAGGCGGGAATCCAGCATCACCAGGTGCGGAGCAAGGAGGCTGAGATCCGCCAGATCAACGCCAATCTCGAACAGACGGTGATCAACCGAACGCGCGAACTGGAGAACGCCAAGAACGCCGCAGAATCGGCCAACCGGGCGAAATCGGTTTTCCTGGCCAACATGAGTCACGAATTGCGCACGCCGTTGAACGCCATCCTCGGCTTTACCGCGCTGATGCAGCGTGATGCCGTTCTGAGCGGCCGCGACCGCGAGCACCTGGACATCGTCAACCGCAGCGGGACGCACCTGCTGGGACTGGTCAACGACGTGCTCGACATGGCGAAGATCGAGGCTGGGCGAATCCAGTTGCAGATGGCAGACTTCGATGTCGGCACGATGGTCGACGACCTGGTCAGCATGATGCGGCAACGCGCCCGGGAGAAAGGCCTGGAGTTGCGCCTGGAGCGCTCGGCAAGCGTTGCCCAGCATATCCGCGGCGACGAAACGAGGCTGCGACAGATCCTGGTCAACCTGCTCGGCAACGCCGTCAAGTACACGCAGACCGGCAGCGTGACGCTGCGCTTGGACGCTCGGACCGAGTCGGACCAGCCGCGCCTGCGGATCGAGGTCGAAGATACTGGCCCGGGAATCGCGCCGGAAGATCAGGCGCGGATCTTCGAACCTTTTGTCCAGGCCGGTCCGAGCGACGCGCAGAAAGGGACGGGGCTGGGGCTGGCCATCACGCGCCAGTTGGTCGAACTGATGGGCGGGCGGATCATGCTGAGCTGTCAACCTGGCCAGGGT
>CALEZI010000029.1 GCA_937928755.1 uncultured Rhodanobacteraceae bacterium | reverse complement strand
GCCGGCGCGCGCAGCATCGAAGTCATTGGTGTCGTCGCGCGCGCGGGCGCCGACGAAGGCCAGCTCGGCGCTCGCCGGCGGGTAGCTGGCAACCGCGGCGAGCGCTTCGGCGGCGGGCAGGGCAGCGACGATTTCGGCGTAGCGCCCGGCCAGGAAGCGCGCCTGCAGGCCCGCCAGTTGCGCGCGCAACTGGCGCAGCGCGGCGGCTGGCGCGGCGGCGCCGGGCTCGGGCACGCGCTGCAGCAGTTCCGTGCGCGCGGCGCAGGCGGCCGGCGCCGCGAGACCTTGCACCGCCTGGGTGGCGCGGCCGATCAGTTCGGCATCGGCAAGCTGCAGCAACTCCGCCAGCGCGCTCGCCTCGGCCAGGCGCTGGTCGAGGCAGGCGCCCTGCAGGTCGAGCAGGCGTTGCGACTGGCGGCGCTCGACGTGGGTGGCGCGACAACTCTGGCGCGCGGTGTCTTCCCAGGCGCGCAGGTGGCGCACCAGGCCGGATTCGACGCCGTCCGCGCTGGATCCGGCGTATGCCAGGCCACTGGCGGCGAACTGGGCGCGGATTGCCGGCAGCGCGGCGGTGATGGTTGCCAAGCGCGGCTCGTCGATGGCGCAGGGATCGTGGTCGTCGCGCGGCCACCAGGCCAGCGCGGCGGCCAGCACGCTCGTCGCGGCCAGGGCGAGCGCACCGCCGCGCCGACGTTGGATCGCCAACGCGGCGTCGAGCGCCTGGCGCAGCGGCGCGAGGTCGGCATGGCGTGCCGCAGCGTCCGGCGCCAGGCCGCGCAACAGCGCGCGCTGCAATGGCGCTGGCAGGCCGCGTCCGGCGAGCACTTGCGGATCGCAGCCGCGCTCGATCGCCGCGCGCAGCGCCTGCGGGCTGTCCCCGGCACACGGCAATCGACCAGTCAGGAGTTCCACGCAACTGACGCACCAGGCGAACTGGTCGCCGCGCGCATCCACCAGCGCGACATCGCGCCACTGTTCGGGCGGCATGTAGGCGGGCGTTCCCATGAAGCTGCCGGCCTGGGTCAGCCGCGCGGAGTGTGGCGTTGCGGCCGGGGTCGACGCGGTACCGTCGCTGGCCGCCGCCGCGCCGGCCGGATCGCTGGCGAGACCGAAATCGATCACGCGCACATGCCCGGCGGCATCGATCATCGCGTTGTCCGGCTTGAAGTCGCGGTGCACCAGGCCGATCGCATGCGCTGCGGCGAGCCCGTCGAGCGCCTGGCGCATCGCCGCCAGCACGCCGCGCCAGCCGGGCTGGGTGCGCTCCGCCCAGGCGCGCAGCGACTCGCCGTCGATCAGGTCAGTGGCGATCCACAGCGCGCGGCCGTACTCGCCGGCGTCGTGGATGGCGAGCACGTTGGGGTGGTGGATGGCCGCCAGCGCGCGCGCCTCGCGCAGGGTGCGCAGGTAGGGGTCCGAACCTGCCTCGCCGCCGTCGACGAACTTCAGCGCGATGCGCCGGTCCAGGCGCGGATCGTAGGCCAGGTAGAGCACGCCCATGCCGCCCTGCGCCAGCCGCTGAAGCAGCAGGTAGCGCCCCACGGGCGTTCCTGCCGGCAAGTCCAGCAGCCGCTCGGGCCTCGGATCAGTGACGTCCTCAATGCGGGGTGTGGGTTGCGCCTCCAACACCGGCCTCGTGCGGACTCCAGGATTGCACAAGCATAGGCTGGAGCAAGGCCACTGCAAGATTGATCCGGGTCATGCACAGGCGCATTGGACATCGCCCGCGTGCGGGGGCCTCAATGGTTCTCAAGACCATCGGCCACTCAAGCCGGGTGACCCCGGCGGACGCCGCGAACAGCGCGAATTCGCGCAGTTCAGCCCGGCGATAACGCCAGAATATTGACCGCGAGTCCATGGCTGGCCGCGACCAGGCGGTCGTCGTTCGTCCACAGCGCGTCGCAGCCGTGCGCCTGCGCGCAGGCGAGATGCAGTGCGTCGGGCGTGCGCAGGTTGAAGCGGGCGCGCAGTTGCGCGGCGGCGAGGTACACCGATTCCGCCATCGGCAGCAGTTGCAGCTCTGCCAGCGCCGCCTCGTAGTGCCGCTGGCGCACCAGATCGCCCTGGCGCATCGGCTGGACCAGGCATTCGAGCTTGACCAGCGGGGAGATCGCGAAGCGCGCCTCGGTCGCCGCCAGCGCCCGTTCCGCGCGCGCCGCGTATTCCGGGTGGCGCTCTACCAGGTAAATCAGGATGCAGCTGTCGAGGTAGATCAGTCCCAAGCCGTGCGCTCCGCGTCGATCGCGGCATCGATCTCCGTGCCGCTTCGCTGCAGGCGCTGCGGCAACGGGTGCGCCTGCAGCCAGGCCAGCAAGGCGCGCCCGCTGCCCGCATGCAGGCGTTCGTCGGGCGTGGTCGGCACTAGACGAACGACCGGCTCGCCGCGATTGGCGATCACTACATCCTCGCCGGCCTGTGCCGACTTGATGAGTTGCGAAAGGCGGTTCTTGGCTTCGAGGATATTGACTTGCATGATCGTCTCCGAGGACAAGGCTAACCATTTCTGGCCATGTTGGCTACAATTCCAGGGCATCGCGGTTCGTCCGCGAGTTCTCACTGCGCTCATTCGAACCCATCCGCGTGCAGCAACTCGGCGCCCGCCGACGGCGGTAGACCGGGCCAGTAGCCCGGAGTCAGGCGCCAATTGGCGGCACTGGCGGCGGTGCCCGCTTCGGCCTGGCCCAGGCTGGCGCGCAGACTGAAACCGGCGCCCTGGGCCTGTTCGATGCTGCCGGACACCGCTTGCGCGCGGCGCATGGCGAACGAGCCAGTCGCGGCCTTGTCGTCGACCGCACCCTGCGGTGCCGCGGCGGGCGGCTGCGAGGCGCCGAAGCAGGCGAGGCAGATGAAGTAGCGGAGGATCCTCATGGCGCCCACTCCGGCGCCTTCGCCGCGGCCGCCCGGCGCGCCTGCAGCCCCTTGCTGGCCGGTTCGCCGCGCGCTTCCGGGTGCAGCAGGGTGCCCTTTTCGTCGGCCGGCTTGGCCTGTTCCACCGGAATCCGGTTGGCCTGCGCCCACGCGTCCTGGCGCACGCCGGTGACCAGCCAGCTCACTTTGGTGTTCGGCTCGTCGGTGCGGATCGTGAAGCGATTGCCATCGACCTCCTCGGCAACCATCGCGCGGGCGAAGCTGCCGATCACCGTGAGCTGATAGCGGAAATCGCGGTTGAGGGCGCCGAACCAGTCGGGCAGCTGCACTGTCGCGCGGCCCTTGGCGTCGGTGGTGATGTTGCCGTTGTAGATGTTGAGCATGTCCGGCGATTCGACGAAGCTGTGGTAGAGGTACTGGTTCTCCGGATCGAGCGGGTGGTCGATCTTGAAGCTGCCGCCGCCCTTGCTGAGCGTGCCGGTGACGTGCACATGTCCATTGAACTGGCCGGCACGCGCACTGACCCCGTTTGCGGTGCCCTCGATGGCCACGCCGTTGTCGCCGATCGCGGTCGCGCGCACCCCGCGGCCGGTGCTGCCGGTGGCGTAGGCTTCCACCGCGGCGCCGTTGCTGCCGTCGCTGCGCGCATACAGGCCCCAGGCGTTGCCGCTGCCGCCTGCCAGCGCCTCCAGTGCCGTGGCAGCCGGGGCGTTGGCGACAAAGCGCCCGGCGCGCGCAGCGCCACTGGTGGCGGTGTTTTCCGCGTGCACGCCCACGCCGTCGGGGCTGGCGGTCAGCGCCAGCACGCTGCGCACCGCGCCGCTGGTGGCGCTGGACTCGGCGCGCACCGCGCTGCCGCTGCCGGCGGTGGCCGCATCCACCGCGTGTCCGCCGCTGCTCGCGTGATTGACCCGCGCACGCAGCGCGGCACCGCCCTGGTGGTGGGTCACTGCGTCGACCGCGACTGCCGTGCCCGCCGTGGACGGGTTGACCACGGCGCGCAGCGCGACGCCGTTCGGGCTGTCGACCTGGAACAGGCCGGCGAGGGTGGAGCCAGTGGTCGCCGCGGCACGCCCCGCCACAGCCGTTCCCGAACTGGAGACATTCTGCGCGTACACCGCGTGGGTGCTGCCGCTGGGGGAGTCGGCGTAGGCCTCCACCGCCACTCCCGAGGAGTTGTCGGGCAGCAGGCGGCCGCGTACGCCATAGACTGTTCCAGTCCCGAGCACGCCGCCAATCGGACCCTGGCCGCGCACGCCGATGCCGCTCGTTCCGAGGGCATTGCCGTCGACGCCGAAGAGTGCGCCGCGGCCGACGACACCGATGGCGTTGGCCGAGGAGGTCGCTTCGCCGACCACGCCGAATGCGGTAGGCGCGCCTGTCCCGGTGTGCGATGCGTACAGCGCCGCGCGACCACCGGTCGTGGTCTCGTTGCCGAGGATCAGGGTGTGTTCCGCCGCGGTGCTGGTCCATTGCGCGCCGGCGTGGTGGTGGTCGGAGCGTGCGGCCGTGTTGGCGAGACCACTGCCCCCGAAATTCACCGAGAAGGTCGTCCCGGTGAGCGTCAGGCCGGCGCCCGCGCTGTAGTTGCTGCCGGCCGCCGGAGTCTGCGGCATCCAGCTGGTACCGGACCAGGTCAGCACCTGCCCGCTGGCCGGCGCGATGTTGGCGACCCCGCGACCGACCAGCGACTGCGCCGAGTCGGCCAACGGTGCCGGCATCACGGCCTGGCGCGGCACCAGCGCGTTGCCATTGACGCGTACCTCGATCCAGCGGCTGAATGCGGACGGGATCACCGCGTTGCCGAAGTCGAGGTCGGCATTGAGCAAGCCGTCGCTGACCGGCCAGGCGTTCAGGCTGACCGTGTTGCCGTGCTGCACGCCGCCGCTGGGTGCGTCGTACAGCCTGAATTCCAGGTTGACGTTGCCATTGAAGGGCGTACCGGACTGTTCCAGCAGGCCCTGGTAGGTGAACGGCAGCGCGGCCTGGCTGGCCGGGGCGGCGAGGCCGAGCGTCGCCGCCAGCGCGGCGCCGAGCAGGGTGCGGTGAAGACAGCGATGCATGGTTGCGAACCTCCGTTGCGGCGAGATGCCGCGTCGGGAGCCGCTCAGCAACCGCCGTGCCAGCACGGCCGCGAGTGCCTGCAAGGCCTGCCAACCCGCTCTCTGGCGCGCTCTCGGCCGCTCTCTTTGCCAATCGGAGGCGGCCCGCGGTGCGCCCGCCGTGCCAGCCACGGGACGCCAGGAACACGCCTCCGGGCGCGCGTCCCGGATCCGGGATCAGCGCTCCAGGCCGTGGTCCTTGAGCTTGCGATAGAAGCTGGTACGGCTGATGTCGAGCAGCGCCAGCGCGCGCTCCAGGTCTTCGCCGCACAGTTCCAGCACGCGCAGCAGGGCGACGCGCTCGGCAGCTGCGAGCGCGGCGGCCAGGCTGAGATCGCCGGTGGCGCCCGCGCTCGGAGCGCGCAGGCGCGGCGACAGATTGCTGACGTCGAGCGGTTCGCCGGCGTCCAGCAACCACACGGCGCGCCGGATCTCATTGCGCAATTCGCGGATGTTGCCGGGCCACTGGTGCGCGGCGAGCGCGGCGACCGCGGCAGCGGTCATGCCCGGGCTGGCGTGGCCGCGCTCGGCCAGCGCCGCCCGAAAAAGTCCCGCAGCGAGTTGCGGCAGGTCTTCCCGCCGCTCGCGCAATGGTGGCAGGCGCAGCTCGACCGCGGCCAGCCGGTGAAACAGGTCCAGTCGAAACTCGCCGCTGGCGATGCGCTCGTCGAGGGCTCGATGGGTGGCGGCGATGAAGCGCACGTCGATCGCCACCGGCTCGCGCCCGCCGACGCGGTACAACTGGGTGGCTTCCAGCGCGCGCAGCAGCTTGGCCTGCGTGGCCGCCGCCATCTCGCCGAGTTCATCGAGGAACAGCGTACCGCGATGCGCCTGTTCGATCACGCCGGGACGCGCGCTGACGCCAGTGGCCGCGCCGCGCTCGACACCGAACAGCTCGGCCTCCATCAGGTCCGCCGGCAGCGCAGCGCAGTTGATCGCGATGAACGGCGCAGCCGCGCGCGGCGAGGCGGCGTGGATCCAGCGCGCCAGCACCTCCTTGCCGGTGCCCGATTCGCCGAGCAGCAGCAGCGGCAGGGTGCTCGACGCCACGCGCGCGGCCTGGCGATAGCACTCGCGCACCGCGGGCGAACGGCTGTCGCCAGCGCTGTCGCCGTCCGCCGCGCCGGAACCCGCTCCACGCGGCGGTTCCGGCGCAAGCAACGCCAGCGCCAGCGCCAGGAAAGGCGACGCGGCTGGCGGTGGTTCGGGCCGCCCGCGCAAGGCCAGCGATCCGCGGCGCATCCAGTCGACGCAGGACCCATCGGCGCCAACGCCGGCCAGCACGATGTCGTCGCGCAGCAGGTGCAGCGTGCCGGCGCCGAAGATCTCGGCCAGCGCCGCAACCAGTGCTTCGGCGCGCTGCGCTTGCGGTTGCTCCAGCACCTGCGTCAGCGCGGCCGCCAGGCGCACTCCGAGCGCCAGCGTGTGCGTGGTGGGCGCCGGGGCCGCCTGGCGCGCGGGCAGCGGCGCGGAACTGCCGAGTACCGCGAGCTGTGCCGACGCGCTGGCCGCGGGCAGCAACAGCGCGTGCACCGGCCCGAACTGACAGTCGGCGGACTCGACGACCGCGATGCAGCCGATCCGGCGCCCGTGCACGCGGGTGCCGTTGGTCGATCCGAGGTCCCGGATCAGCGCGCCGCCATCGGCCAGCACCTCGATCTCCGCATGCCGTCGCGACACGCCGCTGACCGGCAGCGCCAGCGCGCAGTCGCCATCGCTGCCGATCGCATGGCGGCCTACACCGAGCCAGGCGCGCCGCACCGGCACGTCCGCCGGCGCCAGCACTTCGAGGATATAGCGGTAGTCCACGATGCTCCCGGCGGGCTGCGTTGCTGCCGAGTATACGGCGCCGGGTGGCCGGCGCGCCGCGCGTCTGCGCAGCGGGCCGGCGCACCTTACTCGAAGCCGTCGAAGAACAGCCCTTCCTGGTGCTGTAGGTCTGGGTGCCGCACCAGGCGCGCTGCCCGCTGGCCAGCGGGCCATCGTAGAAATCGGTCAGCTGCGCGGTGGGGCTCAGCGCGGTCCAACTGCTGCCGCCATTGGTCGAGACCTCAACGAAGCCGCCATCGAAGCAGGCCGTGTCGCCATTCGGCTCCAGCGTGACGTCATGGCGGAAGCGCAGGGTGTGCGCCTCGCCGCTGGCCGGCACGGCGATCGTCGGCGACAGCAGGCGCTGGTCCGAGGCGGTGGTCTCGCCTTGTGCCAGCCAGGCGAAGCTGCCGCTGGACGGGCGCGCGGTGCTGCGGGTCCAGGTGGTGCCGGAGGCCGGGTCGTCCAGCCGTTGACGGTTTCCTGTGCGGCATGGGTGGCGGCGATTTCTCCTCGTTCATGCCCTCGACCAGCATCTTCTTCCCGAAGCGCCTGCAGGGCATGGCCATGGGCATCCAGGCGGGCCTCGGCAACTTCGGCGTCAGCATCGTGCAGTTCGTGGTGCCGGTGATCGTCGGTTTCGCCGCGCTCGGCGCCATCGCCGGCCCGCCGCAACTTTTCACCAAGGTCGACGTGCTCAGGGACGTCGCCATCGAGCGCAGCGCCGATGGCTACGTCAGCGGCTTCAGCGCCAAGCGCGAGGACCTGACGCAGGCGATGGAGATCACCCGCGAGGGCGATGCCGTCACCGATATCGTCATCCGCCAGGAGGGCACGACCAGCAACATCCACGTCGAACTCACCCGCGACGACGCCGGCCGCGTCAGCGACGTGGTGGTCAAGAACATCGTCAAGAAGGACATCTGGCTGCAGAACGCCGCCTTCCTGTGGGTGCCCTTCCTGGTCGTCGCCTTTATCCTGTGCGCGCTGCTGCTGCGCAGCGTGACCTTGCCGGCGCGCGGTTTCCGCGGCCAGTTCGAGATCCTGAGCCGCCGCAACCGCGCGCTGACGCACACCTGGAACTGCACCGTCACCTACCTGTGCTCCTTCGGCTCGTTCTCGGGCTACGCGGCGGCCTTCCCGATCATGATCCGCACCATCTACGGCGGCTTCGACGGCGCCCCCGACCCGCTGGCCTATGCCTACCTCGGTCCGCTGATCGGCGGCCTGGTGCGGGTGTTGACTGGCCCGGTCTTCGACCGCTGGGGCGGCAGCAAAGGCATGCACTGGACCACCATCGGACAGATCGTCGGCTGCCTGGCGCTGGTATTCGGCGGCTACTTGACGCCCACCAGCCTCGACCAGTTCGACGGCTTCCTGCTGCTGATGCTGTGGATCTTCCTGATGACCGGCACCAACAACGCCGCCACCTTCCGCCAGTATCCGATCGTGTTCGCCTACTCGCCGGCCAAGGGCGCGCAGATGCTCGGCTGGACCGGTGCCTGGGCGGCCTTCGGACCCTTCGTGTGGACCTCGCTGATCGGCGCCTCGATCACCGCATCCGGCAGTGCCAACCTGTTCTTCATCGGCGTGTCGGTGTTTTACCTGTACTCGCTGGCGGTCAACTGGTGGCACTACACGCGCAAGGGCGCCGAGCGCTTCGATTACGGCAACGGCGGTGGCACCTGGTGGGACGCGCTGCCCGACTCCGAGAAGGAGCGCATGAAGCGCATCGACCTGCACCAGCCGGTGTAGGCTCGACCTGGCAGCGGTGCCGGGCGCCCCGGCACCGCTGTCTACCGGAAACTGCCCTGGAGCCCGGCACGTGGACGCCATCGTCAATTCGGGTGCGGTGATCTACGGCTGCGTGCTCATGCTGGCCGGCCTCGTCCGCCATCCGCTCACCGAGGCGATGCGCATCGACAGCCTGTTCATGAAAGGGGCCGACGAAGATACGCGGCCGGTGAACCTGGTGGCAGGCCTGCTGATCGCCGCCTACGGGGGATGGTCCCTGTTGGCGGCCTGAGCGCCCCTTTCCGAGCCGCCCGCTTTCGCGCAGCGGCTTTACCGCCCCTGCCAACGCTGCAGCCGTCGCAGCAGCCCGGCGAAGGCCAGCACCCACGCAGCCAGGGCCACCCAGATCCACTTGGTGGGACGCGAGCGTCAACTGAGGTTTTTGCCCGGATATTTCATGAGGGCACGCGGATGATCGCGAAGGGCTTTGCGCCGGTATCGAGGCGTGAGGAGGAGAAATGGTTGCTCCATTGCGACGACGAGCAACGAAGAGACCGGCGCAAAGAACGAGCGAGGGCCGCGTGAGCGAGGAAATGGCAGCGGACACACCGTGACCGCGACCGCCTTGCGGATTTCCGCGTCACGACAACGAGGCCGAGCCATTTCCTCGCGACCTCATGAAACATCCGGGTTAGTAGCAGGTTCAGTCGGCGGGTTGGCTGTCCCGGCC
Source organism: uncultured Rhodanobacteraceae bacterium (assembly GCA_937928755.1). Lineage (GTDB taxonomy): Bacteria > Pseudomonadota > Gammaproteobacteria > Xanthomonadales > SZUA-5 > JADKFD01. The sequence goes on along the minus strand of CALEZI010000029.1, from coordinate 593 downwards.
TGCATCGGAGCGATGCCGGGGCCTGGCGAGCGGGAGATCGGTCCTGCGCCGCCACGGCGCAGAGCGCTCGAGTTCGCTGTCGACGCGCGCCATGGCCAGATCGATGCGCTCGCGCAGCAGGGCCGTCGCTTGCGCGGCTGCGCCGTCGTCGACCGCCAACTCGGCCGCGCCGGGCGCCGGCGCGCCCAGCATGGCCGCCAGCCGGTGCGCCGGGCGGCCCTGCTGGCGCAGCAGCGCCATTGCGAGCGCGGCGTGGCGCGCGCGCGTCTCGGCATCCGGCGCCAGCGCGGCCAGCCACGCGGCGCTGAGCGGCGCGGCGAGGTCAACGCGCGCCTGCTGCTGCGCCAGGATCGATTGCAGCGCGGCGGCGCGCGGCGAGGCGTCATCGCCGCTGGCCATCGCGGCGAGAGCAGCGGCGGCGGCGAGCGTGGGCGCGGCCGCTGCGCCGCCGTAGCCGGCGAACACACCGTGCGCATCGGCCGCTGCATGCTGCGCGCTGGCCAGATCGCCGACGGCCAGCGCCGCCAGCCCCTGCAGGTAGCGCGCCTGCGCCCACTCGCGCGGGCTGCGGTTGCCGTCGGCGTCGCCGCCGA
>CALEZI010000028.1 GCA_937928755.1 uncultured Rhodanobacteraceae bacterium | reverse complement strand
TGGTGGAGCTTTGCTGTGGTGGAGCTTTGGCTGTGGTGGAGCTTTGCTGTGGTGGAGCTTTGGCTGTGGTGGAGCTTTGCTGTGGTGGGTCCAGACTTGTCTGGACGCTCCTGATCTTCGGGACCCCAAAAGCGTCCAGACAAGTCTGGACCCACAAAAGCTCGCGACGCGCGAGCCTTTCGCCGTGCCCCGTGCCACGTGCCCCGATTCCCAGCTACCCGCGCGCCGCGCGCCAGCACTCGCCGAGCACTACGGCAACCGATTGCGCAACGTTCAGGCTGTCGACGCGGCCGCTGCCGGGGATTGCGTAACGGGCGTCGGCGCGTTTGAGCGAAGCCGGGCTCAAGCCACCACCCTCGGCGCCGAACAGGATGATGCAACGTGCCGGCAGCGGATCGCGATAGAGACTGCGTTCGCCCTGCCCGGTCATTGCGATCAGATCGAGGTCGTAACCTTCCAGCGCCGCCAGATCCGGGAAGCGCACCACGGCGACGCGCTCGGCGGCGCCTTCGGCAACCCGGTAGACCGAGCCGGCCATGGTCAGCGTCGAGTCCTCCGGGATCAGCACGGCGCGCGCGCCGAAGTGCGCTGCGCTGCGCAGGATGGCGCCGAAGTTGTGCGGGTTGCCGACGCCATCCAGCGCAATCAGGCACACCGGTCCTTCCTCATGCGCCAGCGACGACAGCAGTTCGGCCAGTGTCGGCTGTTCCTTCTTCAGGATGTCGCAGGCCACGCCTTCGTGGTGCTGCGATGAAGTCAGGCGTTCGAGATCGGCTTCCTCGACCTCGTTGAAGCCGACGCGCGCGGCGGCCAGACGCGCCAGCAGCGGCGCCAGTTCGCGCGCCCGCTGGCGCGTCACGTAAAGCTTGCGGATGGCTTCGAAACGGTCTTCGGCGACCGCGAGAACGGCGGCGCGGCCGTAGATGCGCGCCTCGCGGCGGCGTTGTTCATGGATTTGCTGGTCGTCGGCGTCGCCGGCAGCTGCGGGCACCATCGTCGCCGGCCGTGGTGCATACGCCGGGCGCTCCGTGCGCGAATCGCGCTGCGCTTGCGGGCGCGCGCGTTCGGCGCGGCCGCCGCCGTAAGGATTGCTGCTGCGCGGCGTCGATGGCCGCTCGCCACGATCGGCGAAGGCGCGGTCACTGCGTGCCGGCGCCGGCCTGTCGCCACGGGCGCTTGCCGGGCGATCGCTGCTGCCCGGATAGCGGCTCTGTGGCCTCTCGCCCGACGGACGCGGTGAACTTGCCCGTGCCGGCGGGCCGCCTTCCGGCGGGTTCCACGGCGAAGAACGTTCGGGTGCCTTGTTCGACGTATAGCGTGGTGCTTTCTCGGGAACCTTGATGTTGGCGTCGGGGTGGTGGTAGACGCTCTGTTCCTTTTTTGGCGCCGCATCGCGCCTGGGCGGGCGCGGGCCGCGCTTGAACGGTGGCTTTTCGTACATGGTCAGGCGCCCGGCAGGAGTAGCTGCATAGGATGACAGACGACTGTCGTGCCGGTGGTCGGTTTTGACCGGGCTGTGCGGCCTTCGCTGTTGTGGGTCCAGACTTGTCTGGACGCTTTCCCTGTTTCGAAAGCAAAGGCGTCCAGACAAGTCTGGAACCACCAGAGCAGAGCGCGCGGTCGCGACGTTCACGTCGCTCCTGCAACCCACACTCACACCCACACCCAACACCGCTTTCCCGGCTTCGAGAGCAAAGGTGGCGATCCGGCGAGCGTGCGGCGGGCCCAGACTTGTCTGGACGCTTTCCCTATTTCGAAAGCAAAGGCGTCCAGACAAGTCTGGACCCACCAGGAGCGCACCAGCACCAGCACCAACACCAGCACCAACACCAGCACCAACACCAGCACCAACACCAGCACCAACACCAACACTGCGCCAAGCCGCTCCGGGCTACCCGCGTTGCCGATTCCACGCTTCCGCGGCTTGCCGCAGCGTCGGGCCGAGGTGAATGCGATATCGCGGCGACAACAGGTCGATCGGCATCTGGCGGGCGGCATCAGTCACCCGCGGATCGGCGCCGAATTCGAGCAGGGTGCCGCCGCAGTTGACCAGCCCGTGGCGACAGGCCCAGTGCAGCGGGGTGCGCCCGCTGGCGTCGGCCGCGTTGGGATTCGCGCCCGCCTGCAGCAGCGTCGCGACGATCGGCTGCAGGCGCGCCTCGTCGCGCAGCGACGGCTCGCTGCAGCCGCTGCCGAGCAATCGATGCAGCGGCGTGCGGCCTTGTGCGTCAGGGCGATCGGGGTTGGCGCGTGCCTCCAGCAGTCGGTTCAGCACGGACTGGATGGCGGCCAGCGGTCGCGTCGTGTCGTCGAGCAACGCCAGCGTGGCCTGCAGCGGTGAATCGGGCGCCGTCCGTCCTTCGGGGTCAGCACCGCGCTGCAGTAGACTGTCGACCAGCGGCAGGCGCAGGCAGGCCGCCGCCAACGCCAGCGCGGTCATTCGCCCCAGCAGTACGCTCTCGCGATCGACCCCATGCTGCAGCAGCCAGTCGATCACACTGCTGCGCCCGCCGAGGATCGCGGCGGCCAGCGGCACGACGCCTTTGCCCGAGGGCCGGTTGAGGTCGGCGCCGCGTTCGAACAACGCCTTGCACAAGGCCAGTTGGCCGCTGCCAGCCGCGTGCAACAGCGCCGTCGCGCCCTGCTCGTCGACGCCGTCGACATCCAGTCCCAGGCTGAGCAGGCGGTCGAGCGTCGCCAGGTCGCCGCGACGACCGGCGTCGGCCACGTTGCGGCCATCCAGTGGTGTGCCTGGATGCGCGCCTGGCGGCCAATCGAGCAGCTCGGCCAACTCGATCTGACCGGTCAGCCGTGCGATGCCCGCCGCGGTGGTGCCATCGCGCGCCTGCTGCGCCGGATCGGCGCCGGCGCGGATCAGCAGCGGTGCAATCTCACGGGCGTCTTCGCGACGTGCCCAGGCCAGCGCTGTCAGCGCGCCGCGGCCATCGGGATCGCTGGCATTGGCAGCGGCACCGGCTGCGAGCAGGCGTTCGATCAATGCCTGCGGCAGGTGCGCGGTGGCCAGCGACAGCGCCGGGCGCCCGCGCGAATCGCAGGCGGCGACCTCGGCCAACGCCAGCGCGCGCTCGAACAGCCCGGTGAAGTCCTCCAGCGAGCCCGCATCGACGCGCTGCTGGCACAATCCTGGCAACAGCAGCGACGGCGCCAGCGGATTGCGCTCGGCGCTTTGCAGCAGGGCATCGAGCGTGTCGAGCAGTGGCGGTTGCTCCGCGCATACGCGCTCCCACAAGGCGATTCCGTCGCTGTCGCGGGCAAATGCGTCGACGCCCTGATCGAGCAGCGCCTCGACGTAGCGCCGATCCTGGTGCGCCGCCGCGACGCGCAGCGATTCCGCCAGATCGGCAACGCCGATCCCCGGTACCTGCAGCAATTCCTGGAACAACGGGTAGCGCCCCTGCAACGCCGCCTTGACCAGCAGGCGCCCGGGCACATCGGGTTCGATGCGCTCGACGGCCTCGGCTTCCGCCTCGGCTTCGTCGACCACGTGCGCACTCGGCAGCGGATAGTCCGGATCGAGCACGCGAACCAGCGGCCAGCGGCCGGCGATGGCGGCCAGGCCGGCTGCCGTGGTGCCGCTCTGGTCGACCGCATCCGCCGGGCAGCCGAGCGCGAGCAACAGTTTCACGGTGTCGACGTCGGCGTTGCCCGCCAGCGCAGCCAGATGCAGTGCACTGCGTCCACGCAGATCGCGCACGTCGACGTCGGGGCGATGGAACACCAGACGCTGCAACACCCGGTTGGCGCCGGCGCGCGCCGCCTCGAGCAAAGCACTGTGGCCGCTGTCGTCGCGCGCATCGACTTCGGCGCCCGCGGCGAGCAGCGCCTCGGCGACCTCGGCGTTGTCGGCCAGCGCTGCGACCATCAATGCAGTGCGCGCCTGCGGTCCGCGCGCGTTGACTCGAGCGCGCGCCTTGAGCAACAGTTTCACGCCGCGTGGATCGTCGCCGTCCACTGCTGCGGCAAACAGCAGGGCCGGGGTCGCACCTTCGACGTCGGAACGAGCGCCATGCTTGATCAGGAACTCCACCACCACCCAATTGCCGGCTTCGCAAGCGAGACTCAGCGGGGTCATGTCTTCGCGATTGATCGCGTCCAGCCGGGCGCCGGCATCCAGCAGGCTTTGCGCCACGCCAGCGTCGCGCGTCAGCGCCGCCAGATGCAGCGGCGTATTGCCAACGTCGTCCGCCAGGTTCGGGTCGGCCCCGTTGGCGAGCAGGGTCATCACCGCGTCGATGCGCCCGGCGTAACTGTCGCGCGTCGCCGCCAGCAGAGCCGTCTGGCCGCAGCAGACCCGGTTGACGTCGGCGCCGGCACCGATCAGCGCGCGCAGACCGCCGAGATCGGCCGCGGTCGCTGCGGCGATCAGTGCACTGCGTTGATCGGCGGCTTCCGGCGGCGGCGCCGCGTTGGCATCGGCGCCGCGCGCCAGCGCCTCCTTGATCGCGGCGCTGTCGCCGCGGCGAGCCGCCAGGCGCAGATCCTGATCCGGCCCGGCCGGCAGCGGTTCCTCCGCGGTCGGGTTTGCGCCTTCGCCCTCCACCTGCGCCATGCCGCGACCGTCGAGCAGGAAGGAAGGCAGGTCGGCGCGCGGTCGTGGACGCTGGCGCGCATGCTCGCAGCGCGACAGAATGATCTCGAAGGCGACTATCACGGTCAGCGACAGCAACACCACCAGCCACAGGCGCGAAACCTCGGCCGGCCACCACGGCAGCAGCAACGGCGCGACCAGCACGCCGAGCAGTGCGCCGCTGACCGGCAGGCCATCGCTGAAATACGCATCCGCCGGCGAACTCAGCTCGCGCGCGCGCTCGGAAAGTCGTTGCCACCCGCTGTCGCCGGGCGCTTGCGGCGGCAAACGCGAGACGTACAGCAGCCCGAAAAGTGGCCAACTGCGCCACTGGACGACCAGCAATCCGACCATCACTGCGCTGAAGCCGAGCAGGGGATACAGCCGATCCGGCGTTTGCAGGGCCTGCAGCAGCGGCGCCAGCAACAGATCGCAGCACAGGCCGGCGGCCAGAGGCAGCGCCACCGCCGGCAACCAGCGCCAGCGCCCCTCGGCGCCGCGCCACAGGACCGCGCGCTGCGCATCGCGCTGGATCCGCGCAAATCCGTAGATCGGCAATGCCAGCCACAGCAGCCACGGTGCCGGCGGCGGCAACTGGCTGGCTGCGAACACGCAAGCCAAGGCCGCGAGCGCAGCAAGGCTGCCGGCGAGGGTGCGCTGGGTGGGGTCTGGGAGCATCGAGCCAGTATAGGGCAGCGCCGCAACGCTGCCGCTCGAGTGCCGGGCGGTTGCCACGGGTGGCGGGTCGATCGAGTCGGCGCTAGTGTAGTGCGGCGCAAGAAACGGCAGTTTCTTTTGCCGCACTACACTAGCCTAGGCCGCTGCCGACTCGGCCACTGGAGCAACTCATGCGATTCTCATTGGCGGCATTGTTTCTGGTGGTCGGCAGCGCGCTCGGCGCGCAGCCGCCCAGCGTCGGGCTCGAATCGCCGTCGCCCGCGGCACTGCTGAGCTTTGATGCGCTCGACCACGACAAGCTGGAGCGCGAGGACCGATCCGACGCGCGCTCGCCGCAGCCGTACCGTTATGCGGTCGCGCACGCGGTCAAGTCGGTCGCGCTGTCCGCTGCCGACAGTCGCGGTGGCGACTGGACCACGCTGGCCGATGGCCGGCTGGTCTGGCGCCTGCCGATCCGCGCCGAAGCGGCGGTCAGCATCGATGTCGGCTTCAAGCGCTGGCATTTGCCGCAGGGCGCCGAGCTGTGGTTCAGCGATGCCGCGCGCCGTGTCGTGCACGGCCCCTACAGCGATGCACACAACCCACGCAGCGGTGGCCTGGCACTGCCCATGGTTCCGGGCGGCGATGCCCTGCTGGAGTTGGTGATTCCGGCCGGAAAGCGCAAGCTGGTCGAGCTGGAACTGGCATTCGTCAGCCACGGTTATCGCAGCATCGATTCGATTGCGGCGGTGAAATCCGGTACCTGCAATATCGACACCATCTGCACCCAGGGAGACGCCTGGCGCGAGCAGATCCGCTCGGTCGGGCGTTTCACCTTCAGCAGCGGCGGCAGCAGTTTTTTGTGCACCGGGCAACTGGTCAATCGCAGCAACGGCGATCGCGATCCGTTGTTCCTGACCGCCAACCATTGTCTCGACACGCCCGCCGAAGCCGCCACGGTGGTGGTCTACTGGAAATACGAAAGCCCCACCTGCCGCGTGGTCAATACGCCAGCCAACGGCGTGCCGTTGCCGTCGACTAGCGCGGCCGCAACGCAGAGCGGCGCCAGTCTGGTCGCCACGTATGCGCCCTCGGACATGACGCTGTTGCGCCTGGCGCAGGCCCCACCCGCGGCCGCCGACGCCTATTGGTCCGGTTGGGATCGACGCGACATCGCGCCGCCGCTGGCGGTTGCGATACACCATCCGGCCGGCGACGAGAAGCGCATCAGTTTCGAAAACGACGCGCTCGCCATCAGCGACTACGAGCCGAGCCCGGGCGGCAACGTCACCACTCACCTCAAGGTTTTCGACTGGGATCTCGGCACCACCGAGGGCGGCTCGTCCGGCAGTGGCATCTGGAACGCGGACAAGCGCCTGGTCGGCACGCTGCATGGCGGCTTCGCAGCCTGCGGCAACAACGATGCCGACTATTACGGACGACTGTTCACCTCGTGGACCGGGGGTGGCAGCGCGTCGACGCGCCTGTCCGACCATCTGGACCCTGGCGCGCTCGGCGCCGAAACGCTGAACGGTACCGGTACCTGCGATGCGCCGACGGCAACGCTGACGACCAGCGCCGATCCGGCGATCGCGGGCAGCGATCTGCTGTACACGGTGAGCGCCAGCGGCGGCAGCGGTGGCTATACCTTCGCCTGGGATATCGACGGCGATGGCGTGACCGACAAGACCACCACCGACAATACGCTGACCGCGCGCTTCAACCGCCAGATCCAGTTCAACGCCTCGGTGCAGGTGCGCGATAGCAGCGGCTGCGCCGCCACGGTGCAGCGGGCGGTCAACGTGATTGCCCACCGGGTGCGCCCACAAGGCACTCTGGGTCAGCCGACGCAGGTCTGCGGCGACGGCGACAGCGTGATCGAGCCGGGGGAACGCTGGCGCCTGGATACGCCGCTGCTGAATGCCGGCTTGCGCGCAACCGCGGCCGACGCCCTCAGCCTGTTCTCCAAGGCGAATGCCGACAGCATCGCGATTGCGCCACGCGACAGCTTCGGTTACGCGCTCACCGATAGCACCCAGGGTGGGCAATGCGCCTATCAGTTCATCGACATCAGCAACCAGGTGGCGCCGCTGCAACTGACCGCGTCGGGCACGTTCCCGGCCAATGACGACGGGCGCAGCGGTGTACTCGACCTGGCTGCGGTCAATGGCACCTTCAATTTCTATGGCCAGAACGTGTCGCAGGTGGTGATGAGCACCAACGGCTACATCGGCACCTCGCCGACGACCACCGGCGAAGACTTCGACAACAACTGCGGGGCCACGCCTTCGCGCGACAACAACGGCCCGCGCCTGCAGGTCCTGCACGACGACCTGGTCGCGGGCAGCCTGCGCTGGGCGGCATTCGCCCAATGTCCGCGGCCATCCGCCGTGGCGCCGCAGCAACAGCGCTGCGTGGTGTTCCAGTGGAACAACATGGGCCTGTATTCCGGCGCTACCGCCAGTGGCGATTTCGATTTCCAGGCGGTGGTCTATCCGCAGACCGGGCAGATCGCCTACCAGTATCGCAATGCCATTCCCGGCAGCGGCGACGGCGCAACCATCAGCATTCTCGATCCCGCGGTCGCCGGGCGTCAGTTGACCTCCAGTTGCGATGCGCCACGGGTATTGCCGTCCAGCGCAGTTTGCTATTTCCATCCACAGCATCTGCCGCCGTCGGGCGACATCAGCAAACTGCGATTGGAAAACGCGCTGAGCAGTCCCGGCGTGCTGGAGCCGGAGGCGACCACCACCGTTGCGACCTTCTTCAGCGTCGATCCCGGCGCCGCGTGCGGCAGCCGCTACCGCATCGGACTTGCCGGAACCGCGGACGACAATTCCGGCAATTTCCTCACCAGCACCTACGAGTTTCTGGTCGGCGACGACGCCAACTGCGATGTCACCAGCAATTGTCCGCTGAGCCCGGCGCCGGTTGTGAACCTGCGCGCTGGAACCTTCTTCAATGCCCGGCGACCCGGAAACGGTCTGGTTTCGCACGTGGTGCCGGTGCCCGGCGAACTGCCGCTGTTTTTTGCCGCCTGGTACACCGGCAAGCCCGACCGCACCCCGACCTGGTACATCATTCAGGGCCGGGTGCAGGACAACCAGGTGGTGGCGCCCATCCTCAAGGTCACCCGCGACATCGCCTCGGGCAGCTTCAGAGTCGCCAACCAGACCATCGGCACCGCACGCTTGCAGTTCGTGACGCCGGAGAAGATGGTGTTCAACTACTTCCTCGACGCCAGTGCCGAAGGCGGCACCGAAATTCTCACCCACGGCTTCGCCGGGCTGGCCAGTGCGACGCCGAACCGCACCGGCACCTGGTTCTACGGCCAGGAGGATGGCTGGGGCCAGACCTACGACAGTTTCGTTGCCGACTCGGTCGCCCGCGAGTTCATCACCACGTATCTCTACGACAGCGTTGGCGAACCGCGCTGGTTGGTGACCAACGCCACGGCGGCCGCATCCGGGGACTTGCCGACTTCTGCGTACAAGGTGCATTGCCCAAGCTGCGGCTGGCTCGATTTCTTCGATTCGGAGCAATCTGCCGGAAGCATGCGGCGCAGTTTTCTGGCGCCGACGACGGGCGTCCTCACCACGGATTTCGTTCTGCCGGCGCCGCTGATCGGTCAGTGGGATCGCGAGCAGGTGCCGATCTCGATTCTGACCCCGGTGTTGCCGGCACAGGAGTGAGCATAGTCGTGTTCGCTGCGCCTGTTCGCGCAGCGAACCTTCGATGAGGCAACACCGAGGACTGTATCGGGGAGACCAAGGACGCGAAGGGGCGTACAGGACGCGAGGATGCTCGGCAGCGAGAGGGTGGCTTGATGGCCCTTGGTCATTGGCGTTTTGCGCACCTTGCCTGCGCAAACTGCGGATTCGCCCATGGCGAAAACATCAAAAGCATCTAGAATCAATGTGTTATCAGGTTTCGGCAAGAGGCTTGTCCGGCGCCCGCGTTGGCTCCAGACTCAGGCGTCAGAATCGGAGAGATGCAGATGGCTAGCGAAGAGTTGATTCTGGTGCGGCACGCGCACGCCGAGCGCGATTCCGCCAGCAACCGGGACCAGGACCGGCCGTTGTCGACGTTGGGATTCACCCAGGCCGAGGCCGCGGCGGCGTGGATCATCGAGCACCAGTTGCGCCCCGCACGAGTGCTGTGTTCGCCCGCCGCGCGCGCTCGCCAGACCTTGGCCGCGCTGCGTTCGCGCCTCCCCGATATCGAGATCGTCGAAGAGCCCGGCATTTACGAGGCGACCCCTGGCGAACTCATCGCCCTGATCGACCGCCATCGTCCGGCGTCGCCGCTGTTCGTGGTCGGACACAACCCGGGGCTGGAGACCCTGATGACCTTGCTCGCCGACGGACGCAGTACCGACGGCCGCGGCATGCCGACAGGATCGATCGCACGCCTGCGTTTGCCGACCGGCAGCCCGTTGGAGCCGGGCTGCGCCGAACTGGTCGAGTTCTGGTGGCCGTGAGCGGGTGCATGCCGCGTGAGCAATCAAGCGCCGCGTCGGCTGCTCGCGACGCTGCTGTGCGCGATCGCTGCTGAGGCGGTGGCCGACAGCGGTGGCGCGTCCCAGGCGCCACGCACTTATCCGATCGACGCTTCGATCGCACGAGTCGAATTCGATGTCGCCGCCCTCTGGATCCTGCACCGGCGCGGCCATTTCGACCACATCGACGGCAGCCTGCGACTCGCCGCCGACGGTCAGAGCGCCACCATCGAGGTACGCCTGCGCGTCGACAGCGTCCGGATGAAGGATCGCGATCACGTCGAACTGTTGCTGTCGCCGGCGTTCTTCCATGCGGCACAGCATCCCTGGATCGAATTCCGCTCCGACCCTTTTGCGTTGTCGGGCGCCCGAAACCTGGGGCTGCCGGGCACGTTGACGGTACGCGGTATCACCCGCCGCGTGCGCTTCGATGTTGCGCTCGGCAGTTGCCGCCCGGATTTCCCGGAGCCCTGCACGGTGACCGTCGACGGCGTGCTGCAACGCTCGCGCTTCGGCATGCACGAATACCGGCGCACGCTCGCCGACAAGGTCTACCTCAGCATCGTGGCAACGCTGGGCGGATCCGACTGATGCGCGGATCGGCGCAGCTTCACGGCCGCACGCTTCAGCCCACGCCCTCGAAGGGATTCGATCGCGGGGGATGCAGCACCTGGACGCGCGGTCCACGCGGTTTGGCGTCCGCGACCGACCGCGTTCCTTCGCGGAAACGACCCGGACCGGTCATCAGGTCGGTTCCACATTCCAGATTGCGGATCCAGTCGATGAAGCGCAACACGCCGGGTTTGCCCTGGATCGGCCGCCCGTGCTGCGGCACGATCATCTCGATGTCCATGCCCTGGACCATGTCGGCCCACACCACGCAGGCGCGATTGCTGGCCATGTAGCGGCGGTGGAATCCAGCCATGGTCGGAATGTGGGCGTCGAATTCCGCCGCCGTGACCGGCGTGAACTCGTCGACCATCGACGCCCCGAGATCGCCGGAAAACAGGATCTTGCTGAGCGGGTCGTAGAACTGGAAGTTTCCGACCGAATGCAGGAAGTGCGCCGGCAGTGCCCGGATCACGCTGTCGCCGAGCGGCAGGTCGGCGCCCTCATCGGGGATCAGCAGGTAGCGATCCTTGCGCCCGGTGTCGACGTAATGCGGAACGCTGTGCGGCACGAAGCGACCCCACAGTTGCGAGCACGCGATGGTGGCATCGGTGTACATCAGCCAGCGATCGGCCGACCCGATCACGTCCGGATCCTGGTGCGAGGCGAAGATCCAGGTCAGGCTCTTCAGCGGCACATAGCGCCCGACCGCCAGCGACACCGGGGTGTACAGCAGCGCGCCACCCGGATCGATCAGTGCCGAATAACGATCGTGCAGGATCAGGAACTGATTGGCCTGCACGCCCTCGTCGCCTCGCACGAGGTCGTTGAAGGCAATGCAGCGATGATTGTTGGACTTGTACAGATCGACTGGCATGGCGGATCCTCGGAAATGTACGCCAACCGTAGTGCCCGGCCCTGCGCCGCGAGTTGATGGTCATCAAGGCTTAGACCAAAGCCCTATCTGCGCTGCGGTTCAGGGACCCTCGAATCCGTCGGCGTGGATGATCTGGTTGCCGGCGCGCGCGATGTAGATGCCGGTGCCCCATTCGATCTGATTGTTGGCGACTGGCGTCAGTGCAGCCGCAAACGCGATGTCGCCAGCCGCGTTGATGGCCAGACCGCCGACCAACGCCACGGTGTTCACATTGTCCTGGTCGATGCGGCCGGGCCCGAGGTCGGTCGCAATCGGGTCGCCGCGGCCGATCACGCGGCGCAGCGTGGCATCGTCAGCGACGAACAGCGCCTCCTTGCCGTTGCTGTCGACACCGCGGAAAGCAACCAGGCCGTCGTCATTGACCGCTGGCGCAATGAACTCGACGCCGCTCAGGCCCGGGTCGCCGGTGCGCGCGATCTCGACGATGCTGCCCGGCGCATCGCTGCGAAACACGCCGCGCGCGCCGTCCACGAGGTCGGCGACGAAGGCCACGCGACCGCCAGTGCGCGACATCCCGACCTCGTCGTCGAAGGCCACGAAGGGCGATCCGGCATCCTCGCCCACGGTGCGCGCGAGCACCACGGCATCGCCAATGCGATTGTCCTTGGCGACGATCCGTTCGTTTCCTCCGCTGAACAGCACCACCTTGCCAGCCATCAAGCGCTCTTCGTCGAAGCTCGGTGGCAACAGGAGGATGTAGGGGCTGGCGGCGTTGCGCGAACGGTCCTCGAGATGGACATCGGCAGCCGCGCTCGCGAACGACACCCAGGCCCTGCCGGACGCGAACTCCGCGAGATAGCCGACTTGCCCGGCCGCATTGCCGCGCGCGCTGAAATACGACATCGTGCCGCTCGGCAAGCCGGTCACGCGCACGGTGCTCAAGTTGACTGGATCGTAGCGGTAGATTCCGGCCGCCGCGCCGCCACCGGCGAGGTTGGCGGCGAACCAGACCTTGCCGTCCGCCGCCACGCGCGGCGCGCTGATCGACGATCCGACCGGACCCTCGCTGACATTGAAGCCGGTGCCGTTCTGGCCGACGAACACATGGCGATTGCCATCGTCGCCGGGCTGCCCGGTGGGCACGCGCACGCGCGCGGCGATTCTGCCGGCATCGTCGAGGTCGACCGTGGCGCTGTCGACGCTCGCGCCGGCCGAGAGGTTGAACTGCGCCGGCGCGACGCTGGCGCCGCCGCGCGCCTGCAACTGGAAGCTGAGGTAGTCTGGCAGGGCGTTCGGCGCCGCGCCGGCGCGAGCCATTGCCAGCAGCAGGGAGCAACCGAGCAGCAGTGACGGGCAGGCAGTACGCATGGCAGTCGAACGGCGTGGCGAAATCGGGCGAGCACAATCGCTCGCGCCGGGATTTCGCGCAAGTCGGCAATGCGGATTCGCGAGCAGATCGGCGTCGCTCGCCGGACTCGCAGGAGGGCGACGGCTGAAATGAATATCGAGATGTACCGGCTGTTCTCCAGCGTGCAACAAAGGCACTGGTGGTTTGTTGCGCGCCGAAAGATCGTCGTCGACATGATCGCAAGGCATTTCCAGACGCCCGATGACTCCCGCGTACTCGATATCGGCTGCGGTGCCGGTCTGATGCTGAATGCGCTGGGGCAGTTCGGCGAGACCTCTGGCATGGACAATGCCGACGCGGCGATCGTGCTCAGCCGGGAAATCTTCGGCGGCAGCGTTCGCGCCGGACAATTGCCGGATCAGATCCCCTACGACGCCGCATCCTTCAACCTGATCACGGCACTCGACGTCATCGAGCACATCGATGACGATGTCGAATCGCTGCGGGCGATTCGCTCGCGGCTGGTGCCCGGCGGCATGGCGATCATCACCGTGCCGGCCTTCATGTTCCTGTGGACCGAGTTCGACGACATCAATCAGCACAAACGGCGCTACACCCGCGCCGAACTCGAGGCCAAACTGCGCCAGGCGGGTTTTGCGATCGACCGCATTTCCTACTTCAACACCTTGTTGTTTCCCGTTGCGCTGTTCGTGCGGACCCTCAACCGGCTGTTCAACCGCAGCGGCGCCCGCGATCTGGAATTGCCCAACCGTCACGTCAACGCGGCGCTCACGCGGATCTTCGGGATCGAGTCGTCGCTGCTGCGTTATCTGTCCTTCCCGTTTGGCGTATCGCTCATCGCCGTGGTCAGGCGCTGACCTGCCGCGCACGACGAAACCGCAGGAAAACACCGCATGAGCCCCACCAGCATTCGTGTTTCGATCGTCATTCCGGTCTATGCCGGCGAGCAGACGCTGCCGACCGTGCTCGCGGAAATCCGGCCGCTGACCGAGCAGCAAACGACCCCGGGTGGCCTGAACTTTCGGGTTTGCGAGGTGATCCTGGTCCACGATTGCGGCCCGGATCGCTCCGACGCGGTTCTCGAGCAGATCGCGCTGACCTGTCCATTCGCGCGCATCGTCTGGCTCTCGCGCAATTACGGGCAACATGCGGCGACCATGGCGGGCATGGCCAGCGCCACCGGCGACTGGGTCGTGACCATCGACGAGGACGGGCAGCAGAACACGGCCGATATCGGACGCATGCTGGATGTCGCCCACCAGGCTTCGCTGCAACTGGTGTACGCGCGCCCCACCAATCCGCCGCCGCACGGCTGGCTGCGCAATTTCGCCAGTCGCAGCGCAAAACGCATCGCCGCGAGACTGCTCGGCAGCGACGGCAAGGTGCTGTTCAACAGTTATCGTTTGATCGACGGCGAAACGGCGCGCACGCTCGCCGCCTATTGCGGGCATGGCGTCTACCTCGACGTGGGCCTGTTCTGGATGGTGGGCAGAATCGGCAGTTGCCCGGTCCAACTGCGCAGTGAACTTGAGCCCAGGTCCAGCTATTCCTGGCTCAAGCTGTTGCACCATTTCTGGACGCTGATCCTGACCTCGGGCACGCGACCGCTGCGCTTGATCACCCTGATGGGAGTCGTGTCGCTGTTCCTGGCGTTCGGACTCTCCGCCTACGCGATCTACGGCAAGTACTTCACCAACGACACGGTGCCGGGCTGGACCTCGCTGTTGATCGTGATCTCGGCCTTCTCCGGGGTGATCCTGATGTCGCTGGGCGTGATCGCCGAATACCTGGCGATCACGCTCGGCATCGCCATGGGCAGGCCGTTGTATGTGGTCAGTTCGAGGCCCACGCGGTCCGGAAAGCCGCGATGACCTTGGCCTGGATCGTGGGCAGGGGCGGCATGCTCGGTGCAGCGTTGTGGCGCCGACTGATCCACGAAGGAACGCAGGTATTCGTCCCGCAGGAGCGCTTCGACTGGTGCGACGAGGAGCGGCTGCGGCGACAGCTCGAATCGGCTACCCGTGCCTTTGCGGCAGTGCTTGCGCCGGGTCAGTGCTGGGAGATCTATTGGGCCGCCGGACTTGGGACCATGGCCAGCAGTGCTGACTCGATGGCGGCCGAGACCCGCCTGCTGCAGGCGCTGCTCGCTGCCGCGAGCGAGCAACCCGGATTGCTGCAGTCGCCGGGTACGCTGGCTCTGGCGAGCTCGGCGGGAGCGATCTACGCCGGCAGCGCGGCCGAGGTGATCAGCGAAGCGACCGACATCGCGCCCACCACCGCCTACGCGCACGGAAAGCTGGCGCAGGAGCAGCGGCTTCAGGACTTTTCCGCCGCGCATCGAAGTACCCGCGCCGTAATCGGGCGCATCGCGACGCTGTACGGGCCGCAACCCAGAATCGGGAAACGCCAGGGGCTGATCGCCGAAATGGCGCGCAGGGTCGTGCTCAACCAGCCGATCCACATCTACGTGCCGCTCGACACCATCCGCGACTATCTCGCAGTCGACGATGCCGCCGACGCCATGGTCGCCCTGGTACGGTCTGGAGCGTGCGGGTCGCGGTCGACCATGAAGATCATCGCCTCGGAGCAGGCGACCACGATCTCCGAGATTGTCGCCACCTTCAAACGGGTAGCGCACCGGATGCCGAGAATCGTCACCAGCAGCAGCAGCCTCACCGACGTTTATCGACGCCGCATCCAGTTCCGGTCGGATGGCCGGCCCATTGCGGGCGCATGGCCACGAACCAGTCTAACTGCAGGAGTCTCGCGCGTGCTCGCCGCCGAGCGTCTGGCCTTCCGGGTTGGGGTACATCAATAGCGGCGGCAACCCGTGAGATCGCACATTGAGTGGATGCGAAAGGCGAGCACCTGCAGATGTTCTGGCGCGACCTTGAGTCCTTGCTGGGCGACGGTCGCCGCCACCGGAAAGCGGTCGAAGGACGTCAGTGGTTCCGCATCGACGCCATCTTTGCGCAGCAGCAGAATCGGGTGATTTGAAACGCCGTCCCAGCGATAGTCGTCGCCATCGCGGCGCAGGTTCAGGGTTTCAGCCACTGCAACGAACTGGACAAAGTGCGGTTGCAGCGTGGTTCGATTGTCGCTGTGAATTGGCGGAACCCGCGCTGCCACGTCATTGACAAAGATGAAGATGCTGCCGGGAGAGAAGGCCTCCGTGGCGAGCGACTTTGCGTCATGAACCGAGCGCACCATCTGGGCGGGATAGCCGTAGAGCAGGCGAATCTGGTCACGGTTGAGATTGACGATACGGTGGTAACGATCGCCGAAGAAGGCATATTGTTCGGGCGTCAGAAAGCTCAGGTACCGGGTGAAGATGATCGGGGCCTTGAGCGAGGAAGCTGGCGGTAGTGGCGCCAGAAACTCCTGCACCTGGCCTTGGTAGAACGGCGCCGCAATTCGCACCGCTTCTCGGGTCGCAAATCCCAGATCCAGCAGCAGCAGCGCGCCGATCGGCAGCCCGTAAAGCCGCTGCCAGCGCAGCAATTGCGCGATCACTGGCGCGATCAGAAAAGCCGTCAACGGGGCCAGATAGGCCAGATAGCGCGCTTCCTTGAAACTGACGGCGTGCATGACAACGAACAGCACGATCCAGGCAATGGCGATGCTGCGCTGCAGCCGATCACCGTTGCGCCATGCGAGGAATACGCCGGGCAAAACCAGCGACATGGCCAGAATGCCGTAGATCGACAGGTTCCGGAGATAAACCCATTGGTAGACGATTGAGGCAATCGGGCCTTCCTGCTGGAACGTGGTCACCAGTGCGTGCATCTGATGCGCTGGCCGCAGCGCCAGTGCCACCTCGGGAAAACTGCTTCGCAACACCGCCGCGTAGGCGAACCAGAAAATCACAGCGCTCACCGCTGCGCCAACGGCGAGTTGCACAAACAACATCCAGTTCCGCTTTGGCCCCACCGCCAGCAGGCATGCGTGGGCCACCAACACTGCGAGCCAGATCGCGCCGTACATGTGCTTGACCAGCGCAGCGAAGGCGCCCAGCGCCACCAGCGCCAGCCAGGTCGATAGTCGCGGCCGTGCCGCGAATCGATCTGCCAGCAGCAGCATCGCCAAGGCAATCAACCCGGGGAACAGATCGCTGCTGATGAACGCGGCGTAGCTGAAGAACACCACGGTCGGGATCGCGGCAGCAAACGCAATCAGCGTGGAGGGGTTGCTGCCGAAGCGACCGCGAAGCAGTCGCCACACGCCCCAGAAATAGCCAAGGTGGATGGATGCCATCAACAAATGATGTGGACGGACATCAAGCGGATGCAGGTCGAGGACGTTGGCAAACCACTCGGCCGGCATCAGCAGCCAGGCTAGCATCGGCGCCCGCGACCACAGGTAGTCATCGCTGATGCCGAGGAAATACTGGCTGTTGACGATGGTTGCGTAACCATCATCGAACTCGATATTGACGACCAGCAGCGACCAGACCAACCAGGCGCCGACGGTCGCCATCATGAGCGCAAAGGCGCGCGTGCCCCACCGGGACTGAGGAACGTTTTCGCTCAGACCAAACGTGGTTGCTGCAGAGTCGGCGGCCATGAACGATTACTCAATGACCCGCAGCGTTGGCCCCGGCAGGCGATAGGACTCTGCAGAAACGCTGCCTGCCGGTCAGTTCAGAACGGCCAGAGCCGGCTCCAGAAGCTGGCATCTTCTTCGGATACGCCGGTCAGGTACGGATGATCCGGCGCATTCATCTGCAATACGCGCTTGCTGTCCGCGGCCAGCTCCGGCTGGCCGAGCGCCTCGTAGCACATGGCCATGATCGCCAGCGCGTCGGGGATCTGTTCGGCCTGCTGGTAGTTCTCGACGATGTACTTGGCGCGATTGACCGCGCCGACAAAAGCGCCGCGGCGGTAGTAGTAACGCGCCACGGTCAACTCGTAGTGCGCCAGATCGTTGCGCAGGAACACCATGCGTTGGCGCGCGTCCGGCGCGTAACTGCTCTCCGGATAACGCCGCAGCATCTCGCCGAAATCGTTGAACGACTGGCGCGCCGAAACCAGATCGCGGTTGCCGGCTTGCGAGGGAATGATGCGGTCGATGTAGCTGCGGTTGCGTTCGAAGTTGACCAGGCCGCGCAGGTAGAAGGCGTAGTCGATCTTCGAATGCGCCGGGTAGGTCTTGATGAAGCGGTTCACCGTGCTCAGCGCATCGTCGTATTCGGCGCGCTTGAATTGCGCGTAGGCCAGGTCGAGTTGCGCCTGTTCGGCAAAATCGCCGAACGGAAAGCGTGAGGTCAGGCGCTTGTAATAGCGCACCGCCCGCTCGAAGTTGCCGGAGTCGAGCGAAGCCTTGGCCTCGGAGTAGAGTTGCTCGACCGGCAGGGTCTCGGTCTCCTGCTCGATGGTGCTGCCGCAAGCGGCCAGCAATCCGAGCAACAGGGCGATGAGTACCGCGCGGGCGGCTGTCGACAGTTTGCGCACGAAGAGTGAGATCCCGGCAATCGAGGCGCGCGATGATAGCCTACACGGCCGACCGCGCTGCTCAACTGCAGGTGCAGGCGGTTCAGGCGCGCTTGATCCTCGGTTCGGATGCGGGTCCGCGACTTCTCTTTCTCGACTCAGTGCGGCCATGGCGGACAATCAAACACTCGAAGGCAGCATCCCGATGAGCGCCGGTGGCATGCGCTGCGATGCCGCACTGGCGCAGACTTTCCCGCAGTTCTCGCGCTCCAGGCTCAGCGCCTGGATCAAGGAGGGCAAGATCCTGGTGGATGGCGTGGTCGCTCGCCCGCGAGCGCCGGTGCGCGGCGGCGAGCGAGTGTCGCTGAGCGTCGAAGCCGAGATTCAGACCATCGATGCGCCGGAAGCGATCGATATCGACGTGGTGGTCGAAGACCCGGACTTTTACGTGATCAACAAGCCGGCCGGACTGGTGGTGCATCCGGGCGCCGGCAATCGCGCCGGCACCCTGGTCAACGCCCTGCTGCACCGCGATCCTGCGCTCAGCGCATTGCCGCGTGCCGGCATCGTGCATCGGTTGGACAAGGACACCAGCGGCGTCATGGTCGTCGCGCGTACGCCCGAGGCGCACCATGCGCTGGTCAAGGCGCTGGCGCAGCGTGCGGTCAGCCGCGAGTACCTGGCGCTGGTGTTCGGCCGGGTGATCGCCGGCGCCACCATCGATGCGCCGATCGGCCGCCATCCGACCGATCGCCTGCGCCAGGCGGTGGTCGAAAACGGCAAGCCGGCGGTCAGCCACTACCGTGTCGCCGAACGTTTCGCCGCGCACACCTTGCTGCGGGTGGCGCTGGAAACCGGCCGCACCCACCAGATCCGCGTGCATCTGGCGCACCTGCGCTGGCCGATCGTCGGCGACCCGCTGTACGGCGGCGGTTTCCGCCTGCCGGCGGGTGCCAGCGAGCCCCTGCGCGAGGTTTTGCGCGCGTTCAAGCGCCAGGCGCTGCACGCCGAGACGCTGGTGTTCGCGCATCCGCGTCATGGCGACGAGGTGCGCGCCAGCGCGCCGCTGCCGCAGGATTTCCGGGCTTTGCTGGAGGCGTTGCGGAACCTCTGAACAATGACTTCGCGCGAACTCGAAGGCTGGATCGAGGCGACCGGATTGCCGACCGGTGTACGCGGCGGCACGGCGACGCGGCGGTTCGCAGGGGTTTCTGCGTCGCCCTTCGACCGGGCGAACTACGGGCAGCGCTGCGGCGACGATGCGAAGGCCGTGATGCGCAACCGCGGGCTGTTGCGCGAATCGCTCGGACTGGCGCACGAGCCGGTGTGGCTGCAGCAGGTGCATGGCACCGATGTGATGATCGTGTCGGCGGAACCCGGCAGCGGAGCAAACTCCGCTCTACAGGAGCGACGCACGCAAGGCTCTTGTAGAGCCGAGCTTGCTCGGCTGGAACC
Source organism: uncultured Rhodanobacteraceae bacterium (assembly GCA_937928755.1). Lineage (GTDB taxonomy): Bacteria > Pseudomonadota > Gammaproteobacteria > Xanthomonadales > SZUA-5 > JADKFD01. Next base: position 1,948 of record CALEZI010000028.1, on the reverse strand, counting down.
CGCGAAGAGCAGCGGAGCAAGCTCCGCTCTACAGGAGCAACCGGCGCAAGGCTCTTGTAGAGCCGAGCTTGCTCGGCTGGAACCCGCGGAAAGCAGCGGAGCAAGCTCCGCTCTACAGGAGCAACGCAAGCAAGGATCTGGTAGAGCCGAGCTTGCTCGCCTGGAACTCGCGAAGAGCAGCGGAGCAAGCTCCGCTCTACAGGAGCGGGGTGGGTCGGCTCCTGTCGCGGATGCCTGCATCGTGCGTGGACGCGGGCTGGCGGCGGTGATCCAGACCGCCGACTGCCTGCCGATCCTGCTCGCCGCGGCCGACGGCGATGAAGTCGCGGCCATCCATGCCGGCTGGCGTGGGTTGGCGGCCGGTGTGATCGAAGCGACGCTGGCGGCGATGCACGCCGCGCCCGCTTCGATCCATGCATGGTTGGGCCCGGCGATCGGCCAACGCGCCTTCGAGGTCGGCCCCGAAGTGCGCGCGGCGTTTGTCGACAGCGACCCCGGTGCCGCAGACTTCTTTCAGCGCGGAAACGACGACCGCTGGCATGCGGATCTGGCTGGATTGGCAAGGCGGCGTCTTGTCGCGCTGGGCGTTGTCAAAGTGAGCAGTGGCGACTGGTGCACGGTCGTGGCGGCGGGCGACTTTCACTCGTATCGCCGCGATGGCGCCCGCAGCGGGAGGATGGCGACGCTGGTCTGGCGGGAGTGATAGCCGGCAAGTTGCCGCTCTGGCTTTGGTGGGTCCAGACTTGTCTGGGCGCTTTCCCTGCAACTGAATCAAAGCGTCCAGACAAGTCTGGCCCCACAAAAGCCAACTCTGTGGGAGCCCTTGCTCTTCTGCGTCCAGACTTGTCTGGACGCTGTTGATGGAGGCCCTTCCCGTGCCCCGTGCTCCGTGCCCCGCTTCTGCCATGCGGTCCTGCGGCAGACTCATTGCATACGACCCAAACACGCCAACCCGATGCTGCCCTGGCTCGCCTTCTTCGCCTGTTCCTCGATCTGGGGCTCAACCTGGCTGGCGCACAAATGGGCGCTGGTCGATTTCACGCCGCTGGGACTTGCCACCGTTCGTTTCCTGACCGCCGGACTGCTGTGTCTGGCGATCGCCTGGTTGCGCGGTGAGCGTTGGGTGCGCCGCGAGCAACTGCCATCGCTGCTGCTGGCTGGACTGCTGATGGCCGGCGCCGCCAACGTGCTGACGGCATGGTCGCTGCAGTTCATTCCGAGCGGCGTCGGCGCGGTGCTGCAGGCGCCGATTCCGGTGTGGCTGGCCTTGCTGTCGCTGCGCAGCGATCCGATGCGGCCGCTCGGTTGGCTGGCGGTGGCGCTCGGTTTCGCCGGCGTGGCACTGGTGATGTGGCCGAGCGCGGTCGACGCGATCGACCCGCTCGCGGCGCTGGTGTGCCTGCTGACGCCGGTGGCGTGGTCCTGGGCTTCGTTGCACCAGCGCGCGCACGTGCACAGCGGCGGCCTGTTCGCCAACGCCGGGCTGCAGATGTTGTTCAGTGGCTTGCTTGGTGTCGTGATCACCGCCAGTTTCGGCGAGTTCACCCAGCATGGCGCCATCGGCACGCGCGCGTGGCTGGCGGCGGGTTATCTGATTGTCGGCGGCTCGTGCATCGCCTTCGCGTCGTACCTGTACCTGGCGCGCGTCTGGCACCCGGCGCGCGCCGGCAGCTTCTCCTACATCAATCCGGTGATCGCGGTGCTGCTCGGTTGGGCGCTCGGCGGCGAGGCGCTGGGCTCGCGCCTGATCGCCGGCATGCTGATCGTGCTGGCCGCCGTGGCAGTGCTGCAAGTGGCGACGCGCAGACACCCGCCGGTGGTACCGCCGGAAGTGGCCGGCGAGCACACCTGAGGCCACATCGCCTGTGGGAGCGGATTCATTCCGTAAGCTGTGGGAGCGGATTCATTCCGCGAGAGCATTCGCGGGATAAACCCGCTCCCACAAGTA
>CALEZI010000027.1 GCA_937928755.1 uncultured Rhodanobacteraceae bacterium | reverse complement strand
GACTTGTCTGGACGCTCCTCCCGCTTCTGTGGGTCCAGACTTGTCTGGACGCTTCTGGCCAGGACTGCCGGACGAGCGTCCGGAAAGCTCGGCTTCACGCTTCGATCCGGAAAAGCGTCCAGACAAGTCTGGACCCACCAGGAGCCAAGCGACGCCGGAGCTCCTCCCGTGCCCCGCGCCCCGTGCCCCGCACTTGATGCGCGCGTCGCTGAGCCGATGCAATCCAGCCTGTCCGGACCATCCGCACCCGCGCCTTTCTTGATAGCCTGCACGCGCTTGCACCAGGGAGAGGCACGATGGCGAGGAGTTGGTGGTCACTGGAACTGCGGCAGCCGCCGGCGGCGGCGATCGGCAAGCTGCTGGCGGCGACCTGTCTGGTGCTGGTCGGCTTCTTCTGGTTTGCGTTGACACTGGGGCCGGCGGAAGAGCGCTTCATCTCGCCGACGATATTGCCCAGCCCCGGCGAGGTCATCGGCGCCATTCCAAACCTGCTGTTCGAGCGCAATCTCGGCCAGAGCATCGCGGCGACCATGACGCGCGTGCTGATGGGTTTCTCGCTGGCGCTGCTGATCGGCGTTCCACTTGGCGTGCTGGCCGGCTCCTGGCGCGCGCTCGACGCCTTCCTCAAGCCGATCGTGATTCCGATGAGCAACGTGCCAGTCGCGGCACTGATTCCGCTGACCATCCTCTGGTTCGGCATCGGCGAGACGCAGAAGGTGATGTTCATCTTCGTCGCCGCGGTGCCGTTCGTCTTCGCCACCGCGGCGGCATCGATCCTCGCCGTACCGGACCGTTACGTCGATACCGCGCGTACGCTCGGCGCCAATGACCGCCAGATCGTGCTCAAGGTGCTGGTGCCGACCGCGCTACCGGAAATGTACCGCGGACTGCGCGGGCTGTTCGGCCTGTCCTTTGGCTACATCATGCTGGCCGAACTGATCAACGCCCCGCACGGCCTCGGCGCGATGCTCAACATCAGCCAGCGCCGCGGCCTGACCGAACACATCTTCCTGATCCTCGCCATCATTGGTCTGATCGCGTGGGCGATAGACCACGGGTTGGCGTGGGTGGAACGCAGGTTGTTTCCGTATCAGGCGAAATGAAACTGAAAAAGGAAAAGGGGAAAGGGGAAAGGGGAAGATCAAGAGCGGGCGCTGAGGCAATCCGGATCCAAAAGGTCAATTCTCGCCTGTCCGCCGAGGGACAACCGATACCCTGCGCTGCTCTTCCCATTTTCCGTTTTCCTTTTCCCATTTTCCAAAACCGGGGTAAGAGTGAAGTTTCCTTTGGCCTGCCATCGGTCGACGACATGGTCGAAACTGCACTCTGACCCCGGTTTTTCGGCCATGGCCGATCACGGCGCCTCGAACCGATACCCCAGCCCGCGCACGGTGCTGATCATCGACGGGCCGTCGGCGTCGAGTTTCGCACGCAGGCGACGGATGTAGACGTCGACGACATTGGTCAGCGGATCTTCGTCGACGCCCCAAACATTGGCCAGGATGCGCTCGCGGCTGAACAGGCGACCTGGCGAACTCATGAGCAATTCCAGCAGCGCCAGCTCGCGCGCGGTCATGGCGACGGGCTCGCCGTCGCGCGTCACGATCATCCGTTCGCGGTCGAAGGATATCGGTCCGACGCTGAGCACTGCGCTGCGCTCGACCATTGCCGGTGGCCGGCGCAGCAGCGCTTCGATGCGCGCCAGCAGTTCCTCGAAGGCAAACGGCTTGGTCAGGTAATCGTCGGCGCCGCAACGCAGTCCGGCGACACGATCCTGCACCGTACCCATCGCCGTCAGCATCAGCACCGGTGTCGCGATCCGCGCCGCGCGGAGCTGCTGGCACACTTCAATGCCGCTGATGCCGGGCAGCATGACATCGAGCAGGATCAATCCCGGTGGCTCCTGGCGCGCCAGCGCAAGGGCCTCTTCGCCGGACTTCAGGGTCTGCACGCGATAGCCCTCGGCACGCAGACCACGTGTCAGGAAGTCGGCCACGCGCGCGTCGTCTTCGACCACCAGCAGGTTCATGTCTCGTCCACGTGCAAGGGCAGATGCAACTGTACGCGAAGGCCATGCGGCTCGCGCGCGGACAGCTCGATCGATCCGCTGTGCGCCTGCAGGATGCGGTCGGCGATCGACAACCCGAGTCCGGCGCCGCTTGGATGCGCACCGGCCGCACGGCCGCGAAAGCGCGCGTCGAGCGCATGCGCCAGATCATGCTCGCTCATTCCCGGCCCGTCGTCATCGACCCGAATCGACACGCCCTCGTCCTGCAGCAGCACGCTGACCGCAACCTGTCCGCCCTCCGGCGTATAGCGCAGCGCATTGTCGAGCACGGTGGTCAAGGCCTGCTGCAGGCGCTCGCCGTCGGCGACGACGCTGCATTCAGGCAGTGGCTCCAAGGTCAGCGCGATGCCGCGATAGCGCGCCAACGCCTGCATCTGGGCGACGACAGCGTGCACCAGTTGCGGCAATGAATGCGGCGCCAGCACGAAGGCATAGTCGTGCGAACCGCTGTTCGCTGCATCCAGCAGGTCCTGCACGCGCGCCGACAGATCTTTCGCAGCATCGTTGATGCGCCGCAGGCTGGTTTTCAGTTCGCCCGGATCGTCGCCAGCGCGCAGCGCGATGTCCGCCTCGCCGCGGATCACGGTCACCGGGGTGCGCAACTCGTGGCTGACTTCCGCAAAAAATTGCCGGCGCCGCCCTTCGACGCGCAGCATCGCCTCCTGCGCCTGCATCACCGAACGCGTGCGCGCCGCCACCAGTTCGTCGAGCGAACGTTGCACTTCGATATCGCGCGCCTGCGCCTGTTGCAGGCTGGAGGCCATCGAGTCGAGCAGCGCGCCGAGCCGACCGAATTCATCGTGCCCGGCCAGGCCGGTGCGCGCGTTCAGCTCGCCGTGGGCGAAGCGCGCCGTCACATCGGACAATCGCGCGAACGGTTGCTGCAGGTGGGTCACGAAGTACCAAACGGCAAACGCGCCAAACAACACAGCCAGCGCCGCCAGACCGATGTTGGCGCGACGTGCCAGTTGCAGCGCGTCGGCCAGCCGACCCGATTCCTCCTTTGCGAGGCGGTCCTGGCGCAGGATCGCCTCGCGGATCACCTCGCGCATGTCCTGGCCCGAGAGCCGATCAAAGGCTTCGAGCACCGTGCGCCAGCGTTCCGCGGGATCGCCGGTCGGGATCAAAGGCACGGCGTCGCGCACCGCGTCCGCCATGGTCTGGATGTTGCGCTCCAGCGTGGCGACGATCGGCCCCTCGGGCGACGGACCGCCGCGCACCCGCGCGTCGCGTTCGGCCAGCGTGCGCAACTCACGCAGGCTGTCTTCCATGCGCCCGACCAGCGTCACGCGGGTAATCGCCGGCGCATTACCGGTAAGCATCGCTTCGGCGAACCAGACCTTGAGGCGCTGCTTGTTGCCGCCCAGCGACTCGTATTCGGCCTCCATGCCCGAGGCGACCGCCTTGCGCTCGGCAAAGCGCGCCGCGGTCGACGCCGCCCACCACGCAAAAATGCCCTGACTCAGCGCCAGCGCGCTGAGCAGGGCGAATGCGATGGACAGCCGCGTGCGAATCATCGCTACGCCAGACGCACGCTCAGCTGGAATACGGCAGCGAGCTGTGGTGCAACACGATGCGCAACTTGCCGTCGTCCGACTTCTTGAATTTCCACGTCTTGTCCACCGTGGTCACCGACCCGTCCTTGTTGGTGATCATGACATTGCCCATCGTCGAGGCGACGTCGCCGTTGATGTGAATCGCGGCATTCTTGATCTCGACTTTGGTCCAGCCCTTCAGCGCAAATCCGCTGTCGTTCGGATAGTCCTTGTTGCCGCCGACGAAGTAGGCCAGCGCGCCTTCCTTGGTCGTGCGAAAGGTCTGCGGGGCTTCGGTCAGCGTCGGCTTGAACAGCACCGGCCCGAGGTTGTAGCCGTAGGCATCGTCGAGCACCTTGCTCGCCAGTTCGGAGGCCGCCCCCCGGCCGCCGGTCTCGTAGGCCTTGCTTATGGCGACCAGCGCATCGCCCCACGCCCGCTGTGCCGCGGTCACTTCGCTTTCGGTGATGTTGGCGCTGTAGACGCGTGCGTCCTGGGCGAAGGCGGGCGCTGCGGCGAGGGTCAGAGCGGCGATCAGGATCTTGCGGTTCATGCGTGTATTGCTCCGGTAGGCGTGACGGAGTTCTCGACTCCTTGAGCCGCAGTCTTTGCCAGGACAATGAACCGCATTGCGCAGGGCGCATGAACGCCTCGGACCTTTCGAATGAACGCCTCGCGGCAATCGCATGAAGCCAAAATGACAAACGCCGGCGCGACTCAGCGGCTGCGCTCGCGCATCGAGGCGAGGAACCAGCGCCACATCAACGGCGCGCAGATCAGCATCAGCACGACACCGATCACGATCATCGGAAGCGCCAGTCCGAGCCGGGTGATCGGCGCCAGGAAGTCGATGTCGGGCTGCAGGTACGCTAGCGCGCCGATCGCCAGCAGCATCGCCGCCAGCGCATCGAGCAGGACAATCGGGATGATCAGATTGCGGTTCATGGCATTGAAGGGCGACACGGAGCCAGCATTATCGCCACGTCCGCACCAGCGGGCGACACTCCGCCGGCCATGCGTCCAGCGACCGCTGGTCGTGTTCTTTTAGCGCCGAGCTTGCTCGGCAACAAAGCGCGTCGTGCTCTTGTAGTGCCGAGCTTGCTCGGCAACAAGGCGCGTCATGCTCTTGTAGTGCCGAGCTTGCTCGGCAACAAAGCGCGTCGTGCTCTTGTAGTGCCGAGCTTGCTCGGCAACAAGGCAGCGGAGCAAGCTCCGCTCTACAAGGGCAACAAAGCGTCGGAGCAAGCCCCGCCCCCGCGATAGCAGCAAAGCGGCAGCGCAAGTTCCGTCATGCGCCTGCAGACCATGCGCAACGCTGGTTCTCCACCCCATCCTGGTGCAGTCTTGCACCCCTTCACACATCATGGGCGACGCGCTGAAGCGTGCGCCGCGGGGGAGATGATCATGGCGGTCTACAACAATGTGCTCGAACTGATCGGCAATACGCCGATCGTGCGCAATCAGCGCATCGACACCGGCGTCTGCGAGCTCTACTTCAAGATGGAGTCGACCAACCCCGGTGGTTCGATCAAGGACCGCATTGGTCTGGTCATGATCGAAGACGCCGAGCGCCGCGGCAAGTTGTCCCCGGGCGCGACAATCGTCGAGGGCACTGCCGGCAATACCGGATTGGCGCTGGCGCTGGTGGCACAGCAGAAGGGCTATCGACTGGTGCTGGTGGTGCCGGACAAGATGAGCCGCGAGAAGATCTTCAACCTGAAGGCGATGGGCGCCGAGGTGGTACTGACGCGCTCAGACGTCACCAAGGGTCATCCCGAGTACTACCAGGACATGGCGCGGCGCATCGCCGAGGAGACCCCGGGTGCGATCTACATCAACCAGTTCGGCAACGATTCCAATCCCACCGCGCACGAGTTCGGTACCGGCCCGGAAATCTGGCAGCAGATGGGCCACGACATGGACGCGATGGTGTTCGGCGTCGGCTCCGGCGGCACGCTGACCGGCTTGTCGCGCTTCTTCACGCGCGCGGCGCCGCACGTCGAACTGATCCTGGCCGATCCGGTCGGTTCGGTACTCACCAGGTACGTCAATGACAAGGTGCTCGACAAAAGCGGCGGCAGCTGGACCGTCGAGGGCATCGGCGGCGATTACCTGACCGCGATCAGCGATTTCGAGCATGTGAAGAAAGCCTACGCCATCAGCGACCGCGAGAGCTTCGAAGTGGCGCGCGAACTGCTGCGCAGCGAGGGCATTCTTGGCGGCAGTTCCACTGGCACGGTGATCGCCGCGGCGCTGCGCTATTGCCGCGAACAGACCACGCCGAAGAAGGTGGTCGCATTCGTCTGCGACACTGGAAACAAGTACCTGTCGAAGATGTACAACGACTACTGGATGCGCGACAACGGTTACATCACGCGCGAGTCCACCGGCGACCTCCGGGATCTGATCAACCGCCCGTATTCGGAGCGCGACACCATCGTGGTGCGCCCGAACGAGACGCTGACGGTGGCTTACCAGCGCATGAAGCTGTACGACGTTTCGCAGTTGCCGGTGATGGACGGCGACCGCATCGTCGGCATCGTCGACGAGTCCGATGTGCTGCTCAAGGTGCACAACAATCCGTGCCAGTTCCAGTGCCCGGTGGCGGACGCGATGATCACCAAGCTCGATCTGGTCGATGTACGCACCGACGTCAACGAGCTGATGCCGCTGTTCGAGCGCGGCCACGTCGCCATCGTCGTCGACGGCGATCGCTTCATTGGCCTGATCACGCGCATGGACCTGCTGAACTTCCTGCGGCGGCGCGGGAGTTGAGGCCGGGCCTGAGGAAGCAAGCTCTCTGTGGGAGCGGGTTTATCCCGCGAGCTTGTCGGCTCCGCTCCACCTGTGGGAGCGGGTTCATCCCGCGAGCTTTTCGGCTTCGCCTTAACTGTGGGAGCGGGTTCATCCCGCGAGCTTCTCGGCTCCGCTCCACCTGTGGGAGCGGGTTCATCCCGCGAGCTTGTCGGCTCCGCTCCACCTGTGGGAGCGGGTTCATCCCGCGAGCTTTTCGGCTCCGCTTCACCTGTGGGAGCGGGTTCATCCCGCGAGCTTTTCGGCACCGCTTCACCTGTGGGAGCGGGTTCATCCCGCGAGCTTTTCGGCTCCGCTTCACCTGTGGGAGCGGGTTCATCCCGCGAGCTTTTCGGCCTGCAGAAGAAAGGCTCGCAGGATAAACCCGCTCCCACAAATCCTCGCAGCCACTCGCGACGTCACCCCCCAAACCGCACATCCCTGAACGCCTGGATGAACCACGCCAGCGCCCGGCCGCGCACCGGCTCGCGCCAGGCCAGGTGGATCGTCTGGCTGACCTGGCCCTGGGCGGTTTGCCTCGCCTCCAGGCGACCCGCGCGCAGTTCGGCCTCGGCCATGTGCTGCGGCAGATAGCCGCAGCCCAGCGCAGCCACCTGGGCGGCGATCTTGTAACGAAAATCCGGCACGGTCATGACGGCCTGACCGGGTAACAGGCCGGCGGTACGCCGCGGCATCGCCCGCGCCGAATCCGCGACCGCAACGGCGCGATGCGCCGCAATCTGCTCAGGCATCAGCGGCTCGCTGGCCCGCGCCAGCGGGTGCTGCGGCGACACGCAATAAACGAATTCGATGCGGCCGAGCGGCTGCATGCGCACCGCGTGATCGGCCGGCGCGTCGCCGGGCGCACCGACGACCAGATCGGCGCGCCCACTGAGCAACGCTTCCCAGCTGCCCGACAGCACCTCATGCCAGAAGCGGATCTGCGTCGGCGCCGCAAGTTCGTCGAAACCGCGGACCAGCGGCCACAGCACATCGATCGGCACGATCGCATCGACGGCAATCACCAGTTCCGACTCGAATCCGAGCGCGGCGCGGCGCGCGCGCGTGAGTGCGCCATCCAGCGCCGCCAGCACGTCGCGTCCCTCACGCACCAGCAACTGCGCAGATTCGGTCAGTTGCGCACGCCCGCTGCGGCGATCGACCAGCAGCAGGTCGAGACGCTCCTCCAGCCGGCGCACCTGATAGGTCAAGGCCGACGGCACCTTGCCGAGGCGGCGCGCGGCCGCAGCCATCGAGCCGGTTTCGGCGATGACCGCCAGCAGTTCGATGGCTTCGAGATCGAGCGCGGCCTGAGTACCCATTCAAGAAATTTGAATCCCGTCAGCAAGGGCGTCAGCTTGGCGCGCCCCGCGGCTTCGCGCAAGCTCTCTTCACGTTGACGGCGACGGCTTCGAGGTAGCGTCGCGAACTCACAGCAATCTCACTGGAGAAACTGCAGATGCGCACCTTGCTCGCCCTTGCCACCCTCGCCTTCGCCAGCGGCGCCAGCGCCGAAGCCCTGACTTACCAGTTCGACAAGGTGCACACGCAGGTCCACGCCAGCGTGCTGCACATGGGCCTGTCGAATAGCACCGCGCGCTTCCACGTCAAGGACGGCACGATCAGCTTCGACGCCGCCGACTGGAGCACGGCCAAGGTCGACGCGACCCTGAATGTCGCCGGCATCGATCTCGGCGATGACACCTGGCAGGAACATGTCTCGGCCGACAAGTGGTTCAATGTCGCCGCGTTTCCGGACGCGCGCTTTGTCTCCAGCAAGGTCGAGAAGACCGGCGACAAGACCATGACCATCAGTGGCGACCTGACATTGAAGGGCGTCACACTGCCGGTGACCCTGCAGGCGACGCTGAATCAGGCCGGCCCGCACCCGTTCAGCAAAAAGCCGGCCCTCGGCGTCTCCGCCAGCGGCACTATCAAGCGCTCCGCCTTCGGCATTTCGGAGTACCTTGGCGGTATCAGCGACGAGGTGCAGGTGCGCATCGAGATCGAGGCGTCGGCGGGGTGAGGATGGATGCCTGCGAACCACTGGTTCGCATCCATCCGAACGCCAGTCGGCTAAGCCGACTGGCCGGGGGGAGACAGCAAGAGGACTCCTTGCTCCAGCGAACCACTGGTTCGCATCCATCCGAACGCCAGTCGGCTGAGCCGACTGGCCGGGGGGAGACAGCAAGAAGACTCCTTGCTCCCGCGAACCACTGGTTCCCATCCATCCGAACGCCAGTCGGCTGAGCCGACTGGCCGGGGGAGACAGCAAGAAGACTCCTTGCTCCCCCGAACCACTGGTTCGCATCCGTCCAAATGCCAGTCGGCCGGGCCGACTGGCCGGGGGTATTACGAGGAGCCAACATGCGCCAGCGCCCCAACTTCGGCTTCGCCCCGGAACCGGTTCCGCGCTACAGCGGTTTCGCCATCGCGCTGCACTGGCTGATGGCGCTGGCAATCATCGGCATGCTTGGCGTCGGCGTGTGGATGACCGGACTGAAAACCTCGCCGACCAAGATCGAGGTCTACACCTGGCACAAGTGGGTCGGTCTTACGATCCTGGCGCTGGCCGCCCTGCGGCTGATCTGGCGCGCCTACCACCCGCCGCCGATGTACGCGGAGTCGATTCCGGCGTGGCAATTACGCATCGCGACACTGACGCATCGGCTGCTGTACCTGATGATGTTTGCGATGCCGTTGACCGGCTGGCTGCAGAACTCGGCCGCTGGATTTCCGCTGACCTGGTTCGGGCTGTTCAAGGTGCCGCCGCTGGTGGCGCGCGACAAGGAGATGTTCGCTTTCTGGCAGCAGACTCACGAGTGGTTGGCGTGGGCCCTGATGGCCTTGATTGCATTGCATGTGCTGGCGGCGCTAAAGCACCACTTTTTTGATCGCGACGACACGCTCAGGCGGATGCTGCCGCGACGGAGTCGCTGATGGCCTCACCTGTGGGAGCGGGTTCAACCCGCGAGCTTCTGCCGTATGAACGGCAAGAGCTCGCGGGATGAACCCGCTCCCACAGAATGCCGCGTTCTCGCCAATTTCCATGGATTTCCCGTGATTCGAATTCTTCTTCCAATGCTGTTGCTGGCCTCCACCGCCGATGCCGCCACCTTTCGCTTCGATGCGAGCAACAGCGAACTCGGGTTCACCGGCGACTACGGCGGCGAGGCCGTGCCCGGCGTGTTCAAGCGCTTTTCCGGCACCGCGGAATTCGACCTGGCGCAGCCGCTGGCCACGCGCTTTGCCACCGAGATCGACGTTGCCAGCCTCGACACCGATTACGCCGACCGCGACGAGACGCTGCGGGGGCCGGAGTTTTTCGATGTTCAAGCCCACCCGAGCGCACGCTGGGTATCGACCGCGGACTGCAGCGCCAGCGGCGCCAGCCTTTCGTGCCCGGGGACGCTGACGTTGAAGGGCGCGACGCACCCGGTGGCGCTGGTCATCACGCCGAGCGCCGATGGCCGCAGCATCGACGGCAAGGCCACGCTGGCGCGCGACCAGTTCGCCATCGGCAGCGGCGAGTGGGCCGATCCGGAAACCATCGCCAATGCGGTGGAAATCCGCTTCAAACTGCAGTTGCAACCCTGAGGCAGCGCAGAGCCCTTGCCCGAAGCGGCGGAGCGCTTGC
>CALEZI010000026.1 GCA_937928755.1 uncultured Rhodanobacteraceae bacterium | reverse complement strand
CGAGCCAAAATGCATCGGAAATTTCTTCAGCCAATTAATGGCAAACCACACTAGACCTCGTCGGCGCGCAGTGGAAAGTGCAGCCGGGCGCCGAAACCAGCGCCGGGCAACAGCGTCAGCTCGCCGCCGAGGGCGCGCGCGCGCTGCTGCAGGCTGAGCAATCCGCGGCCTGAAGCCGCTGCGGTGGGCAGGCCCGGGCCATCGTCGCGGTACTCGAACAGCAGGCGATCCGGACCGGTGGCGCTCTGCAATCGTTGGCAGCAAAGTTCGATGCGCGTTGGCGCCGCGTGCTTCAGGCTGTTGGTCAGCCACTCCTGCAGGATGCGCAGCAGGTGAACGGTGCGTTCGGGCGTCAGCGCGGGCAACTCCGGCAGCGAGGTGAAGTCCCAGATCAAATCGATTCCGAGGGCACCCAGGCGGCGCTGCATGCGCTCGCGAAAGCGCGCGAGCACATCGGTGAGGCGCTCGACATGGATGTCGCTGGCATCGATCAGCAAGCGCAAATCGTCCAGCCCGGCTTGCACCGCCTCGGCAATGCGCTCGGCGCTCTGACCAGCGGATGCCAGCGACAGTGCCTGGACCAGGTGTCCGCCTACGCCATCATGCATGTCGCGCATCAGGCGGTCGCGCTCGTCGAAACGCGCGCGTTCGCGCTCGATCGACGCGATGTGGCGCCAGTTGCGTTCGATCTCCGCGGTCTTGTCGCGCACCTTGGACTCGAGATCGCGATTGGCGGCTTCTGCGCTGTTCAAGGCGGCGACATGGCGACGCAGCAGCATGCCGCCGAACACCACGAACACCAGCGGTGCGGCGAACGGCAGATACCGCATCGAATCCGGGCCGCCGATCCATTCCAGATCGAAGATCCAGTCGCGGATGCCGATCACCAGCAGCGTCCCGGCGAGCAACAACAATCCACTGGCCTCGCTGTTGCCTCGGCGCTGCGCCTGCATCAGCGTGAAGGTAACGCTCGCCGCAATCGCCAACACCAGCGGAATGAACAGCCACTCGGCCAGACGCTCGAAGGCATCCGGCCGATTCGCCAGGGACGGCAGGTAGATCAGGACGCTGCCCGCGGCGATCAGCGCCACCGCCGCACGTTCCAGGCGTGGGCGATGCAATGCCAGCAGTCGATGCACGAAAAACATGCCGAGTACGACGAACCAGGCCAGCGCCACGGCCGCCACCGGTCGCGACCACTCCGGAGAGCCCAGCCATGCACTGTTGCGCAGCACCGTGTGCGTATGCAGCGCCCACAGCAACAATGCTCCGGAAAACCAGCCGAATGCGGGCTCCTGACGGCGCACCAGGTAGACGCCACCGAGGATCACGGCCAGCCCCACGATGACCTGCAGCGCGATGCTGGGAAGGTCTTTCTCGACGCGATTGCGCGCCGCCTTGTAGCGCGCCAGTTGCCCGGAGTCGCCCAACCAGATTTCCCCCAGCCCGGCGCGCCAGGTGGCAGCAACCGACTGGATGAGGATCTGATTGGCGCCCGCCCTGAGCAATCCGGGCGAGACGTTGTAGCGCACATCGTAGCGGTATTCCGGCAGCGCGAGCCGATCGACGCCGCTGTCGGCGAGCAATTCGCCGTTGATCCACACTTTCACTGCGGCATAGGGTTTGCGCACCAGCAGCGCCCACAACCTTGGCCCATTGTCGGGCAGGACGAAGTCCAGGCGATAGACCACCGTTTGCCGCGAACTCTCGGGGCGCCAGGGCGCGCGATCCGGCAGGCTTACCGGCTGGAACGTGCCCGCCGCGCCATCCTCGACCAGCGCGCGCTCGGCCTGGGTGATGCGCCAGATCGGATCGGGCGGCGCGGTGTCGACCATCCAGTTCAACGCGACGATCAACGACAGCGGTAGCAGCAGCACCAGCAGCAACCCGCTGCGATCAGCCGGCATGACCAAGCAGGCCCAGTCGCTGTGCTTCGTAGATCGCCTCGGCGCGCGAGCGAACCTCGAGCTTCTCGTAGATGCGGCGCGTATACGAGGCCACCGTGTGCGCGCTGATATCCAGCAGTCGCGCGATCTCGGCGTGGTTGTAGCCTTTGGCCGCGAGTTTGAGGACCTCCACCTCGCGCGCCGTCAGCAGACCTTCGCTGGGCTCGGGCGGCGCCTCGCCGCGCAGCAGACGGGCGACCAGGTGGCGGGCGATCGCCGGACTCATCGGCGCACCGCCGGCACGCAGTTGTTCGATGGCGTCGACCAGCCCGATCGCCGGCTCATCCTTGAGCAGGTAACCGCGGGCGCCGCGTTCGATGGCACGAATCAGCTTCTGCTCGTCGCCGAACACGGTGAGCACGAGGATGCCTATGGTCGCGTCGATGCGCCTGGCCTGCGCAATCAGGTCGAGGCCCGAACCGTCCGGCAACCCAAGGTCGACGATCAACACCTGCGGCGGCTCGCGCTGCAGCGCCAGCAGGCCTTGATCGAGGCGATCGGCCTGCCACAGGATGCGATAGCCGGGGACCGCGCCCAGACGGGTCGCCAGGGCAGCGCGAGTCTGCGGTTCGTCCTCCACCAGGGCCAGCGTCAGAGCTTCCATGAGTGTCGCGGTGGCTGCGGATGCGGCTGATGATCGCACCGGATCTGGCCGTGGCACAGGCGCGAACATGGGCTTGACAGAACCGCCCTGCCCCGCTTTCGGTCACGCGACGGGCTCAATCGAAGCCATCGCGAAACATGGGGGATGCTTCCCAACGTTGCTGCAGTGTCATTACCGGTCGGCCAACCAGGCTCGGCAGATCCAGCGCCAGGCGTTCGCGGGCGATTGCAGCGCGCAGTTGCTCATCGCCATACAACTCGTAATGATCGAGCGCGTCGTTCGCCAGTTGCAGCATCTCGACGGAAATCGGAGCGCTGCCGTCGCCATCCACGAGGCTAACGACGGCCGGCATCCAGGCATCCTTCATCGGCCGCAACCGACCGAGGAACAGCGGCGAATGAAAGGTCGCGCGCCACAGCGCGGGCTGCAGTTCCGCGTACAGCGTCGCGTAGTGGCTGCCCGCGGCAGTCGCCAGCAGTCGTTCATCGCGCAGCCGCTGCAGCAGCACGATCTCGTTCGAAGCCCCGCGCACTCCGTTGAAGAAGTCCGTCAACTGGCTGATCGCGAACAAGAAGCAATTGAAGCCGCTTTCCTCCAACAGATCGGGCACGATGTCCACGAGTTTCTCCGACGGACCTTCGACGATCACCGTATTGGCCGGCGAGGTTCCCTGGATCTGCAAGGTCCAGGTGCCGACCAATTCGCCGAACACGAATTCAGGCTGTGGGCGAAGGTGGTTGGCCGGAATGGCCACGAGGTCAGGTGCCTGAAACTGATTCGGTGCAATGACGTTCAGGTTGACGCTGAGCGCATGGCTCAGACCGGCTGACAGATACAGTGGCGCCGGCACTGCGCCGACGCGGGACGTGTAAGCACCCTCTTCGAAACGCAGAACGGGGGGCTGGCTGGCCGGCAACCCGGAGCCGAAAAAGGTGCTGCGGGTGCGTTGCCGGGCCAGCAGCAAACGATTGCTTCCTGCGACCGCGACGACCTTTGCGTCGCGCGCACCGGGCAACTCCGACCAGACTTCGTCGACGAACTGTGTCGGGGAACTGCGGCGCAGGATCGTGGCACTCAGCTCAGTGCCTTCCAGGCCACTGCTGACCAGATCATCGAGCCCATTGCCGTCGACGTCGATCAGGGCCAGTTGGCCGCCGCCTGGCATAGCTCGCAGATCGAAATCCGGTCCAGGTCCGATCTGCGGCAGCCAGAATGCGCCATGGGTAAGTCCAGAGTCGGAGGCCAGCGCGATCGCGTGGCGCCGGGGATCCTCGGATATCGGAATCGCGAGCACGTCGGAAATCCGCAGGTGGTTGGGCAAGATGCCGCAGATCGGCACGTGGATCAGCGCAAACGGTGGTTCGGCGTCAGGGCCGCGCTGTTCGGCGATGGTGCACGGCCTGGCCAGGAACAGGTCGTCGCGACCGTCGCCGTTGCTGTCATAGACCGTTGCCGCGCTCGCCCTGTCGACGTCGAGGTACTGCCACAGACCGAGGGCGATCTGCTGCGCGCTGCTCTGGTTGCGCAGCAACGCCGGTCGTGAGCCCGCGTTCTCGCGCAGCAACAACAGGTCGTCCGGTGTTTCTGCACGCGCATCGGCATCGATCGCGAGCACGTCGATGGCATCGGTGATGGCGGGCAGATCGAGTCCTTGCGTCGAGGGTCGAAAATGTCCCGCGATACCGCCCTGAATGGCGCCCTGATTGAGGTAAATCGCCAGCGGCGGATTGATCCCTTGCGCCAGCGCGATGTCCAGATCACCATCGCCGTCGATATCGGTCAGCGCAAGCCCGCGTGGTGTCTGCGCCGGCAAGGTCTGCAGCAGCGCAAATCCGGGTGGATCGGCAATCTGGCGCAGCACAATCACTGCATGTCGGGGCGGCTGCTGATCGATTGCCGGGATTTGCGAGGCGACCACATCGACGAGACCGTCGCCGTCGATATCGCCGGTTGCGACGTGCGTCAACTCAAGTCCATCCGGCAGCGTCAGCGCAACCTGGATCAGGCGCGCGTCCTGTGCGCCGGCCGCCTGGGTGAGCGCCAGCCACAGGGCAAGCGTGAAACAGACGCGCAGCAGCATGGCAGTACTCCGATGTCGGTTGCTGCTCACGATGCCGCCAGACGATGGCATCCGCAGCGGCATGATCGAGGACTTGACAGCGCCAGACGGCAGATCGCGACCGATGATCGGTGGCCGCGGGATTGCCGCGATGTGCTGCCGCGTGCGCTTTGCGGCGCGCCGGCGTTTACATGCGCAACAGCACTACTCTTGCCCTGACCATGCGTCCAGGCGTTCACCGCCTGAGGCTTGCCGGCCGCAACGAGAACGCAGGACGAATCGGCAACCTCGATGCGCACACCAGAGCGGAGCTTGCTCCGCTGCTCCTGCTTCTGCTTCTGCTTCTGCCGAGCAAGCTCGGCACTACAAGAGCACGAGCTGCGGTCGCTTTCGCTTTCGTGGAGCGGAGCTTGCTCCGCTGCCCCTGCATCTGCCGAGCAAGCTCGGCACTACGAGAGCACGAGCTGCGGTCGCTTTCGCTTTCGCAGAGCGGAGCTTGCTCCGCTGCTTCTGCTCCTGCTTCTGCCGAGCAAGCCCGGCACTACAAGAGCACGAGTTGCGGTCGCTTTCGCTTTCGCTTTCGTGGAGCGGAGCTTGCTCCGCTGCCCCTGCATCTGCCGAGCAAGCTCGGCACTACAAGAGCACGAGCTGCGGTCGCCTGCCGCTTTCGTAGAGCGGAGCTTGCTCCGCTGCTTTTGCTTCTGCCGACCCCCATCGCCCCAAGCTCACGGACATCGTTCATAACCCAGCGTTGCCGTGACCAGTTCTCCCGCCGATTCGGCGGCGCCCTTCCACCAGCCGCCGCGTGCGACTGCGCGCAAGGGGCCGAGCGGGTCGCTGCCTGCATACAGCGCAGCGCCGATCTGCCGCGCCGCGGCGCACAGCCCGCGATTGTCGTCATAGGCGTGGCCGCGTACCAGCAGGGACAGGAACGCGGGCTTGTTCTGCGTCAGATTATCCGGATCGGGTAGCACGCTGCAGGATTGCACTTGGGTGAAGCCCGTGCCGCCCAGGGTGCACAGCAGGGCATTCGGCCACAGCGCATTCACGTCAACCGCACCGGCAACCCGCGGCAGATGTTGCAGCGCACGCACCGGAGTTTCCACTAGCGCGCGGCGCCAGGCCTGTTCCTGGCCTGGCGGAAAACTGTGTCCCCAGTTGAGGTACCAGCGCTCCAGCAACGGGTAGTACCAGGCCTGCAGCATGAAGTACTGGCCGAGAAAACAGTTGCTGCCAGCGTTGAGCATCAGTTCGCACATCAAACCGCTGCTCAGCGAATTCTGGATCAGGTGGCCGAGCACCTGACGCAGGCGCTGATCGCAATCGACACCCTCGCCGCCGGGCACGAACTGCGCGCAGTTCGCCAGGCTTTCGAGGTACTGCAGGTTGAGGCGGCCGATCGCGGCCCAGGTGGTGTTGTCGCCGGGATCGTTGACGAAGCGCAGTCCGGCGGCATGGCCGGCAGCTGCCATGCGGTCGCGCGCGGCGACCTCGGGGCGCAGCACATAGGCCAGACCCTGATGGCGGTTGTAGCTGTAATCGGCCGAGCCCGAGTCCGAGCGATGCCACAAGCCATCGCCGCTGCCACCCGAGCCGAAACTGTGGCCGGCGATATTGCTGCCGCGTCGATCACCGAAGTTGTAGTACGCCGTGTGGCTCATCAAGCGCGACTGCGGCAGGGCGAATGCCCAGGCCCAGCGCGGATCGCCGCTGCGCAGGAACTCGGCCAGTTCAATGTGCGCCGGGTCCCAGTAGTTGAGCTTGCCTTCGTTGGCGGCTGGATCCGGATTTTCTTCGTAGCCGAACTGCAGGTTGAACTGGATGTCCGGCCACAGTTGCAGGCCGAAAGTCTTGGCGCACACCCATTGACTGGCATCGTCCCCGCCCGCGCCCGGGCACGGCTCATCGCCGACCGTATCATCCTGTTTGCGCTCCAGGAACTGGCGATAGGCCAATCCTGGCGGCTGCTGCAAACTGCCGGACAGGGGTGGCAGGATCGCCGCCGCATCCAGGTCCGCCGGCAACACGCGCAGCATCAGACCCGCCTCCAGTGCGGCGCGATTCTGTGCGCGCAACTGGTTGCCGTTGCTGATCGCGGCACTCTCGTTGGCAGCGCTGGCCATCGCGATGCGACCGGCGAACCACAGGCTCTTTGCCTTGCCGACGCGGATCGGTTCATGCACCAGGCGAAAACTGATGCGACCGTCAGCCACTTCCAGTCCCTGCGGTTCGCGGTAGCGCATCCACGGCTGCTGCGCGACGGCCACCAGCCGGCCACTGCCGAAGGCCCGATGCAGTCCGATCGCGGGTGCCAGGTAGTATTCGGCACTGGCCAGCACGATGCCGTTGTTGCTGAGTTCGGCGCGGCGTTGCCAGGGCGTACCGACGCCGCGGCGTTGCTGCACGCGGATCGGTGCGGGCGCACCCGCTACCGCAGCCTGCAAGCCTGCGCCGATCGCGGCCAGGGCCACCGCGCCGGCCTCGACATCGCGCGCCAGCGGCAAACGGAACTCGGCAATCTCGAATTGCACCAGATGCTGGTCCGGCGCGGCCTGCGGTGCACCGCAGGCATTGCCGAGTTGCCATTGCAGCTCCAGGGCGCGGCTGCCGCGCGTTGCGCGCAAGGTCATGCTGAACGGAAAACGCAACCAATCGGCGATGCCTTCGCAGCGATCGACGTTTCCCGGCGCCTCCAGGTGACCATCCAGATGCAGCTCGGCGGTTACCGGGCCGAGGGCTTCCCAGCGCGCCCGGTCGATCACCAGCGAACCGGCGATCGCTTCGTTGCTGCTCAGGATCGGCGCGCCCTCGGCGTCCAGCAGGCGCACGTTCCAGCCTTCGTCGGCGCTGCCCGGCTGGCTGCTGAACACCTCGAACAGCGCGCCGCCGAGCTGTTCGCGCACGCGCAACCGCACGATCGGCTGCGCCCGCGTGGCATCCAGGGTGAACTCGGCCATCCCGGTGTCGACGATGCGCTGACTGCCGCCGCCGGTCACACTGAGTGCGCCGCCGTCGCTGCCCGGAGCCGCCGCGGGCAGGCGCAGCAGCGCCAGGGTCGCGGCACTCTCGGCGCCGATGTCCACCGCAAGCGTGGTCTGCAGCCAGCGCACCGGCGCAGCGCTGTCGGCGAGCGGCCTACCCCAGCGCGAGAGCACGGAGAATTGCGCCGGCCAGCGTCGCCCACCCGGACCGACCACCACCAGGCGTGCGAGGTCGGCATCGTCCAGCGCCAGACTGCGCGTGATCGGCAAGGATCCACGTGCGGCCTCGGCGGCGCGCGCGAGATCGTCGTTGCGGATCTCGAAACAGCCGAGCAATTCGGCGCCGCCAAGCGGCGGCAGCGGCAAGGTGTCGCCCGCAAGATTGCCGTCGACGCAGTCCGGGATCCGGGTTTCGAAGCCGTCTTCGAACAACGGCGGTTGCGGCGTTCCGCCCGACGGTGCCATCGACCAGACCAGTCCGAACAAGCCGAGCAGGATCAGAATCGTGGTGCTGCGCTGCTGCAGGTTCATTGCGACCTCTCCCGATGATGACGCTCAGGCTAGGACGAGTGGCTGCCCCGGGGCAGCGCGCAATCAGAGACTTGACAAGACCACAACAGTGGCCGACCGATTGCAACCGGCGACCAGCTCGATCAGTGCCCATCGAGCGTTTCGTGCAACCCGGGCTGCATAGTTCACAACCCTTTCACCGGCCAGCATTCTCCCGCAGCCAATTTGACGTTACCCTTCGCATCTTGTGTTGGGATCTGGGGCCAGGGAGAGGATGGACCGAGTCCTGCTGATCGAGGCATCGGCGACGCGCCGGCGTGCGTTGTCGACGATGTTGGCGCAGAAAAACTTCGACGTCACGATCATCGGCAACTACGCCGACGGACTGGCGGCGCTTTCCAGCGCCCAACGCGATGGTTTTGCTGCGCTGGTCGTCAGTTGGCCGGAATACTCGGATCACCGCGCCGACGACGTGTTCGCGCTGCTCCGCGCGCGCGACTGGATCACCCTGCCGGTTCTGGTGATGGCGGATTCGACCGACGCCGGTGCGGTCAACTGGCTGATGAAGCGCCCGAGCACGGCGCTGTTGTTGTGGTCGGATTATTCCGATGCGCCGGATGCGCTGAACAAGCTGACCCATCCGGTGCAGCGCCAGGCGGCGCCCGAGAACCGCACCGCCAGCGAACAACTGCGGGTGTTGTTCGTCGACGATTCGCCGACGGTGCGCATTGCGTTCCGACGCCTGCTGGCCGCAGAAGGTTTTCAGGTCGAAACCGCGATCCATGCCGAGGACGGTCGTGCCAAGGCGATGGCGCAGGACTTCGACATCGCCATCGTCGATTACTTCATGCCCGGCGACAACGGCGCGATGCTGGTCAAGCAACTGCGCGACACGCCGAAGACCAGCGGCATTCTCGCCGCGATCATCACCGGCACCTATTCGGACCGCGTGATCACCGAATCGCTGGGCGCCGGCGCGGTGGAATGCATGTTCAAATCGGAAGCCCGCGAGCTGTTTCTGGCGCGCATGCGTTCGTTGTCGCGCACGGTGCTGGATCGCAAGGCGATCGACAACGAGCGGCGCCGCTTGCAGGGCATCCTGACCTCGGTCGGCGAAGGCGTATACGGTGTCGATCCGCACGGCCGCATCCAGTTCATCAACCCGGCCGCGCTGGACATCCTTGGTTACCCGCACGATGTCGACTTCGTTGGCGAGTTCGCCGCCGATCGTTTTCATTACGCCTTCGAAGACCGCACGCGGATTCCGCGTCAGGCCTGTTTCCTGTCGCAATGCTACGAGAACGGCAACCAGGTCACCGGCTGGCAGACCGTGTTCTGGCACGAGTCCGGGCGCTCGGTTCCGGTCGAGTGCACGGTGTATCCGCTCGACATCGACGGCAAGCGCGAAGGCGCCGTGGTCGCCTTCCGCGACGTTTCGCAGCGTCGCTTGCTGGAGGAGGAACTGCGCTGGCAAGCAAGCCACGATGCGCTGACCAAGCTGCACAACCGCGCACATTTCGAGCAGCAGTTGCAGCAGGAAGTGGCACGGCTGAGGCGCTCGGATCAATCCAGCCTGTTGTTGTTCGTCGACGTCGACCGCTTCAAATACATCAACGACACCCTTGGACATGCCGCCGGCGATCAATTGCTGATCGAAGCCAGCCATCGCTTGCGCAGCAGACTGCGCGTCAGCGACACCCTCGCGCGCATGGGCGGCGACGAATACGCGCTGATCTTGCGGAATGCGCACCAGGACCCGGAAAAAGTCGCCGACGAATTCCGCAAGGCGCTGTCCGGCCAGCTCTTTTCCTATGGCGACAAGCACTATCGGATATCCGCCAGCATCGGCGCGGCCGTGCTCGACCGGGATGTGTTGTCGCCGTCCGAGGCGATGGCCAATGCGGATATTGCCTGCCATATCGCCAAGAACAAGGGCCGCAACCAGGTCCATGTGTACTCCTGCGACACCGATCAGCGGGCTTCGATGGATGTCGAGCTGAACTGGTCGGCACGGCTCGAAGAAGCGATCCGCGACAACCTGTTCGTGTTGTGTTTCCAGCCGATCCTGCCGCTGCCGAGCATCGATCTGGCGGACCTGCCGGAGGCGGAAGGCGAGTTGTGGATGCGCCACCTGCGCAACGGGCGGCCGCGCCGAGTCTATTACGAGGTCTTGCTGCGCATGCGCGGCAACTCCGGCGATCTGGTGGCGCCGGATGCCTTTCTGCCGACCGCCGAGCGCTACAACATGATGCTCGACATCGATCGCTGGGTGATCCATCACGCGCTCAAGGCGATGCGCGACGCACAGGCGGCCGACGCCGAACATCTGCTCGGCATGTCGATCAATCTTTCGGCGCAGTCGCTGGGCGCCAACGGCATCGGCCGATACGTGATGGACAAGCTGGTCGAGTTCAATGTCGACCCGACGCTGGTGACTTTCGAGATCACCGAGACCAAGGCGGTCACCAATCTGGATGCCGCGCGCGAGTTGATCAGCCAGTTGCGTGGCCTCGGCTGCCGCTTCGCGCTCGACGACTTCGGTTGCGGCTTCTCGTCGTTCACGCATCTGAAGCATCTCGATGTCGATTTCCTCAAGATCGACGGCTCGTTCATCCAGGGCTTGCTGGACGATCCGGTGGACCGCGCAGTGATCGCCGCGATCAACGATATTGCGCACTCGGTGGGCAAACGCACGGTGGCCGAATATGTCGACCGTCCTGACGTGCTGGCCGCCCTGCTCGCCTGCGGCGTCGATTTCGTCCAGGGTTATTACGTGGGCCGGCCGACCGCCGACCTGCTCGGCAGTTTCCGCCGCTCGCGCATCGAAACCGCGTCAACCTACCCATTGCTGGCCGCTGCCGGGTGACCGACCGGCGGGAACAGCCAGCGCCGTCGTCGAGTACGGAGTCCTTTCTCTGGCACGACTACGAGACCTTCGGCAGCGACGCTCGTCGCGATCGCCCGGCCGAGTTTGCCTGCTGGCGCACCGACTCCAGTTTCGAGCCGATTGCCGAGCCGCTGCAGTTACGTTGTCGGCCGACGCTCGACTACCTGCCCGATCCTGCGGCGTGCGCGGTCACCGGAATTGGCCCTGAGTCGGCCCTGCACGAAGGGTACTCCGAGCCGGAATTCGCGGCGCGCATCCTCGAGGAGATGATCCAGCCGCAGACCTGCACGGTCGGCTACAACAGCATGCGCTTCGACGACGAAGTGACGCGCCACCTGTTCTGGCGCAATTTCATCGATCCCTATGAGCGCGAATGGGCACGCGGCAATTCGCGGTTCGACCTGATCGACCTGGCGCGCGCCTGTTACGCGTTGCGACCCGATGGCATGCACTGGCCGATGCGCGAGGATGGTCATCCGAGCTTCAAGCTGAGCGACCTGAGTAGCGCCAATGCGCTGCCGCATCGCCATGCGCACGCAGCGCTCTCGGATGTGGAGGCGACGCTGTCGCTGGCGCGATTGCTGCGCTCGGCGCAACCGCGCTTGCTCGATTTCGCGCTCGGGCTGCGGCGCAAGGCCCGGGTGCTGGAGTCGCTCGACTGGCAACGGCGCACACCCGTGGTGCACGTGTCGCAGCGCTTCCCGGCCGAACGCGGATGTCTCGCCATCGTCGTGCCGCTCGCGCTGCATCCGAGCCAGTCAGGGAAAGTCGTCGTGGTCGACACCTTCAACGATCCCGAGCCATTGCTGACCTGGTCACCCGAAAAGCTGGCGCAGGCGCTGGTTCTGCCGGCCAACGATCCCGGCCGGGTGCCGCTCGGTGTCAAGTTGGTGCATGCCAATCGGGCACCGTTCCTGGCCCCGCTGTCGGTGCTGCGTGGTGTGGATGCGCGACGCATCGGTTTGCAACGCGAACGCTGCGATGCGCACCTGATGCGGCTGCATGCGGATCCAGCGTTGGGCACCCGGCTGCAACAGGTCTTTCGGCTGCTCGAACGCGAGTCCGACGCCGTCGCGGATGCTGACGTGGCACTCTACGACGGATTCGTGTCCGATCCAGATCGTGCGCTGGCGCAGCGTTTCCGTCAGGCCGAGTCCGCGGACCGATCCAGGATCGCCGCACAGTTCCGCGATACAAGGCTGCATGCACTGGCGTTCCGCTATCGGGCCCGCCACCACGCCGACTCGCTGAGTCGCCTTGAGCAAAGCTTGTGGATCGAGCACTGTCGCCGTGCGCTCGGCGCTTTGCCGCGGCCCATCGCGGATTTTGCAGCGCTGGTCGACTCGACGCCAGGACTGACGCCGGCGGTGGCGCAGGAACTGCATCGATGGCGCGAACGGGTAAGCACGCATGCCGACGCCACGGTCGACGTCGCCGCCGGGTGATCGTGGCAAGGCTATCCCGAAGGCCGAGGCCGCAGAATGCATTGCACTCCTGCATCGCGCGCGTCGAGAATTGGGGCCGCATGAGCAATCTCGTTACCCGCTGCCGTTTTGCCGCCGCCCTGCTGCTCGGGGCGCTGTTGTCATCGGTGGCGCTGGCCGGCAACAGCATCGACGAGCATCTGGCGCGCGCCGAAGCTGTCAAGCGCTCTCAGATGTCCGAATTCCTGGCCGAGCTCGAAGCGGTGGAGGCCGAGCGCGCGCTGCTCAGCGAGCAACAGCGCGAGCATCTGGCGTATCTCAGGGCATGGCAGCAGACTTATTCGGGCGACTACGAAGCAGCCATCGTCGCTTTCCGGACATTGATAAGCAACGGCAGCGATCCGCTGCTGCGATTTCGCAGCCGGGTGACGATGCTCAACGCGCTGACGCTCACGCGACGCTACAGCGAAAGTTACGAGCAGCTCAATCTGGTCCTCGAGGAAGTCGAGGGCGTGACCGATGCCGATGTCCGCGCGCAGGCGCTCGGTGCGGTCGCGCAGTTGCTGAACCAGGTCGGTCAGTACGAAGAGAGTCTGCGCTATTCGACACGTGTGCTCGCCGAGAGTCAGGCGCCGTGGGTCCGCTGCGGGGCCGCAACCCTGCATTATCAGTCGCGGGTCGGTTCCGGACTGCAGCAGGATGTCGACAGCGACCTGCTCAAGAGCGCCGAGTCCTGCGCCAGCGACGGCGAGCATGTGTTCGCCGGATTGTTGCGCACGTACATCGCCCGCTTGCAGATGCAGAACGGCCGACACGGCGAAGCCATTCAGGGATTGTTGCGCCATCAGGAAGCCATCCGCGCGACACGCTATCCGTATCTGATCGCCGATGTTGCTGCCCAGCTCGCGGTCGCCTATCTGGCACAAGGAAACTTTCAGGCCGCTCTGGCTGCGGCACAGGAATCGATCGACGGCACCGCCGCGGGAACCTTCACCGAGTCATTGGCACAGGCGTGGCGCGTCATCTATCAGGTTGCGGAACGCCAGGGCGACTACCAGCGCGCCTTGCGCGCACTCGAGGCGCACCATTTGGCCGACCGGGCGCACCTCGACGATGTCAGTCGACGCGCATTGGCCTTCGAAATGGCACGCCACCAGTCGCATGCGTCGTCTCTGCAGATCGACGCCCTCAATCAGCAGAACCAGGTGCTCGAACTGCAGCGCGAGATTGCCCGCAAGGGCGAACAAACCGCGCGGCTGTCGATCCTGCTGCTGTTGACGGTGCTGCTGTTCGCGCTGCTCTGGACTCTGCGGACGCGGCGGATGCACCTGCATTTCCAGACGCTCGCACAGCGCGACGCGCTCACCAACGTGGCCAGTCGCCCGCATTTCATGGAGCGCGCCGCGGGATTACTCGAACAGTTGCGACGCAGCGGCGAGCCTGCGGCCGCAGTGCTGCTGGATCTGGACCAGTTCAAGCAGATCAACGATCGCTACGGTCACGCCATCGGCGACGACGTACTGCGGCGCGCGGCCGACACGTGTCGCGCTCTGCTCGGCAAAGACGATCTGATCGGAAGACTGGGCGGCGAGGAATTCGCCATCCTGCTGCCCCTTCAGGAAGTCGATACGGCCAGAGCCTGGGCCGAGCGTTGTCGCGCCGGTTTACGCGAGATTCGCTTCGGACCGGAAAGCGATTCGAATCGGTTGTCGGCCAGTTTCGGTGTGGCGACCACCGCCGACAGCGGCCACGATCTGCAGCAACTGCTGGCGCACAGCGATGCCGCGATGTACATCGCCAAGCGCGAAGGCCGCAACCGCGTGGTCGTGCATTAGTTCGTGTTGTCCCCGGGGGCGCGCAGACGGCGCGCCGCGGTCAACCCGGCGACTCTTCCTGAGTCAGCTCGGACATCAGGCGGCGCACATCCGTGCCGATCTCCACGTCGTCGAGCGCCAGTCGCAAGGTGGCATGGACATAACCAAGCTTGGTGCCGCAATCGTAGCGCACGCCGTCGAAGCGGTAGGCGTGCACCGGCTGCTCCCGCAGCAGCGCCGCAATGGCGTCGGTCAGCTGGATCTCGCCGCCGGCACCGGGACGGGTGCGTTCGAGCAGTTCGAAGATGCGGGTGTCGAGCACGTAGCGACCAACGACAGCGAGGTTGGACGGCGCCACGTCCGGACGCGGCTTCTCGACGATGCCCTCGATGCGCATCTGGCGAGGATTCGCCGAAACGCCGGAAACGATGCCGTACTTTCCGGTATCTCTCGGGTCCACCGGCTCGACGGCAATCACGCTGCCGCCCTCTTTGCGCTGGATTTCCGCCATCTGTTCCAGCGCGCCAGGGCCACCGCGATTGACGATCAGGTCGTCCGGCAGAATCACGCCGAAAACTCCCGGCGCCACGGCAGGCCTTGCGCACAGGACCGCGTGCCCGAGTCCACGAGCATCCGGCTGCAGCACGAACACCGGTCGCACATGGGCCGGCAGCACATCACGCACGATCTGCAGCAGTTCGAGTTTGTTGCTGCGTTCCAGGCGTTGCTCGAGTTCGAATGCCGTGTCGAAATGGTCGTTGATCGCACGCTTGTTGCGATTGACCACGAACACCAGGGTGTCGGCGCCGGCCGCCACCGCTTCATCTGCTGCCCACTGAATCAATGGCCGGTCCATCACCGGCAGCATTTCCTTGGGTATCACCTTGGTGGCCGGCAGGAAGCGAGTGCCGAGACCGGCAACGGGGAAGACGACGGTGCGCAGTCGATCAGTCATCGATACGTCCTGATGGAAGATGCGTCAAGGATAGCGGGGCGCGGGGCACCTGGAATGTGGGAAGCACGAAACAGCGCGCTTCCTGTGGTTCCCCAGGTCTGAAAAGGTGAATCCGTCAGCCAGAAGTCGACTCACGCGAAGCGGCGGAGGACGCGGAGGCGAGCAACCGGCGAGTGCTTGGTCCGCTCCGACGCCACGCGATGTCGCAGCCTGACTTGAACCACTACGCTCGTCCACCGTACCGACAGTGGACCTATTCAGGCATAGCGCCCATGGTCATTCCTGATGAGCTTACTCGAACAGCGTTGCGACCTTCGCCAGTACTTCGTCCATGATGGGTTCCGGCAGGGTATCGACCTTGCGAGCGTGGCGGGCAGCCAGGTCGATGACGCGCGGCTGATCGCAGCGCACGACGCCGGTGGTCTTGATGCCGGTCAGGGGCACGGCGAAGCCCAAACGCCGGGCGAACGCGCCGCTGTTGGTGATTGGGAGAATCACCGGCAACTTGGTGGCTTCGTTGAATTCGGTCGGCGACACGATCAGAACGGGGCGGCTACCGCTTTGCTCATGCCCTGCGGTCGGATCGAGCGACACCATGTAGATGTCACCGCGCCTCACAGCAACTCACGACCCACGGCGGGCGCATCGACCCATTCACGTTCCTCGGCAGATTGCGCCTGCGAATAGTCCGAGGCAGCCAGCAACTCCGCGAGCGTATAGCGCGGCCGCGGGCTGGGATTGACCACCAGGCAGCCGTTATCAACCGCCAGGCCGACGGTCGCACCCACTCGAAGATGCAGTTGATCGAGAAATGCGGGCGGGACGGCCAGCATGACCGAGCCACCCACTTTGCGCAGATTGGTGGTGTGCATGGCGTACCTCCCAGCGGATGTTATCTCAAAGTATAATTAGTGGCGAGCCGCCCCACAAGTCCGCACTCCTGAGGCGTCGGGCACGGTCAGTCCCATCGCCGCCAGAACGACGCTTGCTTCTTCCTTTGAGTCGCTTTCACGCGAATCGCCGAAACAGCAAATCAGGCCCGCTTCAGCGGCACCACGTTGGCGTCTTCGCCCTGCTGCGGTCGTCCGGAGAACTCGGGCACGAAGCGGCTCAGGATCTCGCGCAGCTCTTCGACTGCGTAGCGTCGAACGGCGGCTTCGCCCTGGTGCAAGGCCTGGCTGAGCTCGTCCAGGTTCACCGAGCGGTGTTGCGCCAGGAAGATCTTCTGGTGGCGCGTTTGCTGGTAGCTCTCGTGTTCGTGGAACAGCTCCTCGAACAGCTTTTCGCCCTCGCGCAATCCGGTGTAGACGATCTGGATCTCCTGGCCCGGCAGTTTTCCGGCAAGGCGGATCATCTGTTCCGCAAGGTAACGGATCTGGATCGGCTCGCCCATGTCGAGTGCGAAGATCTCGCCGCCCTGCCCCAGCGTGGCCGCCTGCAGGATCAACTGACAGGCCTCGGGGATGGTCATGAAGTAGCGACTGATTTCCGGGTGGGTCACGGTGACCGGCCCGCCCTGACGAATCTGCTCGCGGAACAGGGGAACGACGCTGCCCGCGGAATCGAGCACATTGCCGAAACGCACGGTGAGGAAGCAGGTTCTCGACCGCCGCGCCAGGTTCTGGCAGAAGATCTCGGCGATGCGCTTGGTG
Source organism: uncultured Rhodanobacteraceae bacterium (assembly GCA_937928755.1). Classification (GTDB taxonomy): domain Bacteria; phylum Pseudomonadota; class Gammaproteobacteria; order Xanthomonadales; family SZUA-5; genus JADKFD01. The sequence goes on along the minus strand of CALEZI010000026.1, from coordinate 44,691 downwards.
GCCCCCATGACGTTGGCGGGATTGACCGCCTTGTCGGTGGAAATCAGCACGAAAGTCTCGATGCCTGCCTCATCCGCCGCCAGCGCAATGGCGCGGGTGCCCAGCACATTGTTGCGAAACGCCTCGCGCAGCTGGTGCTGCAACAACGGAACATGCTTGTAGGCGGCCGCGTGGAACACCACTTGCGGCCGCAGCGCCTCCAGCACGTGCCGGCAGGTGGCCGGATCGCAAACATCGCCAAGCGCCGCATCCAGTTCAAGGTCGGGGAACTCGCGTCGCAGTTGTCGCTCGATCTGGTACAGGTTGTATTCGGACTGTTCGAGAATGCCCAGTGCCGAAGCGCCGAGGCGCGCGACCTGGCGGCACAACTCGGCGCCGATCGAGCCGCCGCCGCCGGTGACCAGCACACGTTTGCCACTCAGCGCCTGGCGAATCGCGGTCCAGTCCAGTTGCACCGGTTCGCGGCCGAGCAGGTCCTCGATCGCGACTTCCTTCAGTTCGTTGAATGCCGAACGTCCGGCGACCACGTCCTGCAGGCGTGGCACCGTTCGAAACGGCAGCCCGGTCTCCTCGCACAATTCGACGACGCGGCGCATTTCCGCCGTGCTGGCGCTCGGCATCGCAATCAGGAGCATGTCGGCGGCGACTTCGCGCGCCAGCTCTCGCAATTCCTCGATGCGCCCGAGTACCGGGATTCCGTGCACGCGCGCACCGCGCAGCAGGCGATTGTCGTCGAGAAATCCTACCGGCAGATACTGCCCCTCGGCGCGCAGATCGCGAACCAGCATCTCTCCGGCACGTTCGGCGCCCAACACCAGTACACGCCGCCGCGAACTGCGCTCGTAGAAGTCCAGCCTACTGTCTTTCCAGAAGCGATATGCAAGCCGCGGCAGGCCGAGCAGCACCGACATCAGGATCGGATAGATCACCAGCACGCTGCGCGGGACATTGCCCAGACGGTCGTAGAGGAACAGCGCCAGACCAACCGTGAGCGCGCCAAGGATGGAGCCGCGCACGATGTTCCACAGATCGGGCAGGCTGGCGAAGCGCCACAATCCCTTGTAGAGGCCGGTCCACCAGAAGATTCCGCCCTGGATCGCCAGCACCAGCACAACTTCGCTCGGCGCCAGCACGGTGAGCGTGGTATCGACTTCGAAGCTGAGACGGATCGACTTGGCCAGGTACCACGCGATCAGGATCATCGCCAGGTCGTGAGCGACCACGGCACTGCGCGGGTGAATCAGACGAACGAATGCCCGCAGCGCGCTGCTCATGCGCTGCCTCGCATGCGCGCCAGCACGCGATCACGACCGAGGCGCCAGGCCATCGCGCCGGACAAATAGACAACGAAGGCAGCAATCAGCATGGGTTCGGTCTGCAGCGGGCCGATGAACAAGACGATGGAAGCGATGCCGGCAGCGCAGGCCAGATAGCTCAGCGTAGTCCGCGTATGGCCCCAGCCGGCGCGGGCCAGCCACTGATACAGATGCTCGCGATGCGCAGTGTACCACCGCCGACGCGGCCGCCGGAGCATGCGCCAGGCCAGCGTCAGACCGGTGTCGAGGAACACCGGAGCAGCCAGCAACAATGTTGCGATCGGCCACGCGGGGGCGCTCGGTACGGGTTGCGTCGCCAGCGCGATGATGATGAAACCAAGGCTGGCGCTGCCAACATCGCCCATGAACGCACGCGCCTTGGGGAAGTTGCTCGGCAGGAAGCCGAGCACCGCGCCTGCAGCGAGCGCTGCGAACCACGCCGCGGGCGTGTCGCCGGCGATCAATGCAAGTGTCGCGAGTGCAGCGGCCACGACCACAGCCTGGCTTGCCGCAATCCCGTTGATGCCGTCCACGAAGTTCCAGAAGTTGATCGCTGGCACCGCCAGCAGCGGCAGAAAGAGTGCCAGCGCGACAGGAAGTTCCGCCGCCAGGGTCGGCCAGGCCGCAATCAGCAGTACGACTGCCGCCGCCACATGCGTGATCAGCCGCGGCAATACCGGCAACCCACGTCGATCATCGATCCAACTGACGACCGCCACCAGCAACAATCCGACGGAAGCGCCAAGGGCCCAGCGACCGTGCGGCGAACTCCAGCCGAGCGCCATGCCCCAGCCACCCCAGCCAGCGACGATCACCGCAACGAAGCCAAGGCCAGCGCCGCGCGCCGTCGGCTGCGCATGCATCCGTCGGGCTCCGGGATCGTCCTGCATCTGCGCCGCACGGGCGTACTGGATCGCCAGCCAGGTCAGCAGCCAACTGGCGAGTGCGCCGCCGATGCCAATCAGAAGCGCACTCACGGTTCGATCGGGGACGCGCGGGACTGGGGGCTGACGACTGGGGCGCTCATGGCTGGCTTGCGGCGAACAAGCTGCCGCGCGCCAAGTGCATGGATCACGGTGGCGCTTATCCGGCGCAGGCCCACAGCTCTCGGCCCCGCATCTGCTTGCAGAACCCAGGTCCTCATTCCCCGGGCACTCCGTGCACCGGTTTGATGCTGCCCCAGCTCTTGCAGCTTGGACATTGCCAGTGCAGCGCGCGTGGACTGAACCCGCACCGACTGCAGCGGTAACCCGGTTTGCGCTCCAGCAATCGATGCAGCAGTTCGCGAATCAGGCCGATCGCCTCGGCGCGCTCTCCCGATTCCGACGGAAACGACAGGTCGACCACCTTCAGTACCCCGCGCACCGACGGACGCTGGTGCAATCGATCTGCGAGAAAGCCGACGGCGTCGCTGCGCCCCTCCTGGCGTTCGATCATCGCACTGCGGGCCAACAGCGCGGCCACGCCACGGTCGCGTTGCATCATCAGGTCGAGGAAAGCCTGGGCGCGCTGCGGATTGCCGCTGGCCTCGTAGGTATCCAGCAGTTCGGCGAGCAATTCCGACAGGAAGTCGGGATCGATTTCTGCCGCTTTTTCGAAGTGGCGGATCGCTTGCTCCGCTGCGCCCTCGGCTTTGGCCAGGCGTCCGAGCAGGATCTGTGCGCGCACGCAGCGCGGATCGACTGCCGTAGCTTCCAACCCGAGTCGTCGCGCCTCGCCGGCATCCCCACGCGCGCGTGCCTGGTCGGCCAGCTCGCAATAGAACTGTGCCATCAACGGCGCGGCGGCATCCCCCGAGATCGACTGCAGACGTTGCGCCATTTCGATCGCGCGTTTCCAGTCGCGTTCCTGCTGATAAATCGAGATCAGGTGGCGCAGTGCCGCGGGTGCATGTTGGTCGATCGCCAGCAAGTCGGTGTAAAGGGCCTCAGCTCGATCCAGCAAACCGGCACGCATGTAGTCCTCGCCAAGCTCCAGCAAGGCAATGGTGCGTTGATCGGCGGAGAGCTTCGGGCGACTGTAGAGATCCTGATGCAGGCGGATGGCGCGATCGGTTTCGCCGCGACGGCGAAAAAGATTGCCCAGCGCCAATTGTGTTTCGAAGGTGTCGCTATCGAGCTCGGCGATCTTGAGAAAGACCTCGATAGCCTTGTCAGGCTGTTCGTTGAGCAGGTAATTGAGGCCGCTGAAGTAGGTTTGCGACAGCTGCGAGAAGCGCTGGCCGCTGCTTCGCTCGCTGCCACGCCGTCCGATCAGGTAGCCGGACCAGGCTGCAACGGGCAACAGCAGCCAAAGGACTTCCCAGCCCATGCGCTGTCAGGACTCGTTGCTGCGGACTGCTCGCCGCAAATCGCGCTTCAGTCGCAACACCACCGCCAGATAAAGGCCGAGCGATCCGGCCAGACTGCCGAGTGCGAAGAAGGCCACCAGCGCGACGCCGAGCGGCAAGGTCACCCCGCCGAAAAGGGCGTCTATGGTCACCATCGTGGAGTTGAATGCAGCAAAGACCAGCACTGTGCCCAGAGCCAGAATCAGGAGGATCCGAGCGGTCAGTTTCACGCCGGGGTCTCGTCAGCGTCTGCCGCGCCCGGCTGACGCCGTAGTCGCTGCTTGTGCGCCCTGGTTGACGCGTTCGCGCAGTTCCTTGCCGGGTTTGAAATGCGGCACATATTTCCCGGAGAGCGCGACGACGTCGCCGGTCTTCGGGTTGCGACCCATGCGCGGCGGTCGAAAATGCAGGGAGAAGCTGCCGAAGCCACGCACTTCGATGCGTTCCCCGGTCGCCAGCGAGTCGGCCATTTGGTCGATGACGGATTTCACCGCAAGTTCGACGTCGGGTTGCGCGAGGTGCGTCTGGCGCCCGGACAATGCCAGTATCAGTTCGGACTTGGTCACGATCGGCACTCCAGCAACAGGGTCGAATGGATGCGGCGGAAACAACCGGGGTGCGATGGCACCCCGGTCATTGAACCACAACGATCAGCGGCTCAACTGCTCTTTCAGCAACGCACCGAGCTTGGTGGTGCCGATGGAGGTATTGTGATACTCCTCCAGCGCGTCGGCCAGTTCGTCGTCTTCCTTGGCACGGATCGACAGTTGCAGCGTGCGACCACGACGGTCCAGACCCGTGAACTTGGCCTCGATCTTCTCGCCCGCCTTGTAATGCAGAGTGGCGTCGTCGACGCGCTCCTTGGCGATGTCCGAGGCGCGCAGGTAACCCTCGACGCCTTCGCCGAGATCGACCGTAACGCCGCGCGCATCGACTTCGCGAACGATGCCGTTGACGATGCTGCCCTTCGGATGCGCCGCCATGTAGCTGCCGAACGGATCCTGCTCCAACTGCTTGATGCCGAGCGAAATGCGCTCACGCTCGGGATCCACGGCCAGCACCACCGCTTCGATGTCCTCGCCCTTCTTGAAGTTGCGCACCAGGTCTTCGCCAGTGCCGTTCCAGGAGATGTCGGACAGATGCACCAGGCCATCGATGCCGCCATCCAGGCCGACGAAGATGCCGAAATCGGTGATCGACTTGATCTGGCCCGAAACGCGGTCGCCCTTCTTGAAGGTGCCGGCGAAAGCCTCCCACGGATTGCTGGTGCACTGCTTCATGCCCAGCGAAATGCGGCGACGCTCCTCGTCGATGTCGAGCACGGTGACTTCGGTTTCGTCGCCGATGGCAACGATCTTGGCCGGATTGACGTTCTTGTTGGTCCAGTCCATTTCCGACACGTGCACCAGGCCTTCGACGCCCGGCTCCAGTTCCACGAACGCGCCGTATTCGGTGACGTTGGAAACCTTGCCGAACAGACGCGTGCCCTGCGGATAACGACGCGAGATGTTGACCCACGGATCGTCGCCGAGCTGCTTCAGACCCAGCGACACGCGGTTGCGCTCGCGGTCGAAGCGCAGCACGCGCACATCGATCTCGTCACCGACGTTGACCACTTCGGACGGATGACGCACGCGCTTCCACGCCATGTCGGTGATGTGCAGCAGACCATCGATGCCGCCGAGGTCGACGAACGCGCCGTAATCGGTGAGGTTCTTGACCACACCCTTGAGCACTGCGCCTTCCTTGAGCTTCTCCATCAACTGCTCGCGCTCGACGCTGAACTCGCTCTCGACCACCGCACGGCGGGAGACCACGACATTGTTGCGCTTGCGATCGAGTTTGATGATCTTGAACTCGAGATCCTTGCCTTCCAGGTAAACCGGATCGCGGACCGGACGCACGTCGACCAGGGAGCCCGGCAGGAACGCGCGGATGTCCTTGATGTCGACCGTGAAGCCGCCCTTGACCTTGCCGCTGATGCGGCCGACCACGGTCTGGTCCTTGGACTGAGCATCTTCGAGCTCGTCCCACACCATCGCGCGCTTGGCTTTCTCACGCGACAGCCGCGTTTCGCCGAAACCGTCCTCGAGGGCATCGAGGGCGACCTTCACCTCGTCGCCTACGCTCACTTCGAGCTCGCCCGCTTCATTGCGGAACTGCTCGATGGGCACTACGCCCTCGGACTTCAGACCCGCATTGACGATGACCACGTCGCTGCGGATTTCAACAACGGTGCCGGTGACGATTGCGCCCGGCTTGAGCTTGCTGATGCGCTCGCTCTGTTCAAACAGTTCGGCAAAACTTTCAGTCATGGTTGATTCCAGAAATCGGAAAAACGCGGCACGCCTCACCTGGTGAGTGCGCCCGACGTTGATCCACCCTCTTTCGAGTGTGCGGATTGCTCCGCGTAGGTTATTGAATTCCGGGGAAATCCCGGGGTTGATCCCGATCTTGCGAGGCTGCGGTCAGCGCCTCAGCGGCGCTGCCCAGGCGAGCACGGTGCCCACCACATCGGCGATCGACCGGCTGGTCGAATCGATGGTGCGGGCATCATGCGCGGGAATCAGCGGCGCCACCGACCGTGTACGGTCGCGCAGGTCGCGTTCCTCAATCTCGCGCAAAAGGGCCGATAGAATAGCTCGAATACCCTTTTCGCTCAACTGCTTAAGCCTGCGTCGCGCGCGCTCGTCGGCGCTGGCAGTCAGGAACACTTTCAGTTCGGCAGCCGGGAACACGATGGTCCCCATGTCGCGGCCATCGGCGACCAGCCCCGGCTGTTGCTGAAACGCGCGCTGCCTAGCCAGCAGGGCATCACGCACGGCGGGTTGGGCGGCTACCCTGGATGCCGCCTGACCGGCTTCCTCAGTGCGGATCGCGTGCGAAATGTCCTCGCGCCCGAGCCACACATGCGGCTCACCGTCGATGCGGTCTTCGAAGCGGATATCTGCCGTCAGCGCCAGAGCGGCAAGCGACTGCACGTCCGCCAGATCGATGCCGGCGCGCAGCGCAGCGACCCCGACACCGCGGTAAAGCGCACCCGAATCGAGGAAATGCCAACCCAGCGCACGCGCGACCGCACGACTGATGGTGCCCTTTCCGGAACCGCTGGGCCCATCGATGGTGATCACCGGGGCACTCGCGTCGTGATTCACAGCAACCGTCATGCGCGATCACCCGACCGGCTGTCGCTCACCTCGATCGACAGTCCGGCGCTGTTGGCAAGGCTATCGAACCCGGGGAAACTGGTATCGACGTTGGCGCAATCGAGGATGCGCAACGCACCGCTGGCGCGCAACGAGGCGACGGCGAAACTCATGGCAATGCGATGATCGCCACGACTGTCGATCGTGCCCGTGTCGAAACGGCCCCTGCCCTCGATTGCCATACCGTCGTCGAACTCCTCGACTGCCACACCCAGAGCGCCAAGGCCACGCGCCATCGCCGCGATTCGGTCACTTTCCTTGACTCTAAGTTCGTGGGCGCCGCGTACCTCACTGCGGCCTGCGGCGCATGCCGCCGCAATCGCAAACGCCGGGAACTCGTCGATCATATCCGGCACCCGCTCGGTCGGAACAGCAACGCCACGCAAACTACTGGAACGAACACGCAAGTCGCCGACCGGTTCCCCGGCAATCTCGCGGCGATCGAGAATCTCGATGTTGGCGCCCATCTCGAGCAGGGTGTCGAGCAAACCGGTGCGGCGTGGGTTGAGACCGACATTCTCGATCGTGAGATCGGCTGTCGGTGCGATCGCTGCCGCCACCAGGAAAAAAGCCGCCGACGAAAAGTCGCCGGGTACTGCGATCGGCTGTGCCTGCAGTCTGCGCCCTGGGCGCAGCCGCACCGTGAGACCGTCGACGCTGACGTCTGCGCCCAGCGCTGCGAGCATGCGTTCGGTGTAATCGCGGGTGGCAGCCGGCTCGGTCACCGAGGTGTCGCCATCCGCGTAGAGACCGGCAAGCAATACACAGGACTTGATTTGCGCGCTGGCAACCGGGCAGGTGTAGTGAATTCCGCGCAGTTCCGAGACCGGCTGGATGCGCAATGGGGCGGTGCCGGCATCGCTACTCTCGATGTGCGCGCCCATGCGCAATAACGGCTCCATCACCCGCCGCATGGGCCGACGCGACAGCGATTCGTCGCCGATCAGGGTGCTGGCAAATGTCTGACCGGCGAGCAGGCCCGCCAGCAGTCGCATCGCGGTGCCCGCATTCCCGCAGTCGAGCGGATTCGCGCTGCCACGCAATCCGCGCATGCCGACGCCCTCGATGCTCAGCGTGTCGGTGCCGGTGCGTTGGATGCTGACGCCAAGGTCGCGCAGGATCTGCGCGGTGGCCAGGGTGTCGGCGCCAGGAAGGAAACCGCTGACATGGGTGATTCCTTCGGCGAGTGCGCCGAACATGACCGCACGGTGGCTGATCGACTTGTCGCCCGGAACACGGATTCGTCCGCAAGAACGGCTGCCCGGCTGCACCAGAAACACGCGTCCAACACCGCTCATGCTGCATCCTCCGCCAGTACTGCCGCCAGCGCCGTCAGCAGTTCGTCGTTCTCGGCGGGCAGGCCGACAGTGATGCGCAGGCAACTCGGCAGGCCGTACCCACCCATCGGTCGCACGATCACCCCGCGTTTGAGCAAGGCATCCTCGATCGGCTTGGCTGGACGCTCGAAGTCCACCAGCACGAAGTTGCCCTGCGATGGAAACACGAACAGGCCCAGGGCCTTCAATGCGGCGCTCAGGCGCGCCCTTTCGCTGGCGTTTTCGGCGCGCACCCGCTCGACGTGCGCGATGTCGCCGATGGCCTGGGCTGCCGCTGCTTGGGCATACAGGTTGACATTGAAGGTCAGCCGCGTGCGCCCGAGCACAGCGGCCAACGCCGGATTGCTGATGGCATAACCGATCCGCAGCGCCGCCAGACCATGCGCCTTGGAGAAGGTGCGGGTGACCACGACATGCGGGTGCAAGTCGGCCAGCGACAGCGCATCCGGCACCTGCGCCTCGTCGACGTATTCGCGATACGCCTCATCGATAACCACGACGGTGTGCTTCGGCACCTGCACCAGGAACCGCGCCAGCGTCTTGCGATCCCACCAGGTGCCAGTCGGATTGTTGGGGTTGGCGAGATAGACGAGCTTGGTCTTCGGTCCCATCACCGCGGCCATCGCGTCGGGATCGGCACCCAGTGGCTGGGCACCCTCGCGTGGCAATGGCGACACCTGCACGGGCACCCCGCCACTGCCGATCGCGGCCAGCTTGAACACCGCGAAACCGTGCTGCGGAAACACCACCTCATCGCCGACAGCGACAAAAGTCTCGGCGATCAGCACCAGCAGTTCGTGCGAACCGTTACCGAGCGTGATCGCGTTCGGGTCGACGTTCCAGCGCTGCGCGATGGCCTGGCGCAGCTTGCGCGCAGTTGCGTCCGGATAGCGGATCGCATCGGCGAAGTCGCGCTGCTGCAGCACCTCGGTGACCGCGGGACTCGGACCATAGCCGTTCTCGTTCGACCCAAGTTCGAGCATGCGCGGCAGGCCGAGCGACTTGCGGATGGTTTCCGGGTCGTAACCGGGATCGTAGGCAGAAAGTCTCTGGACGCCGGGAGCGGCAAGTTGTTCGATGCGCATGTCAGTGCCTTGGTAGGTCGGGGTGGGCGCACACGCGTCGTCCCCGGCGCTTGGTTGTTCGAAGCTCGATCTTCGGGAATCTGGTCATTGCGAGGAGCGCAGCGACGAAGCAATCCGGTGACCTTGACTTTGTCGACACGGAAACAAAGCAGCAAAACCGAAAAGTGTCACTGGATTGCTTCGCTGCGCTCGCAATGACGAATGGTTCGGATATCCCGCGGATGCTCCGGCAGCCGACCCCAAACCACTGAGCCGCTCCACGGCACGACGGCCTAGACAATCGCCGCAGGATACGCGCCGAGCACTTTCAGTTGTCCGGCAACCGGTCCCAGATCCGCCAGCGCCGCCTGCAGCGGCCCGCTTTCGACGTGCCCTTCGACATCGATGAAGAATACGTATTCCCACTTGGCGCCGCGCGCCGGGCGCGACTCGATGCGGGTCATGCTGACGCCGTGCTGCGCCAGCGGCGTCAGCAACTGGTAGAGCGCTCCAGGCTGGTCCTTGATCGCCAGCAGCAGCGAGGTCTTGTCGTGGCCACTCGGCGGAAACAGCTCGCGGCCCATCACCAGGAAGCGCGTGGTGTTGTCCGGGCGGTCCTCGATGCTCGGCGCCAGCACCTTGAGGCCATAGACCTGAGCCGCAGCAAGACCGGCGATGGCTGCGGCGTCCTCGGCATTGCGCGCGCGCCGCGCGGCTTCGGCATTGCTGCTGACCGCGATCTTCTCGACCTTGGGCAGGTGTCGGCGCAACCAGCCGCGGCACTGCGCCAGCGACTGCGCGTGCGAATAAACGCGTTCGATCTGGCTCATGTCGGTGGCGCGCGACAGCAGGTTCTGATGCACACGCAATTCGATTTCGCCGCAGATCTTCAGCGGCGTGGTCAGGAACATGTCGAAGGTGTGATGCACCGCGCCTTCGGTCGAATTTTCGACCGGCACCACGCCGAAGTCGGCGTTGCCGTTCTCCACTTCGGCGAACACTTCCTCGATGCTGGCCATCGGAATGGCAATCACCGAATGCCCGAAGTGCTTCTGCACCGCAGCCTGGCTGAAAGTGCCCTCTGGACCGAGGTAAGCGATCTTCAGCGGATTCTGTTGCGCCAGGCACGCCGACATGATCTCGCGGAACACGCGCAGCAGTTCCTCGTTCGACAACGGTCCGGCATTGCGGTCGGCGACCGCCCGCAGCACCTGCGCCTCCCGTTCCGGCCGGTAATAGTCGATCGCCTGCTTCAGCGGCCCCTTCGCCACGCCCACCTGTCGCGCATAACCGGCGCGCTCGGCGATCAGATCCTGGATCTGCTTGTCGACGCTGTCGATGCGCTGGCGCAGTTCGGGGAGGCTGATCGTGGCGGCCGTGACCTCGGTCTTTTTCTTGGGCATCGGCTCACCTTCGAACTGTTCGGACAGGAGCATTGGTCCGCAAAGGACGCAAAGGACGCAAAGGAAAGCGAGTTGCGTTCAGGGCGTCAGCGCCATCGCGAAGTCGTCTGGCGACGTTCGGGATTGCTGAATCGCATGAATCTGGTGCGCAGCACTCGAATCAGTTGCTCTACTTTGCGTCCTTTGCATCCTTTGCGGACAAAAACAAGAGCTCGAAACCAGCGTCGAGGCTACAGGACGCGTACTGCCAGTATCCCCTCGATCCGCCCCACCGCCTCGATCACCTCCGGCGTCAGCGGCTGATCCAGATCGACGATGTTGTATGCCAGATCGCCGCGCGAGGCATTGTGCATCTGCGCGATGTTGGCGCCGGCTTCGCCAAGCACCTGCGACAGTCGGCCGATCATGTTCGGCACGTTGCGGTTGGCGACGGTCAGGCGCTGGGCGCCGGCGCGAGGCAGGCGCACGCTGGGGAAATTGACGGCGTTGCTGATGTTGCCGTTCTCCAGATAGTCACGCAGTTGGTCGGCGACCATCACCGCACAATTTTCCTCGGCCTCGTTGGTCGAGGCGCCGAGGTGCGGGAACGACACCACCTTGGGATGCTTCAGCGTGCGCGCCGTCGGGAAGTCCGAGACGTAGTGACCGAGCTTGCCGCTGTCGAGAGCCGCGACCACCGCGTCTTCGTCGACCACGCCCTCGCGCGCGAAGTTGAGCAGCACCAGGCCGTCTTTTGCGCTGGCCAGCGCGGCGGCATTGATCGTGCCCTTGGTCGCCGAATTGAGCGGCACGTGCAGCGAGATGAAATCGGCGACGGCGAGGACCTCGCCCAGACGGCCGGCCTTGGCGACATCGCTGGACAACTGCCAGGCGCCCTCTACCGTCATGTGCGGATCGAAGCCGATGACATTCATGCCGATGCCCTTGGCGGCATTGGCCACGCGCACGCCAATCGCGCCGAGGCCAACCACACCGAGCGTGCGCCCGACCACTTCGGAGCCCACGAAGCGCTTCTTGCCGTCCTCCACCTTGTGTTCCAGATTCGGATCGGTGTCGTCGAGACCACGCACGAATTCGGTGGCTTCGCGCAGGTTGCGCACCGCCATCAGCATGCCGCCGAGCACCAGTTCCTTGACCGCATTGGCGTTGGCGCCAGGTGCGTTGAACACCACGATGCCGTGCTTGCTGAGCTCGGTAACCGGTACATTGTTGGTGCCCGCGCCAGCGCGGGCGACCGCCTTGAGCTCCGCATTGACCGGAATCTTGTGCAGGTCCGCAGAACGCACGAGGATCGCGTCCGGGGCATCGAGGTTGTCGCCGATCTCATAGCGACCCTGAGGCAGGCGAGAGGTGCCACTGGTGGAAATCTTGTTGTAGGTGCGGATCTTGAACATGGGGTGTCCTGGAAAGCTGGGAAATCGACGCGGAAGAGCGGGGCAAGGGTCAGGGGCAAGGGGCCCTTCTCTGCGGCAAAGTCGAGGCGTGGCGCGAGGCGGAGTTCCTTGCCCCATGCCCTGCCCCGTTTCTGCTTATCCGTGCTTCTTCTGAAACTCGCGCATGTAGTCGATCAGCACGGCTACCGCGGCCTCGTCGGTGGCGTTGTAAATGCTGGCGCGCATGCCGCCAACGGCGCGGTGGCCTTTCAGCCCGAGCAGGCCGGCCGCCTCGGCGCCCTTCAGGAAAGGGCTGTCGAGTTCGGCATTGGGCAGGATGAAGGGTACGTTCATCCACGAGCGATAGCGCGGATCGACCTTGTTCGTGTAGAAACCGCCGGAACCGTCGATGGCGGCGTACAGCGCCGTGGCTTTGCGTTGATTGCGCGCGCCAATGGCAGCCAGCCCGCCCTCACGCTTGACCCAATCGAATACCAGCGCCGCGATGTACCAGCCAAAGGTCGGCGGCGTGTTCAGCATCGACTGATTGTCGGCGTGCGCCTTGTAACTCAGGATCTGCGGCAGCGGACGTGCCTTGCGCTCGAGCAGATCGTCGCGAACGATCATCACCGTGATGCCACTGGGGCCGATGTTCTTCTGCGCACCGGCGTAGAGCACGCCGTACTTCGAAACATCCAGCGGACGCGACAGGATGGTGCTCGACACATCGGCCAGCACTGGCGCCGACTGCGCCGGCAACTCGTAGAACTCGACACCATGAATGGTTTCGTTCGGCGTTACGTGCAGGTAGGCGGCGCCGTCGCTGAGCTTCCAGTCGGCGACATCCGGCACTGTGGTGAAGTTGCTGGCTTCGCTGCTCGCGGCGATCCTGGCAGCGCAGAGCGGCTTGGCTTCCTTGGCCGCCTTTTCGCCCCAGGCGCCGGTCACCACGTAATCAGCGGGCTGGTCGGGCGCCGCGAAATTCATCGGCAGCAGCGCGAACTGGGTGGTCGCCCCGCCCTGCAGGAACAACACCTTGTAGTTGGCGGGGATTGCGAGGATTTCGCGCAAGCTTGCTTCGGCGCTCTCGGCGAGCTGGATGAAAGCCTTGTCGCGATGGCTGATTTCCATCACCGAGGCGCGCGCATCGCGCCAATCGAGCATTTCTTCCTGCGCCTGACGCAAAACGGGTTCAGGCAATGCACCGGGACCGGCGCTGAAATTGTAGGCACGGCTCACGACGAAGCTCCTCCGAGGGCTTGATGCGCCGCAGCATAGGCCAGCCCCCGCAGCGGGCGGAAGGCTTGTGTATTCGAATAAATTGGAGGCGGGGATTTGCCCGTGAAAATGCAGGAGGACGCGCAGGCGCTTCCGTCATCTGCCTCGCCACGCCGACGCCCGAGGCCGCGACTCGCGTCCCATGCAGCACGGCCTGGGGCAAACCACGCCCAGCATGCGATTACGGATCTGCGGGTTCGACCGACACGCGCACCCGCAGCTTTTCGCCGGGATCGTAGCCGAGGCGCGAGAAGAACACTTCGCCGCGATAACGGTATTCGACATCGTAGCCGACGATGCGGCGCTCATCGTAGCCGGCGTTGACCACACGGCAGCGCGTTTCGACATCGCGGTAACTGCCCGATGGGTTGTCCTTGGCGTCGACCTCGCGGCCGATCGCGCCACCGACCACAGCGCCGGCAACCGTCGCAGCCCGGCGACCATCGCCTTTGCCAACCTGATTGCCCAGCGCGCCGCCGATGATGGCGCCGACGATGGTGCCGGTCGCGGTATTGTCGTAACGGCCGGTCTGGCGATTCACTTCGGCGTCGTAACACTCTTCGCGCGGCCGATCGACCCGAATCGTCTCGTAGATCGGATCGACGCGCAGGACATCGGCATAGACCAGACGCACATTGTCGTCGCCGGGGTATGGCGGCGGCGGGCCATAAGGGCCTGGCTGCGCGACGGCGACCAGCGGGGCGGCCCACGCAAGCAACAACAGCGAACTCAGCTTGGGCATCGAGGCGTCTCCATGACGGCGTGAATGCCGGTTGACCAGCGCCGATTACAACAGTCGCGCGCTGAATGCACTCTGAGAATGGCGCTACCATAACCAAATCGGCACAAGGTCCACCACCTGCCGTTCACGTCGACGCGGCACCGAGGCGCCGCACCGCGGCACGGTAAGCTGCGGCCAACGCCTCGTGCCGCGGATGGCGGCCGCCGACAGCAATCACGCGCCCAGCCACGGCGACGCGGGCGGGCGCACGGCGTGCCGGCGCGAACAGGTAGGTCCCCATCAGCGCCGCGGGCGTGCAGTCGGCCAGCGCGGGATCGTCGTGATCCAGGGCCACCCAGTCGGCGTCGGCACCCGGCACGAAACCCGCCCCCCGGGCGCCACTGGCCTGGGCGCCGCCGCCGACGGCTTCCAGCCAGAGATTGGCCGCCACGTCCGGCCGGCGGCTGTCGCCCAGCACGGTGCGGCGTCCACTGTTCAGGCGCGCCTGGTACTCCAGCCAGCGCAGCTCCTCGCGCGGATCGAGACCGATATGGCTGTCCGAGCCGATACCCCACACGCCGCCGAGTTCGCGCAATCGGGTCAATGGAAACAGCCCGTCGCCGAGGTTCGCCTCGGTCGTGGTGCAGATGCCGACCGCGGCACCAGCGCGCGCGATCTCGGCCAGTTCTCCGGCGTCGGCGTGGGTCGCGTGCACCAGACAGTAGCGCCGGTCCACCGCAACCAGATCGAACAGCCGCTGGATCGGTCGCCGACCATGCAGCGCAAGACACTCCTCGACCTCGCGCAATTGTTCGGCGACGTGGACATGCAGCGGGCGATCGCGCCAGAACGCATCCTCCAGCACCCGGCGCAATTGCACCCCGTCCACCGCGCGCAGCGAGTGCATCGCCGCGCCGAGGCGTGCGCCGTCAAGCTCGCCCTCCAGCGTAGCGCACAGCGCCATGAACTCATCGCTGTCGCAGTGGAAGCGACGTTGTCGGGCATTCAGCGCTTCGTCGCGAAATCCACCGCGCTGATACAGCGTCAGCAGCAGCGTCAAGCCGATGCCGACCTCGCGGGCGGCCGCGAGCAGCGCCTGCGACATCGCGCTGGGCGGCGCATGGCGCGTTCCGTCGGCCTGATGATGCACATAGTGAAACTCGCACACGCGGGTGTAGCCCTGCTCGACCATTTCCGCGTACAGCCAGCAGGCAATTGCGTGCAGCGAATCGGGATCGATGCGCCCGGCGTGGCGATACATGGCTTCACGCCAGCTCCAGAAGCTGTCGTCCGGGCGCTCGAAGCGTTCGGCACTGCCGGCCATGGCGCGCTGGAAGGCATGCGAGTGCAGATTCGGCATGCCGGGAATGACGTAGCGGCCCCACGACGGGCAATCGCCGCGCGCGACGCCGGTTTCGATGGCGTGCCAGCAGCCGTCGTCGCCGACGGTCAGTCGAACGTCGGTGGCCCAGCCCCCGGGCAACAACGCGTAATCGCAATGTCCCTGCTGCATGTGCTATCCCGTCATCGAGGACAACGCATGCTACTTCGGTCATCGACCGGGCGCGCAGGCGTCGCTCGCGACAACATGCAACAGATGGAGGGACTCGCCTGATGTGGGATTGCCTGTGGATCACACCGCGTCTGTGGACCGGCGGTGCATCGCCGCTGCTGCTGGAGGACGCCGCCATTGCCACCCAGGGTGGGCGCATCACCTATGTTGGTCCCGCCAACCGGCTTCCCGATGCGCCATCGCAACTGGCGCGCGAGGTCAAACGATATGCTCACGGGCTGGTGACGCCGGGCTTGATCGATTGCCATACGCACCTGGTGTTTGCCGGCCATCGCGCCGACGAATACGAACAACGTCTGGCCGGACGCAGCTACGCCGAGATCAGCGCCGCCGGCGGCGGGATTGCCGGCAGCGTGCGTGCGACTCGCGCAGCGAGCGCCGACGAGCTGTACGCGCAATCGGTCGTGCGCGCCCGGCAACTGGTCGCCGATGGCGTCACCACGTTCGAAATCAAGAGCGGTTACGGGCTCGATCTCGACGCCGAGCGCAAGATGCTCAAGGTGGCACGGCGCATCGGGCGCGCACTGGGCGTCACCGTTCGCACCAGTTTTCTGGCGCTGCACGCCGTGCCCTTCGACGCCGTCGACCGCGAGACCTACTTGCGTGACGTCATCGACGTTTGGCTGCCGACGTTGGCCGGCGAGGGCCTGATCGACGCCGTGGACGCCTACCACGAAGCAATCGCATTCAACACGGCGGAGGTTGCCGCGCTGTTCGCTGCGGCGCAGGCCTTGAATCTTCCGGTGCGGCTGCATGCCGACCAACTCAGCAACCAGCACGGTGCTGCGCTCGCGGCCCGGCATCAGGCGCTCTCGGCAGACCATCTGGAGTACACCGACGACGCCGGCGTCGCTGCGCTGGCCGCCAGCGGGACCGTTGCGGTGTTGCTGCCTGGTGCCTTTCTGGTCCTCAAGGAAACGCGCAAGCCGCCGGTCGCCGCTTTGCGCCAGGCGGGGGTCTCGATGGCGATTGCCAGCGATCTCAATCCAGGCACTTCGCCGCTGCTTTCGTTACGCAGCGCGATGAGCCTGGCCATCAGCCTGTTCGACCTGCGCATTCACGAAGCGCTGCAGGCGACGACTCGGCATGCCGCCAGGGCGCTCGGACTCGGCGAAACCCACGGCGAACTGGCACCCGGACGGCGCGCGGACTTCGTCTGTTGGGATGCGGAATCGCCAGCCGACCTGGTTTACTGGTTCGGCGGCACTCTGGCGCGGGAAGTGGTGTCGGGCGGCAGCATCATCCACAGCCGCCCGGAATACGCGTGACATCGGCGCCATTGACGCGCGCCACAATGCCGCAAACCAGCGGTAGACGGCCGCGGCCCGTGCAAGCCCGGCCGCGACACCACTGGCCTGCTCGTCAGGCTTTCCTGGGGCCCTTCGCCGGGGCGGCGATCACGGCCTTCTTGGCGCGATGCAAACGGCTGTTGCCATACGAACCCTTGAAAATCTTGCCTTTGCGGCTGCGCTTGTCGCCACGACCCATGTCTATCTCCATCACTGCTGTAAGGTCGGCCATGGACCGACGGAATGACCCATTAGCATAGCAGCAGAGATGGCCTTCGGGAACCGCCTGCGGCTCGAGCGCTGTCGCTGCGCGGAAACGCCGCGTCACGCAGATGCGTGAAACCAGCTGCCGACCTCGCGCGCCAGCGCCTGCCCACTCAACCAGGCACCTTCCACGCGCGAACCGTGGCACCAGTCTCCGCCAATGGCCAGGCGCAACTTTGCATCCGCCAGCGCCCCCACATGCAGCGGTGGTTGCGCCAGCGCATGGCGCCAGCGATGAATGCTGTGACGCAACGGCAATCGCGGCGCAATGCCAGCGACCGCGAAAAAGGCATCCTGCAACTCGCGAGCCATGGCTTCAGCGGGCGCATCCAGGTGCGTCCGGCTGAAGTACGGGCCAGCATGCACCACCCAGCGTTCGCCAGTCGGTCGGCCAGGCTTGCTGCTGTCGCGCGCGATCCAGGACAACGGCCCCACGTTGACGAAAGCCGCATCGAATCCACTCCGAAGCGGCTCTGCAAACTCCAGCATCAACGCCCAGCAGGGTGCAAAGTTCACCGCATCGGCAACTCGGGCGAGCGCAGAATCGCCAAGCAAAGGCAACACCTGGGGTGCCGGCACGCTGCACACCAGGGCTTGATACGGACCATCCTGCGCACCGTCGGGCAGGTGCAGATACCACGCCCCGTGGCGACGCTCGACGCCTTCGACGCGACTGCCGCAGCGCACGTCGACGCCTTCCAGCAGACTTGCCGCAAGTCGATTCATCCCCGGCACACCCACCCAGCGGCGCTCAGGGGATGAGGGCTCGCGGCGACCGTCGGCGTCGATCGACACCAGATGCGGGCGCCATTCGGCAATGATTTCGGCACTCTGCCAGCGCGCAATCTGCTCCACGAATGCCGCTTCGCGTGCGGTAAAATATTGCGCCCCATGGTCGTAGTGACTGCTGGCGCGCGAGCGCGTCGCGGCGCGTCCTCCCGGCACGCGCCCCTTGTCGTGCACCACCACGCGACAACCAAGATCGGCGATTGCGCGCGCCGCACTGGCACCGGCGATGCCCGCGCCAAGTATCGCCACTGCGGGTTCGACCGGCCGGCGCATCAGACCTGACCGGCCAAGGCAAACAGCAGGACCACATGGATCACCACCACGGCGCCCGACAGTCGCGCGCGCAGTTTCATGAACCAGGCCGGCCACTCGGGCGCGGGCCGGCGCAGGACATCGAACACGCCAACCACGGCATACATCAGCCCGAGCACCTTGATCGCGTCCTCGTGTCCAATCAGCAGGCAAGCAAAAGCGACCAGACTGGGCAGCACCGACAGCACCAGCGGTCGCCACCGCGCTTCGCCAATTGCAGCCCCCCAGCGCACGCCGCCCAGAAAGGCAAGAATGACTGCGGAATAGGCAACGAACGCCCGCAGCGCGAGCATGCGCAAGTCGACATCTTCGGCGATCATCGCCAGCAGCGCCGTCGCCGCAAATGGCACCAGTCCGGCACCGCCGAGCCAGGCTGCCGACGTCGGTATCTGGCGAGACATGAATGCGCCCGGTGCGCCCATCACCCTACCCCTTCACTGCCAGCTGACGTGCAAGACGATCAGCTGTCGATTCGAACGCCAATGGAGTGCGGATCATGGAATACCTGGATGTGCTGGAACGGTGCAAACGCGAGTTGCCAATCCCGTTCGAGCGGGCATCGGCGGCGGAGCGCGATGCGCTTGCGCGCTTCGCCCGGTTCTTTTCGGACTTCTCGCCCGACAAGGTGGAACGCCTGGTCGACCAGACCTACGCGCCGGACATCTGGTTCAACGATACCCTGAAGACCGTGCACGGGCGCGACGCGCTGCGCGGCTATCTCAGGCACAGCGCAGAAGCGGTGGAGAGCTGTCGAGTCCAGATCCTCGATACCTTGAGCAACGATCAGGGCGACTACTACATCCGTTGGACCATGGTGATCCGCTTCCGACGTTTCAAGCGCGGGCAGGACACCCAGACCATCGGCATGAGCCATCTACGCTTCGACGCCAACGGCCTGGTGCGTCTGCACCAGGACTATTGGGACTCGACAGCCGGACTGTTCGAGCACGTGCCGCTGCTCGGCGCCGGCATCCGTGCGATCAAGCGGCGGGTGTAACGACGGCGGCGTTGCTGTCGCGGTTGAACTGGCGCCTCAATCCACCTGTTCGGCCTCTTCCCGGCCCTGCTGCCGGATCAACGCCACCTGGCGCGCATCTTCGATCGAGTCCAGTACGGCGCCGAGATCGGCCGTGTGCTCGTCGAACACGAACTTGCCGGTGAGTTCGCTGTCCGGATGCAACTCGCCGTGCTCGAACAACGCCCACATTTCTTCGCCATAGAAGGTGTGCATCAATTCCGGCGCGAAGCGCGCCAGGCTGGAGCGCAGGTTGTGTACGTCGCGCAGCAGCATCTCGCGTGCATTGTTGTTGCCGGCGGCGCTGACGACCTGCGGCAGGTCGATGATCACCGGGCCATCCGGCGCGACCAGCACGTTGTACTCGGACAGATCGCCGTGGATCAGTCCCAGGCACAGCATGCGCACCACATCACGCACCAGGCGAGTGTGATAGGAACGGGCTTCGTCGGGAGTCAGTTCCACCTCGCCCAGGCGCAAGGCCGTATTGCCTTCGGCGTCGGTCACCAGCTCCATCAACAGCACGCCGTGAAAATAGCCGTGCGGCCTGGGCACGCAGACGCCGGCACCGGCGAGTCGATACAGGGCATCGACTTCGGTGTTCTTCCATTCCGCCTCCTGCTCGCGACGACCGAACTTGCTGGCGCGGCTGATCGCGCGCGCCTGGCGGCTGCCGCGCACCTGACGACCTTCCTGGTACTGCACGCGAGCCTGAAAACTACGCTGCGCCATGTCCTTGTAGACCTTGGCGCACAAGATCCGGTCGCCGCTGCGAACGACGTACACCGAAGCTTCCTTGCCGCTCTTCAACGGCAAGAGCACTTCGTCGATCAGGCCATCGTCAACCAGCGGTTGCAGGCCCTTGGGAGTTTTCATCAGTCAACCAGTTCGCGCTCATGTGAACTGGCCATTATGAGTCATCGGCAGGCTTGTGCGACTCGGCCGCGTCGCTGCCCTTCAGCTTTGCGGCTGCAACGGCTACCGCAAGGCCGTGCGCAACTACCGCAGCGCCGCAACCCGCACAGCATCAGCCTTCCTTGCCAAGGTGAACAGCGAATGCCTTGCAGCGATGCGGCGCATGGCGGCGTCGCGGGTAGCAGGCTGTTGCACGAGTCGGCGGCAAAGCGTCAGAACTCAATCCCCAAAGCTGATTCCCAGTCCCTTGGCCGCCTTGATCAGATAGCCATCCCTTTCCACAAAATTGTAACTGCGGGTGGCCTCTTCCAGACTTACCGAGTCGATCGCATTATTTCTCAGGCGGACCATTTCGCCGAATTTCCCTTCTAGCACGAGCTCGAAAGCCTTCACCCCGAAAAGAGTGGCCAACACCCGATCGAACGCTGTCGGGATGCCACCGCGTTGAACGTGACCGAGAACCGTCTCGCGAATCTCGGCCGGACAACCGGCGTCTTTCAACTGCCTTGAAAGCTGAAACGCAACGCCTCCCAGACGTGGATGCTCAGAGCCTTCCGACCCTTGAGATGCGGTGATCGTCCCGTTTTTGGGTCTGGCTCCCTCGGATATCACGATGTTGACGAAACCCTGGCCATTGCTGTAGCGCGAGGTAATGCGCCTGACTATTTTATTGATGTCATAAGGAATCTCCGGGATCAGGCAAATCTCCGCGCCTCCAGCGATGGCTGTGTGCAACGCAATCCACCCGGCATCGCGGCCCATGACCTCCATGATCATCACGCGGTCATGGCTTTCGGCCGTGGTTACCAGTTTGTCGAAGCTGTCGGTCGCAATCTGCACTGCGGTCTGAAACCCGAAAGTCATGTCAGTTGCAGACAGATCGTTGTCGATGGTCTTGGGCACTCCGATGATATTCAGGCCTTTCTGGTAAAGGGCCTGTGATATCTTTTGCGAACCATCTCCACCAATATTTACGACCGCATCAAAGCCGAGGAATTTGATGCGGTCGACCAATTCATCGGTTCGGTCGACGAACTTTACCGTCCCGTCTGCCTGTGGCACCGGGTAGTTGGTTGGGTTTCCCTTGTTGGTGGTCTTGAGGATGGTGCCGCCGCGCACGTGGATTCCCGCGGTTCTCTTGCGATTCAGTTTGACCAGTTGTGTGGGCTCGCTGAATACGCCGTTAAACGCTTCAATACTGCCGTAGACTTCCCAGTCCCTTGATTTTCGCGCACGTTTCACGATCCCGCGAATAACGGCGTTCAAACCCGGGCAATCGCCGCCACCGGTAAGCACCAATAGTTTTTTCATGATCAACCTTCAGAACCCTTGTTCACAAATCATTCTTGACGAAACCTTCTTGAGCGTTGGCTGATCGGTCGCCACGAATCACGCACGCGGGCGCCTGGCCACTTCCTCGCGCAGCGATTCCAGCAGCGAGAACGCGAACGGACGCAAGCCGATGACCAGGCCGATACCGCGACGCTTGCTGCCCGGCAAGCTGGCATCGACGGTGGCCAGTTCGTTGAACTCCTGAACCACCTTTTCCAGGCGCCGTCGCAGCAGGGCGCTTGAAGCCGCTCCGAACTCCTTCACTTCCAGGCGCAGGAACGCATCCGCGGCGTCGAAATCGCCGCGAAAGAACTCGACCACCGCGCTGCGTGCCCAGCGCCGCATCACCGGGCCCTGCGGACGCCATGCGAAATCTCGCGCCACCAACATGCGCACACGATTCTCGGGCTGCAGTTCCAGCAGTTTCAGGCGATCCAGACGCGCCAGCAAGCGGACGATCGATACTTCGGTGAGACCGAATTCCTGTTTGACCTCAGCCGCGGTCCAGTCATTGCAGAGCAGATGGAACAGCGTCAGCAGACGCGGATCGGCGGCCAGCGCCTCTTCCTGCGCCAGCGTGAGCACGTTCGATCGTTCGGCGACGCGTCGTCCGGCGCGCGCGAGTTCGAAGAAATCGGTCTCCAGCACCTCGCAGATGCGCTCCAGACGCTCCAACGTGATGCCGCCGCGCGACAACAGGCGCTTGACGCTGGGTTCCGACAGTCCCAGCGCCTGCGCTAGGTCCAGGTAACGCAGGCCACGCGCCTTCAACTGGCGCTTGATCGCCTCACGTAGTCGCTGCGCTTCGGGCATGGCTTGCACGGACTTCCTTGCGGTCGCCCGGAGTATCGCATGCCGATATTTCTGCCGTGGATGAAGACTCTTTTGCCGCAGACTTCCAACTGAAATCGCGCTTCGGATTTGACCTCAGCATGCACCCTGGCAGCCTCGAAGCGTTCCGCGAGGGCATGGACTGAACATTGGCTATGCTGATTACCCTCTCCAATGGTCCAGGCCCCGATGGCAGCCAAGGCAACCGTCCACAAGGTCGATCTGCAGATCAACGATCTCGATCGGGACCATTACGAAACCCATGCGCTGACGCTGGCCCGACATCCTTCGGAAACCGGCGAGCGGGTCATGGTGCGGCTGTTGGCGTTCGCACTGTTCGCAGACGAAGCGCTGGAGTTCGGTCGCGGGCTGAGCACAGATGATGAACCCGATCTGCTGCGCAAGTCGCTGAGCGGCGAGATCGAGCAGTGGATCTACCTCGGTCAGCCGGACGAGGCGCGCATCCGCCGCGCCTGCGGCCGCGCCCGCGAGGTGATCGTGATCGGCTACAGTGGTCGCAGCTTTGCGCTTTGGTGGGAAAAGAATGCCGCTGCACTGGCGCGCTGCAGCAACCTTGCGGTAGTCGAGTTGCCGGGCGAGCAAGTGAACGCACTCGGGGGCCTGATCGGGCGCAACATGCGTCTGCAATGCCTGATCCAGGATGGCGAAGCGCAGATGATGGATGCGCAGAAATCAGTCGCGCTGACTCCGGTAGTCAGGCAATCGTCGACGGTCCGTGGGTGAGGTAGGTCACGTTGGCCCGCAGGGACTGGTGTGGTGTCCCAAAATTACCTTGAACCATTTCTGCGCCTTTCGCCCCGAATGCTGCGTTGCTCGTCGTCGCCATAGCCCTGCTATGACTCCTCCTCGCGCCTTGCCTCGGGCCGAAATTCATCAGAAGTTTCTTCAAGTTACTTTTGGGACACCACACTGGGTGACGGCGCGACGAGTCACGTAGTCCGCTGTGCAGCCAACGTGACCTACAATTGTCTCGGCGCTCGGGGAGGAGACGCATGGACGACAAACTGCCAGAGTCGGCGGAAGACGCACGGCCTTTCGTCGTTCCCTGCGCCGACCTGACGCTGGACGCGCCATGGCGCTGGTTGCGCCAGGGCTGGCAAGATCTCAAGCGTGCACCAGGACTTACGTTGGTATTCGGTGGGGTGATCCTGGTGGTCAGCGTGCTGGTGTCATGGCTGGCATGGTCGCTCGGACGCTTCGCCTTGCTTGCCACCTTGTTGTCGGGATTCGTGTTCGTCGCGCCACTGATCGGTGTCGGTCTCTACTGCGTCAGTCGCGAACTGGCCGCCGGGCGCAAGCCGACACTCGACAAGTCCTTCGTGCTGGCGCGACGCGTGGTCGGCCAGGCCGGTGTATTCGCGCTGGCGCAATTGATCATCCTGCTGCTGTGGTCGCGCGCCGGCATGATGATCAACGTCTTCGTTCCGGTCGAAGAGAACGACCTGATGGCCCTGGTGGAGTACCTCACCATCGGTTCGGCGGTGGGCTCGATCTTCGCCGCAATCACGTTCGCAACCGCGGCGTTCTCGTTGCCGATGATCGCCGACCGCGATGTCGACATGGTCACCGCCTGCGTGTCGAGCGTGAATGCGGTGCTGCGCAACAAGTTCACCATGGCGCTGTGGGCCGCGCTGATCGCCGCGCTCACCGCGATCGGTTTCCTGACCGCATTCCTTGGCCTGGTCGTGGTCATGCCGTGGCTGGCGTACTCGGCCTGGCATGCCTACCGCGAAACGCTCGATCCATCGGCCTGGCCGGCACTGGACTAGTCCGACGAAATGTCATGGCGAGCGTAGCGAAGCAATCCAGTGACACTAACTGGTTGTCGCGTCATCGGGTTACAGCAACACAGAGACGCTGGATTGCTTAGTCGCTGCGCACTTCGCAATGACGACTTTCATGGATTTGTCCGTAGCCTCGACCGGAAGCAGTCCACTCGCAACGGCACGCGCGCCGCCCCCGCTGCAACCGATCGTGACTTTCGCCCCTGTACCGACGTGCATCGCGGGCGTAGCCTCCGCCGCCTCACTCCAAATCCACCTGTCGGCCAGCGCTCATGATCGCCACGCGTAGACGTTCCCTGTTGTCCCTGTTGATTGGTCTGTCCTTGACCGCTCCCCTGCTCGCTGCAGACGCCGATGCCGACCGCTGGGAAATCCCCGTGGCGGTGAAAACCCTCGACAACGGCCTAACCGTGGTCGTGTCCGAAGATCGCAGCGCGCCTGTGGTCGGCGTCAGTGTGGTCTACAAGGTCGGCATGCGACTGGAACCGAAGAACCGCTCCGGTTTCGCCCATCTGTTCGAGCATCTGATGTTCGAGGGATCGCCGAACGCGCCGGAGGGCACCTTCGACAAGGTGATCACCGGCGGCGGTGGCCGCAACAACGGCTCGACGCGACCGGACTACACCAACTACATCGAGGTGGCGCCGGTGTCCGCGCTGGAACCGATCCTGTGGCTGGAAGCGGATCGCATGACCACGCTCGACTTCAACGAGAAGACGCTGAAGAACCAGCAGGACGTGGTCAAGGAAGAAATTCGCGTCAACGTCAAGAACCAGCCGTATGGCGGTTTCATGTGGATCGATATCGGCCAGCACGCGTTCCAGAAGTGGGAGAACAACCACGACGGTTACGGCAGTTTCGTCGATCTGGAAAATGCCAGCCTGGACGACGTGCGCGCCTTCCATCGCGATTATTACGGCCCAAACAACGCCGTGATCTCGATGGCCGGCGATATCAGCGCAGAGGACGGCTTCAAGCTGGCCGAAAAGTACTTCGGCAAGATCGAGCGCCGTGAAACGCCGCCGCACCCGGACGTCAGCGAGCCGCTGAACACGGAAGAAAAACGCATCACCCAGTCCGATGCGCTGGCTCAGGTGCCGGCCGTCGCCGTGGCCTGGAAGATCGCCGAGCGCGGCAGCGCCGATCAGGCGCCGTTCGCGGTGCTGGCGGAAGTGCTCGCGGGTGGCGATGCGTCGCGCATGTACCAGGGCCTGGTCAAGGGCAAGGAAATGGCCCTGAACATCGACTTCCTGTTCGGCCTGACGGGTCCGTTCGAGTACGACGGCCCGACGCTGCTGACGCTGTTCGCGCTGTACAAGCCGAACGTCACCTCGGAGCAGTTGATCGACGAAATGGATGCGCTGATCGCCAGGGTCATCGCCGATGGCGTATCCGATGAGGAACTGGCACGCGTCAAGACCGGCATGCTGTCCGACTGGAACAACGAAATGGAGAGTTTCCTCAATCGCGCCGACAAGCTGGCGATCTTCCAGGCACTCTGGGGCGATGCCAAGGTGGTCAACCAGATTCCCGGCAAGATCGAGGCCGTGACCTCGGACGATCTGAAGCGCGTCGCGAAGAACTACCTGACCGCGGCCAATCGCACCGTCATCGATCGCAAGCCGGCCGCCATGCTGGCCGCCGAAGCCGCCGCCAAGAACTGAGATCACGTCCATGACCATGACCAAGACTTTGCTCGCCCTCGTCATCGGTGCGCTGATCGCGCCGGTCGCCCTTGCCGCCGACATGGCGCTGCCGAAGAACATGCCGGCCTACGGGGCAGACAAGCCGCTGCCGGTACCGGAGATCGCCAGGAAGACGCTGGACAACGGACTCACCGTCTGGGTGGTGCCACGCGACGGCGTGCCGCGTGTGGACTACGTGCTGGCGTTCAAGAATGCGGGCCTCGCGGCCGACCCTGTCGACCGGCCGGCGTTGGCGTCAATGGTGGCCGCGATGCTCAGCGAGGGCACTGAGAAACTCGATTCCAAGGCGATCGCCGAGGCCGCCCAAGGATATGGCGGCTCGGTCGGCGCTGGCGCCGGGAACGACGGTTTGACTGTGTACGCGAACGCCACGGCGTCGAATGCCGAGCCGATGCTGCAGTTGATGAGCCAGATCGTGCGTACGCCAACCTTCCCCGAGAACGAAGTGGCGCTGGCCAAGGCCAATGCGTTGCAGGGCCTCAAGGCTGCGGAAGCACAGCCCGGCTTTCGCGCCGAACGCGCGATGCTGACGGCGGTTTATGGCGACCACCCTTATTCTCGCACCCAGGCGACCGAAGCTTCGATCAATGCAGTCACCCGCGAGGAACTGCAGGCGGCATATCAGCAGCGCCTGCGTCCTGACCAGGCACTGCTGGTGGTCACTGGACGCATCGACGCCGACACAGCCTTCAAGCTCGCCGAGGCCGCGTTCGGCGACTGGAAAGCCAAAGGCGAAGCCATCAAGTCGGTCAGCGCAACCCGCTCCGAGGCCAAACCGAGCTTCGTTCACCTCGAGCGCGAAGGCAGTGTGCAGTCGACGGTGCGCATCGGACGACCGGCGATCCCGGCCACGCATGCCGATTACATCCCGCTGCGGCTGACCAGCACCCTGCTCGGCGGCGGTTTCAGCAGTCGTCTGATGCAGAACCTGCGCGAGGACAAGGGCTACACCTACGGCGCTGGCGTCGGCTACCGGGCGCAATCCGCGGGCGGCGCCTTGATCGCCAGCGCCGATGTACGCAACGAGGTCACCGGCAAGGCGATCGGCGAGTTCTTCGCCGAGTACCAGCGCATTGGCGCAGAACCGGTCAGCGCTGCAGAGCTCGACATGAACAAGCGGTACGTCGCCGGCGGGTATCTGATCAGCAACCAGTTGCAGGGCGCCGTCGCAGGAACCCTCGCCGGCAACTGGCTGGTCGGCCTGCCACCCGAGTTCCTTGGCGAGTTCGTGCCAAAGATCCGCGAAGTGACCGTTGAACAGGTCCAGGCGATCGGCAGCAAGTATTACGACCCGAAACAGCAGTCGATCGTGGTGGTCGGCGACAAGGCCGTTGTCGAGCAACTCAAGGACTACGGCAAGTTCGAGGATTTGTGATCCGCCGAATTTCCGAGAAAAGCGGCGCCACAATCGCGCGGCTCGACAGCTCCTGGAGGGCCGCGCGCCTGCGCGGCCGCTGTTGATCTGGGTGATTGGCTGAAGAGCGGCGCCGCAGGCGCGGCGCCCTCCAAGGCCGCGCGGCTGGAGGCTCCAGGAGCGCGAGGCTCGCGGGGTTTACGCTCTCACGACTGCGCTGGCGGGCTTTGATCGATGCGCTTGCGCGCCCGCGATACTTGACGTTCGGCCCAGCGCTTCAGGATGCGCGCGCGCTGTGCTCCGGCCTTGGGATCGCGCAGCGCCTGTTCGACGCTGTTGAGCACGCTGTCTACCGGTCCGGGCGGCTGCATGGGATCGCGCGCTGCGACCCACAGGTCGATCCACTCGTCGCTGCGCTGTCCGAAGTCCATGACCTGACGGAAATAGCGCGGCGGCTGCCGTTTCGTCAGCAGCAGATCAAGCGCGGCGGCGGCCAGTGTCACCGGGCTCAACGCCAGATCGCGCGCCGCTTCGATGAACAGTTTGAGTTGCAGCACCAGAACATCGCGGACCAGTGTGCGCCTGGCGGTGTGGGTCTCTTCGCTCATGCGGCGTGCAGTTGAAGAATCTCGAACCGCATGATGCACCGCCGGCCTGCATCAGTCAGCACGCGAATCTCGCGTGCGCGACGATCTCCAGGCACGGCCTCTTGGCCGGTACCCGGAGTATGGGTGTTTCGGGCGACGCTCAGGGCGTCGGCGTCAGTTTCAACAATCGCGCATTGGTGCCATCTTCGAGCAAATAGATGGCGCCATCCGGCCCCTGCTCGACTTCGCGGATGCGCTGGCCCATGTCATAGCGCGCCGCTTCCTTCGCACTGTCGCCGTCGATGCTGATCCGGACCAACGCTTTCGACGACAAACCGGCGGCGAGAAAGTTGCCGCGCCACTCGGGAAACAGGTCGCCGCTGTAATGGATCAACCCACCTGGGGCGATCACCGGCGTCCACACGATTTCGGGCGCATTGAACTCGGGCCGCGTCGAGTGATCGGGAATTTCGCGGCCATCGTAATGGTCGCCGTCGGAGACAATCGGATATCCGTAGTTCGAACCGCGCTCGACCCGGTTGAATTCATCGCCTCCGGCGGGCCCATGCTCGATCTCCCACAGTCGACCCTGGCCATCGAAAGCCATGCCGAGCGGATTGCGATGGCCAAGCGACCAGACCTGTGCCGCGATATCGCCCTGATCGGCAAACGGATTGTCCTTCGGCACGCTGCCGTCGTCGATCAGCCGGATGATCTTGCCGAGGTTCGATTGCATGTCTTGCGCCGGCGTGAACTTCTGCCGATCACCCGAACTGATGTACAGGTCGCCGTTCGCCGCGAAGGCGAGGCGATGGCCGAAGTGTCCGCGACCGGTGACCTTGGGAACCTGGCGCCAGATCACCGCGAGGTCTTCCAGCTTGCCGCCGCCGTTGTCGTTGACGACCAGTTTCGCACGCGCGACGGCCGCGCCGAAGGTGTTGTCGTCGCCCTCCTCGGCGTAGCTCAGATACACCCAGCTGTTATCGGCGAACTGTGGATGCACGACGACATCACCGAAGCCACCCTGCCCCCCATAGGCCACTTCGGGGACCCCGCTGACGTCGCCCGTCTCGCCGCCGAGCGCGTGCAACTTCAGTTTGCCCTGTTTTTCGGTGATCAGCAGACGACCATCCGGCAGAAAGGTCATCGCCCAAGGTTCGTTGAAGCGCGCGAGTTCGCTGCTGACGAAAGGCGCCGGCGTCGGATCGGGTGCCGATGCGGCGTTGGCGCAGGCCGTCAGCGCCAGGCCCAGAATGGAGATTCCGCAGAGGTTTCGGGTCATGGGACGGTTCCATCGAAAACTTCGGTCAGGCAAGTCTGCCATTCCGGCATCCGCCGCGCGCGAAGTCTGCGTGACGGCTTGCGAAGGGCGTTGTGGGCTCTGCATCGACCCGCAACGCGCATTCGGCGCGTGGCGGGTACAATCCAGACTCGGCATCTCGTCACGTCGACTGATCGATTCGGACCCTGGATGAAGCGCCGATTTCCATGAGCGACCCATTGTCCTTCGATGTCGTGGTTCTCGGCGGGGGCGCCGCTGGACTGATGTGCGCGTTGACGGCCGGACAGCGCGGCAGGCGTGTGTTGGTCATCGAGCACGCCAACCGTGTCGGCAAGAAGATCCTGATGTCGGGCGGCGGCCGCTGCAACTTCACCAATACCGGCACAACGCCAGCGAATTTCCTTTCGGCCAATCCGCACTTCTGCAAATCGGCGCTGGCACGTTATCCACCGGGCGAGTTCATCGCGCTGGTCGAGGCATACGGGATCGCCTACCACGAAAAGGAACTCGGACAACTGTTTTGCGACGACTCGTCGAAGCAGATCGTGCGGCTGTTGCTGGACGAATGCGCGAAGGGCAATGTGCGCATCGAAACCGGTTGCAGCGTGGAGCGCATTGATCGAACAGACGCAGGGTTCGACGTCCCATGCACTCTTGGGACGGTGCAGACACCGTCCCTGGTAATCGCCACCGGCGGCCTTTCGATCCCCGCGATGGGTGCGACCGGCTTCGGCTACGACATTGCGCGCCAATTTGGCCATCGGCTGTTGCCGACGCGCGCTGGCCTGGTGCCGTTGACGCTGACCGGCTCCTACCTCGAACACTATGGTCAGCTGAGCGGCGTCGCGCTGCCGATCATCGCCAGGGTCGGCCGCACCAGCTTCAACAACGCCATGCTGATCACCCATCGAGGCCTCAGCGGTCCGGCGATCCTGCAGATCTCATCGTACTGGCAGCCCGGCGATCCACTGCACATCGACCTCCTGCCAAGGGTCGATGCGCTCGAATTCCTGTTGGACGGACAACGCGAACGCCCCGCCGCGGAACTGCGCAGTTGGCTGACGGAGCGCATGCCCAAACGCTTCGCGCAGCGATTCTGCGAGATCCATGCCGACGCACGACCGATGCGGCAGTACAACAAGCCGGAACTGGCCGCGATCGCCGCCAAGCTCAAGCAGTGGCCGATCGTGCCCAGCGGCACCGAGGGCTACCGCACCGCCGAAGTCACCCTCGGTGGCGTCGATACGCTCGAATTGTCGTCGGCGACGATGGAATCGAGGCGGGTACAAGGACTTTACTTCATCGGCGAAGTCGTCGACGTCACCGGGCACCTCGGCGGCTACAACTTCCAGTGGGCATGGGCGTCCGGGCGAGCCGCGGGGCTGGCGGCGTAGCGTTCGGCGGATTCAGCCTTGGTGGGCCCAGACTTGTCTGGACGCTGTTGATCCTGCTCTGGCTCCTCGCGAGTCCGAACTGGTCTGGACGCTGTTGATCCTGCTGTTGCTCCTCGTGGGTCCAGACTTGTCTGGACGCTGTTGATTTCGCAGGGCAGGTAAAAGCGTCCAGACAAGTCTGGACCCACCAAAACACAGTCTGGGCCCACCACAGCACAGCCCGGACACACCGAAGTACAACCTGCACCGCTTGCACACACCCGCAGCCTCGCCGAGCATCCGCCTCCGCGCCGAAAACGAACCTTGCCGATGCTCCGCCTCACCGAACTCAAGCTGCCGCTCGACCACCCGCCGGAGGCCCTGGACGCGGCGATCCGCGAGCGCTTGGGCGTTGCCGCTCCGTCGATGACCGGCTACACGGTCTACAAGCGCAGCTACGACGCGCGCCGCCGGTCGGCGATCATGCTGATCTACACGATCGACGTCGAACTGCCCCGGGAGGTCCAAGAGCAGGCGCTGCTCAACAACATCCTGCACGTCGCGCCGGCCCCGGACATGAGCTACAGGTTCGTGGCGAAGGCGCCGGCGCAACTGAAGTCGCGTCCGGTGATCATCGGCTTCGGTCCCTGCGGACTGTTTGCGGCGCTGATCCTGGCGCAGATGGGTTTCCGCCCGATCGTGCTCGAACGAGGCCAGGAAGTCCGTCAACGCACCAGAGACACCTTCGGCTTGTGGCGCACCAGCAAGCTCGATCCAGAGTCGAATGTGCAATTCGGCGAGGGCGGTGCCGGCACCTTTTCCGACGGCAAGCTCTACAGCCAGATCAAGGATCCGTTGCACTACGGCCGCAAGGTGATGCACGAGTTCGTGCTCGCGGGTGCGCCTGAGGAAATCCTCTATGTGAGCAAGCCGCACATCGGCACCTTCCGCCTGGTCAGCATGATCGAGAAGATGCGCGCGTCCATCGAGTCGCTCGGCGGCGAAATCCGCTTCGGCGCGCGTGTCGACGATCTGCTGCTGGCGGACGGCAAGGTGCGCGGATTGCGACTGGCGAGCGGCGAGGAACTGGCTTGCGAGCACGTCGTGCTGGCGGTCGGTCACAGCGCGCGCGACACCTTCCAGATGCTGTACGACCGCGGCGTGCATATCGAAGCCAAGCCGTTTTCGATCGGCTTTCGCATCGAGCATCCGCAATCGCTGATCGATCGTGACCGCTTCGGCAAGTTCGCCGGTCACCCGCTGCTCGGCGCCGCCGACTACAAGCTGGTCCACCACTGCCGCAACGGCCGCTCGGTCTACAGCTTCTGCATGTGCCCGGGCGGCACCGTGGTGGCGGCCACCTCGGAGGCTTGTCAGGTCGTCACCAACGGCATGAGCCAGTACTCGCGCAACGAACGCAATGCCAATGCCGGCCTGGTGGTCGGCATCACGCCGAAGGACTTTCCGGGCGGGCCGCTGGCCGGAATCGAGTTCCAGCGCCACTGGGAGCGACAGGCGTACAAACTCGGCGGCGGCGACTACCGCGCCCCCGGACAACGCGTCGGCGATTTTCTGGCGCGACGGAAATCGAAGGAATTCGGCAGCGTGCAACCCTCGTACACGCCCGGGGTCACGCCCACCGACCTCAGCACCGCCCTGCCCGACTACGCCATCGCCGCGCTGCGCGAGGCGATCCCGGCATTCGAGCGGCAGCTCAAGGGCTTTGCGATGGACGACGCCCTGCTGACCGCAGTGGAGACACGTACTTCCTCGCCGATCCGCATCACCCGCGGCACCGACTACCAGAGCATCAGCACGCGCGGCCTGTATCCGGCCGGCGAAGGCGCCGCCTATGCCGGCGGCATCTATTCCGCTGCCATCGACGGCATCGAGGTGGCGCAGGCGGTAGCGCTGGCGATGACGGCGTAGATAACGCCTTGCGGGTCATGGCCGCCAGTTGGCGTGCGCCTCCCAGAATTCCACGCTGGTGCGATACGCCTTGCGATCCAGCGGCACTCCCGATCCGCCCTCGGCCACACCCAGCGCGTTGCGCATCATCGTGATCGGCACCATCGGGATCTCGTCGGGGGTCATCGTGTACAGGCAACCGACAACGCCCCAGTCCGCCTCGATCGATGTGCCCTCGTGCGCCAGTTGCTCGCGGCTGTAGAGAATCGGCAGCAGATAGTTCGCGACCGGAGGCGTGAGCCCCTCGAACCAGCGCACCAGTACCGGCAATTCCTCGCGACTGCGCGCCTCGTAAGCGCTACGCAATCGATGCCGGTTGTCGTCGCTGATCGCAATCACCGAACAGCGCGTCGAGGTCCAGTTGCGCAGCGCGTGCAGCACGCAGAATGGTGCATAGCCCGGAATCACTCGATCTGGCGTGCGCGCGTTCAATTCGCGCACAAAGTCCTCGGCAGTGCAGTCCTGGATGGCCGTCGCGCGCCGATCCCGAGGGAACAGACGCAGACGCGCAAACTCGGTCAGTTCGATGGTCAAGTTCAGTTCCAGGGTTCAATGGCCAGGTTCGACAACAAAACGGCGGGCGCGGAGAACCGCCGTGAACGACAAACGCCGAACGCCGCGTGCAGCCGGCGAGCGCCCAGCAAACACCAACATCGACGACGCTGCAAGCTGAACTCGAGCGCCGCAGATGCGTTTAACCCGCTCACCCCAGGCGCAGTCGCCAACCCGGCGGCATGCCAGCGAACTTGGGCATATCGAGAATCCATGGCCCCTGCATGCGTCCAATCGTCGTTGCCATGACGCATGCGCGGAATCGATTGGATCGGCGCGGCAAACCACGGAGGCGTCCATGTTGTCGATGCGGTGTCGCAACAGCCTGATTGCAGGAGTGCTGGTCATGACCGCGAGCTCGACATCGGGCGCCGCGAGCCTGTTCCAGGATGGACTGGAGAACCCGGTGTCGGCGCCGATCGCGTGGCTTTCGGATGAATTCGACGAGCCGGCGTCGTTGAACGATTTCCGGCGCGTCTGGCAAAGCGAGAACTGGCCGTTCGATCAATTGCAGCTGCAAGTGATCGGTCAGGTGCCGGGACGGCTGTCGATGCAGCCGTTTTCATCCGGTTGGTACGAAGACTATCGCGGCGAATTGACCTACAAGGAGATCAGCGGCGACCTGATCGCCACCACACTGGTCTATCCGCGTAACGCGGCCGGGACCGCCGCACCGGGCAGCACCCAGGGCGGGCCGTTTGGCAGCGAGTATTCACTGGCAGGCCTGATGCTGCGGGCGCCTCGACGCGACGTGGAAGCCAGCAATGCCAATTGGGTGCGCGGCGGCGAGGCCTACGTGTTTCTGTCGATGGGTGCGGCGCATGAGCCGGGCGTATATCAGTTCGAGGACAAGAGTACCCGACCGGCGCAAATCCCCGGCGGCAACAGCATCTCGAATCTGTTGGTGACCAATGCGCCCAGCGGCGCCACTGGTTCCTACCTGCGGCTGGTGCGTGTGGGCGTGCATGTCGTGCTGCTGATCCAGCCAACGGGTAGCGCCAATCCCGCCTGGCAGGTGTTGCGCCGCTTCAACCGCAGCGATTTCCCGGAACGGCTGCAACTGGGATTCGTCACCTACACCGACTGGGCGACCATGCAGAACTGCAGCTACGAATTCCACAACCTCAACATCCTGACGCAATCCTGTGGGCCGAATCCGCAGCCGGCCGACCCTGACCTGCTCGCAAGCTTCGAGTTCCTGCGCGTCGACCGCCCACAGATTCCGGCCGCTTTCATCGGCGCCGATTTCAGCAACCCGGCGGCGGTCAGCAACACCGAACTGCTGATGCTGTTCGGGTTTCCGCCCTGAGTCGGCGGCGCAACCTGGACTGCGCAACGCTGGCCGGATCGTTTCAACGCGCCCTTGAAGCTGCCGTTCCGAGGGCCGGCCTGCAGCGACCGCCGAAGCGGATCGTCTATCCTGAAGCCGCACGCTGCGACGCGCCGGTGGTCCGGCGCCGACCCGCAGCCGGCGCATGGCGTCCGGGAGCAAGCGATGGCGGCGACACAGGAATTCCTCAGTCTGCTGGAGGCCTTCAAGCGCGGCGACTCGCAAGCGTCGGCGCGCCTGATCTCACTGGTGTACGAAGACCTGCACCGGCTGGCGCGGGCGCAGGGCGGCGCGGCCGGGCGCACCATGACGCCAACGGCGCTGGTTCACGAGTGCTACCTGCGGATCATGGATCCGGCGGCCACCAGCGTCGAATCCAAGAACCACTTCTTCAACCTGGCCAGCCGGGTGATGCGCCAGGTGCTGTGCGACTACGCCCGCGAGCGCCTGGCCGACAAGCGCGGAGGTGGCGCGCAGCACGCCACCCTGTCCAGCGTGGACGCCGAACTGCGTGCCGAAGCCACCTCCCTGATCGAGCTGGACGATCTGCTGAATCGTCTGGCCGCCGAAAATCCGCAGGCCGCGCGGGTGTTCGAATGCCGCTATTTCGCGGGTCTGAGCGAGCAGGAAACCGCCGATGCGCTGGGCATCAGCCTGCGCACTGCGCAGCGCGAGTGGAGCCATGCCCGCCAGTGGCTGGCCGGACACCTGAGCTAGTTTGTGGATACCGTCAGGATCATCGACAAGCACCGGCTGTACGACCGTTTCGCCACCGGCCAGGCGATGCAGGGTCCGCTGATGCGGGCTCTGCTCGACAACGCCGCGGGCGGGCCGGTGCTGCAGGCCGGCGCGCGGATCGGCCCGTGGAAGGTCCTCGAACTGCTCGGCTCCGGCGGCATGTCGAACGTGTACCTTGCCGAGCGCTGCGACGGCGCCTTCGAGCAGCAGGTCGCGCTCAAGCTGGTGCGCCGCAACGCCGACCTGATCCACCGGCTACGCCATGAGCGGCAACTCATCGCCCACCTGCGCCATCCGCACATCGTCAGCCTGATCGACAGCGACGAGACCGCCGAGGGCGATCTGTGGCTGGCGATGGGTCTGGTCGAGGGCGTGCCGATCGACTTGTACGCGCAGCAGAACCGGCTCGACTGGCGTGCTCGCATACGCCTGGTCGATGCAGTCTGCGCGGCAGTCGAGTATGCCCACGGCCGCGGCCTGATCCATCGCGACATCAAGCCGGCGAATGTGCTGGTCGACGCGCAGGGCCATCCGCGCCTGCTGGACTTCGGCATCGCCTTCGAACAGGGCGCCGCGAAGGCGCCGGACCATGCGCTGACGCCCGGCTTCGCCGCGCCCGAGCAACTCGCCGGGCAAGCGCTGACCACCGCCACCGATGTGTTCCAGCTGGGCCTGTTGCTGCAGCGGGTATGGGCTGCGGGCGCGGCGCCGGTGGCTGCACCGCGTACGGTGCAGGCGGACCTGGAAGCATTGGTGCGACGGGCCACGGCGGCGGACCCGGCGCAACGCCACGGCACTGCCGCTGCACTGCGCGCGGATCTGGACGCGCTGCTGGCGCGCCGACCACTCGCGCATCTTGGCGCGCAAGCGCAGGTGCGGGTGGCGCGCTTCATCGAGCGCCACCGCCTGCCGTTGGCGGTCGCGACGGTGGCCACGCTGACATTGGCCGTGAGCCTCACCCTCGCCGCCCTGCAACTGCGCGACGAACGCGACCGCGCGCTGGCCAATGAAGCGCGCGCGCAGGGCATCGCAAGGTTCCTGGTCGACACCTTGTCCACCGCCAATCCCTGGGGCACCGAGGCGGGCGGCGGCACGCTGGTCGAGGCGATGGATCGCGCTGCCGAGAGACTGGACTCCGAGCTCGAGCAGTCGCTGGATGTACGTCGTGATCTCCGCGCCGCGATCGCCTCGGTCTATCAGGCGACCGACCGGCACGATCGCTGCATCGAGCTGCTGGCAACTCCCACAGCCCGGGCCGAGCGCGCCGTGGCCACACCGCTGCAACAGGCCGAACTGGCGATCATCGATTCCAAGTGCCATTTCGCGACGGACCAGCGTGCGGCGGCCTGGACCTTGCTGGATGAGGCCGAGCAGAGCCTCGCAGGTTTGCACGGAGCCGCGGCGGATCGATTGCGCGCCGCGCTGCTGGTGGAACGCGGCGAAATCCGCTCGTTCGAAGGCAAGTTGCAGGAGGCCAACGGCTACATGGAAGCCGTCTTCGCCTTGGGGCCATATGGCGATCGGCGCGAACACGAGTTCAGCGCCAACCGGCAGCTCGCGTTCAATCTGTTTGCCGCGAAGGACTACCCGGCGTCAGCGGAGCGGTTTCAACGCGCGCTTGCGCTGGGCCGTGAGGTCAACGGCCCCACTCACCGCAGCACGCTCACGACCGCGGGCGGCTACGCGATGGTGCTCGAGCGCCTGGGGCGGGCACCGGAGGCGGAGGCGCTGTTGCGCCAATCCATCACAGCCGCCGAAGGCATCCGCGCGAAAGGCGGCGAGCCGCAGATTGCAGTGGCCGTGCTGCGCGACAACCTTGCCACGGTCCTGTTCCAGCAGGCGCGTCTCGACGAGTGTTTGGTCGAGGCCCGCGCCGCACTCGAGGTCTACCAGCGCGAAGCGCCTGACACCACGCGCGGGTACAACCCGTCGTGGCGCATCGCCAGTTGCGCCTACATGCTGCATCAGTTCGATGTCGCCGGTGCACACGCCGAACTGGCCCTGCAATTCGCCAGCAAGGGAATTCCGGTCGGCATCATCAATTCCGAACGCATGCTGGCGGCGGTGGCGGCACGCCGCGGCGAGCACGAGCGCGCGGCGCAGCACCTTGCGCGTGCCGACGCCGCACTGGCGCGTACCGAGATGGCCAGTGCCGACGTGGGGACAGCCATCCTTCTGACGCACGCCCTGCTCGCAGCAAAGCGTGGCGACCGCGAGGAAGCCGAGGCTCGGCTCAGTGCCGCCACGGCGCGAATGCACTCTGCCACACCGCCACGCTGGCTGGCGCAGGAGCGGGCGGAAGTCGCCGGCCTGGTGGCTGCTTTGGGGCCTCCCGGCCCGGCTTCGGCGGGCGCCCACCCGGCGCGCTGAACGCCGCCGCATCGCAGGTTGGCGGGATTCGCCGCGCGCTTCCGTATCCGAGGTTGAACCCACTCGGAGCAGTCTCATGGCGAAGCCCACTCGCACACCCAACAGCGCGGCATGGCAGGCGATCAACAATCCCGGTCCGGCCGAGGTCCGACCGACGCTTGAGCCCGACGGTCATTCCGCTGCATCCACCCTGTCGTTGCAACGCAGGCTGCTGGGCGTAACTGCCGCACTCCTTCTCGGTGTAGCGAGCTTGCCGATTGGCGCCGCCACCTACTGCGTGAGCACTGGCGACGCACTGGCCGCAGCATTCACGGATGCCGAGGCAAGGAACGAGGATGCCGTCATCCGCCTGCGGACCGGACGAATGACCACGCTCGCGGGTCCGGTCGGCGGCATTTCCTGGCGCTTCCGATACCACTACCGACGCTTCGGCATGGACATCAGTGGCGGCTGGAACTCCGATTGCACCAGCCAGACGCTGGACCCGACTCTGACCATCCTCGACGGCCGCAATGCGAGTCAGGTGCTCTCGATTGATGACCGCCGGGAAAACTGGTGGCAGTTGTTCGGATCGTTCGCCAACACGATTTCACTGACCAATCTGACCCTCGACAAGGGACGCTCGATCAATCCACAGGACGGCGGCACTCTGGCGGCCTTTAACATCGAAGTCGTACAAGCAAGGAGTCCCGCGCAGGTCATTGTCGAGAACGTGGTGGTGACTGGCAGTACGGCCGCCCTGGCCGACAGCGGCGCCGTCAACATCAGCATGTCCGGCCTGACCCCGACGGGTGGCGGCGGACTGGTGCGTTTCCGCAACAATGTGATCCATGGCAACAACCTGTCCGGGGCGGCCGGTACATCCTTGATCACCATCCAGACCGCCTTCGGCTCATCGGCTGCCGTCAGCAACAACTCGATCTTTGGCAACGTCGTTTCCGGCGCAGTCGCCGGTCTCACGGTCAACGGCCTTGTGGGCCTGTACAACAGCGTCGTGGTGGGCAACAGCTCGACCGGCACCGCCAATGCTGCGGAGCTCTACTCCGCCAGCGCCGGCGAACTGCGGCTGATCAACAATCACCTGGGAAGCGTGGTCTTGTTCGGTACGCCGGTCACCAACACAGGCACGACCACGGGCGCGCCCTTCTGGTCAGGGACGGGGCCTTTTCGCATTCCCGACGTCGGATCGCCGCTGCGCGACAGCGGCAGCAACGTCAACATCGGCGGTCCGCTTGCGACCGACATCCGTGGACTTCCCCGCATCGTCAACACCGTGGTCGATCGCGGCGCGGTGGAAGCCCAACCGCCGGCCAACACCGGGCCGGTCATCTCGGACCTGGAGCCGCTGGCGAACAGCACCACGACGCTGCAGGCCACCGACGGCGCGACACAAACCACACGGGTGTTCTTCCTGACACAGAGCGGCAACGGCACCGCACAGAGCACCATGAACTGTGATGTGACGGCGGGCAACGGTGCGGTGGTCGTGCGCCCGGTGCAGACCGTTTCCAATGGCGGCCTGGCGCTGCCGGTGGACCTGGCGCTGGACAATCCGGTCGCCGGTAGCGGCAATGTGCAGGCGACCCTGGTGTGTGAAGTCTTCCGCGAGAACGCCAATGTCTACACGCTGACCTATTTCTTCGTGGTGCGCGACCCGCAGTTGTTCCGCAACGGTTTCGAATAGGTCCGCCGGTGCCAGGGAACCTGACCTGCGATTCACCGTACGGGATCTGACCTGCGGCTCAGCTTTGGCGGCGTAATCGCTGGTCGACCGAACAATCGCTGGTTTCCAGACACTTGCGAAACCGGGAAAACGGGCGTCATCGTCGTAACTGCGGCAAGCAGCGTGCGCGGACTTCTCCCCGGAATCCGCGCACGCCAGGTGGCGTCGGCTCAGTCTCTGCCGACGCGCACCTGCTGGCCGCGGCTTTCCGCGCCCTGGAAGAAGATGTCGACCGTGTCGAGGGCGTGGCGCGCTTCGACCAGAACGTGATAGACCGCGAGCAAGGCCGATTCTGTGTAGTGGAAGCGGGCATCAGTCGTGCAAGCCGCATTTGACGGCGATGCAGTGCACAACATGTGTACAGCGAGCGGAGCGAAGTTGTCGCTGCAGTCCTGGTAGCGGGCTTTGGTGGTAATCACCAAGCCGCCGGACCGTCCCAATCCCTCCGATGTACCGGGAACCAGACGCACGCTGCAAACAGCGCGCTGTCCGGCTATCTCGGCGCATACAGGCGCGGCAGTGGCAAGCAAGGCAAGCAGCGCAAAGGCGGTTTTGACAAATGGGTTCATGACGATTCCTCCCAGAGGTTGAATACGGATAGGCGACCAGACCCAGCCGAAGTTGCTTGGGTACTCGTCCCGTACAGTCTGATCATCGGAGGGTGCGCCAGTTGTTCCGCATGTTGCGGACACTTGTCCAAATGTTGCGACTGCTCGGTGCCCAGTCGGTTGGGCAGCCTCGGGGCACCTCCGGCTCGAGAACGGAGCCTGTGCGATGTGGTGCTTCCGGGTCGGCGATCGCAGGCAAACTGTGTTCCCCTGCGGCGCGAAAGCTTGCCGCATCGATTGCGCCCTTGCCGGCCACCCGAGTTTCCGGGTAGAGGAGCAACGTGTTCCGCCATTTCCCAGGGAGCCACATGAGCATCGATATTTGCGTTTGTCGCGCACCGAGCCACCAACGACTGTCCGAGGACGCGCCGCGCGACCATCCGGAACTGGTGGTGGAGTCGCACAACGACAAATTCCCGGACGTCTGGCTTCTGCGCTGCTCGGTCTGCGGCACGCGCTGGCGAGTAAGCCTGATCCCGTACGGCGGCATCTACGGCGACTTCGACTGGGAGCGCATGGATTCGTAGAATTCAGAGCGGCAACTCCACCGACGTTGTCAGCGCGAGGCCGTTGCCTGTCGGAGAAGTCCGACTCTGCGCTCCGAGCCGCTCCCCATGTCCGCTTCTGCAACGATTTCTCGTCCCTTGGGACATCGGCCGCGAATGGCCGCCATCTCTGCCAGCCGACTGGAGTCGTTCCATGCGTCACCTGTTCCGTTCTCTCCATGCCATCGTGCTTGGCACGACCTTGATAGCGCTAACCGGGCTCACCCACGCGAGCGACCCGGGCGGCGAGACAACAATCGAGTTCGCAGGAGAGCGCTACGTCCATCGCTGGTCGAAAGACCACCAGCACGAGTTCACTCCGGTTGTCCAGTCGGACCTGGAACGCTGGACCGACATGCTCACAATCAACGTCCATCCCATGGTCCGCGACGGTGAAGGCCTGGCGACGGTGGCGAACACCGTGCTTGCGAACTACCAGCAGCATGGGCGAATCGTGCGGACGACATCCCTGCCACGCACCGCGGAGCGGGAGGCCGAGCACCTTGTCGTCGCCGCGCTGGGTGCGCCGGGTTTCATCGAACTGGCCTTCGCCCGCGCAATGCAGCATGAAGGTGCAGCAGTGGTCCTGGTGTACTCGCATCGGATCTACGGCGCCGATGTGAGCGCGCAGACCTCGGCGTGGCTGCAACAACACGGCCCCTCGGTCGAGGAGCGGCTGATGGGTTTTGCGGACGTCCCCCGTCCGGCCGCTCTGGCTGGACTGTCGCGCTGATTCCGCTCGCAGAGTCCATTGGGCGCCCGGTTGCGGCGACTTCCGTTCGCGCTGCTCGCCGCCATCCGCCGCGCTATCCGCGCCTGCGCGCCTGACCGGCGCTCAGCGAGGCCGCAGGCGCTGCGCGGAGCGGAAGGGTGGTGGCCGAATGGGCGATGGTCGACCAAGCACCCACACACCTCCACTCTCGATCCCTGAGCGTCCCATGACCCGAATGCGCCATCCGCATGTCCGCTCTTGCTGCGATCGTCCGTTTCCAGCGAGAACCCAATCCGGACAGAGTCCATGCAGACACTCGGCAATTGCTGCCTCGCCTTCGCGGCTTTGATCTACGTGGTGCCGTGGCTGATGCTGCAAGCCTCCGACACACGCGGTGGCCACGCCAGCGTCGGGCTGCTGCTGTCCAGTCTGGTGCTGGGGTTGCCAATGGGATTGTTGCTGGCCGGCGCTTTCGGCGCTGCGGTGGCCCGCGGCGGTTTCGACTGGTTGCCGGCCCCGCGCAACGGACAGTACGCGCTGGTGATCGGATCTGGCTTGCTGCTCGCGCTGTTGTGCATCGCCGCGTCGGCGTTGCGCCTGGAGCCGGCGACGCAGCGGCCCGGGGTGCTGCGGCCGTTCGTGCCGGGATTGGCGCTGTGGCTGCCGCCACTGTTGATCGTTGCCGCCGCCGTGATGCTGAATGCAAGTGGCGATGGTGTCCCGCTGCGTAGTGCGCGCGCTGCGTGGCTGTCGGCTTCGGTGCTGGCGGCGCTGGTCGCGGTTGGCCTGTCCGCGGAATGGCTCTACTGGCAGGGTCAGCGTGAGCAAGCGCGTGCGCGGGAGATCCTTGCTTTCCAGGACCGACGCGACCAGCAGATGCTGGCTGAGGTGCAAGCGATGGACCCGCTGCGCGATGTCGCCGGATTGCTGAACTTCTCCAACGTCCACGAAACCGAGGCGATTCGCCAACTTGCCCTGTCGAAACTGGCCGAGCACCCCGACCTCGACGCCGCGATCGTCCGCGAACTGACCGAGGGTCGCGCCTACGAGGCGATCATTTTCCTGCAGGGCAACGATCCGCCGCACCCGGAGCGCATCGCGGCGGCGGTAGCGATCGGCATCCAGCGTATCGCCGCGGATCTGGCCGCGAGCATCGCCGCCACGCACACGCTTTACCCGGAACAGGGCGAGCCCGAGGTCAGGCGCATCCTCGACGTGGTCGCGCGCTTTGCGCGTCATGGTGTCGACTACACGCCGGCATTGCTGCACCTGCGCAGCGCGCTGCAACACCAGCGCGAAGGCCAGGTCCAGTTGCAGGCCGTGCAGCGCCTGCGGCATTTGTAAGGACTGGACGCGCGGCGCCGATCACGGAAACGACCCACCTGCCGGTCGGAAATAGCCGACTTTCCTTCCCACGGGGGCGAAGTCCATCTGCGTTGCAGCGGGTGAACGGTTAGACTTGGCCCGCTTGAACTTCCTGCCCGTCAATGACCGACGTCCCGTTAACGATACTTTTTGCCGCTCTGCTGGTGCTGTTGCTGCTGTCCGCCTTCTTCTCCAGTTCGGAGACGGCGCTGATGTCGATCAACCGTTTCCGCCTGATGCATCTGGCGCGCGATGGTCATCGTGGCGCCATCCTGGCGCAGAAGCTGGTGCGACAACCGGATCGATTGATCGGATTGATCCTGCTCGGCAACAACTTCGTCAACATCCTGGCCTCGGCGATCGCCACCATTGCTGCCGTGCGCATCGGCGGCGAGGCGGGCGTCCTGATCGGCACGATCTTCCTGACCGTGGTCGTGCTGATTTTTTCCGAAGTCGCACCGAAAACGCTGGCGGCATTTCGCCCGGAGCGCATCGCGCTGCCCGCGGCTTATGTGCTCTACCCGATGCTCAAGGTGTTCTACCCGCTGGTACGCACGATCAACTTTCTCGCCAGCCTGGTCTTGCGGCTGGTCGGTCATCGCGGTGGCCAGTCGCCCGAGCAGTCCTTGAGTCAAGCCGAACTGCGTACCCTGCTCGAAGAAGGCGGCAGCCTGATCCCGGATATCCATCGACGCATGTTGCTCAACATTCTTGCCCTCGAAGAAGCCCGCGTCGACGACATCATGGTTCCGCGCAACGAAATTCGCGGCATCAACATCGACAGCAGTACGGAGAATCTGCGGGCGTCGCTGCACCAGTTTCCCTTCAGTCGCGCGGTGGTTTATCGCGGCAGCATCGACAACGTCGTCGGCACCTTGAATGTACGTACCCTGCTCGACCTGCAGAACCGCGCGATCGATGCCGAGCTCATCGAGGAACGCATGCGCGAGACCTATTTCATTCCATTGGGCACGCGCCTGCCGCAACAGTTGGCGGCATTTCAA
The DNA here is from genome assembly GCA_937928755.1 of uncultured Rhodanobacteraceae bacterium. Lineage (GTDB taxonomy): Bacteria > Pseudomonadota > Gammaproteobacteria > Xanthomonadales > SZUA-5 > JADKFD01. The sequence goes on along the minus strand of CALEZI010000026.1, from coordinate 1,322 downwards.
CGCCTGCAGCGGCGTTCAGGCGTGGTGATCGATGAATATGGATCGGTGCGCGGGCTGATCACGGTGGCCGATATTCTTGAGGAGATCGTCGGCGAGTTCACCACCGCACCGAAACAGGACACCCGCCATATCCATTTCGAGACCGACGGCAGCGTGCTCATCGATGCCCGCATACCGGTGCACAGCCTCAACCGTCGCCTGCAATGGGATCTGCCAGCGGACGCCGCGCGCACCTTGAGTGGATTGATCGTGAGCCGACTGGAACATCTGCCGGCGGCTGGCGAGCAACTGACGATCGACGGTTATCGAATGGACATCAATGAAGTGCGCGACAACGTCGTGCGCAGAGTTCGTGTGGTTGCCCCTCCGGAAGTCACGAGCGACGACGATTCCTTGTGACTACCCCCTGGGGGCGTCCGTCCCGGCGACCGAGCCTGCCACGTCCCTTCCTCATGGCGGCAGGCAATCGCCGAAATCCGAAAGCGCCGGCGGACTTCCGTGGATTTCCCGGTACTTCGCCAGCATCTCGTCTCTGGGCAGCGGCGTGCCCTCCGCAAGCCGGCGCAAGTAGGGAATCAACCAACTCGCGCCGGCAGCATGAAAGTTCCTGTCCCAGGCGCCGCTGATCGCCTCCGCGGCAGTCATCAGACGACCGCCGGCGCCCTGGCCGATACCTTCGGCGATGCCTACCGGCGTTGCAATCGGCTCGAAACAGATGGCGACCCAGTGTGGCCAGGTAGCGCCGCGTTGCAGGCCGGCAAATCCAAGCAGATGGAACTGAGGTCTCATGCGGGCCAGTGTGCGGCGATCACGGCCGGCGCTCAAGCCCAGGCCGACACGCAAGACAACTGTATATCCATACAGTATCAGTTAGCATGGTGGCCTCGGAGCGTCCCACCATGCCCTACGCCGAACTCCATTGTCTGTCGAACTTCAGTTTCCAGCGTGGGGCGTCCACCGCGCAGGAATTGTTCGAGCGTGCGCGCAAGCTGGGTTACCGAGCGCTGGCGATCACCGACGAGTGTTCGATGGCCGGCATCGTGCGCGCGCACGAGGCGGCCAATGAGCACGGGCTGGCGCTGATCGTCGGCAGCGAATTTCGCCTGCAATGCGGACTCAAGCTGGTATTGCTGGCAACCGATCACGACGGTTACAGCGTGATCTGCCGGCTGATCACCCAGGCGCGCCGCAGCGCCGACAAAGGCGAATACCGACTGACGCGTGCGGATTTCCCGGAAGTGGTTGCTGGGGTGGTGGGGTTGTGGGTGGTGGGAGAACAAGGGGGACTGAAGGCTGGCGGCATTGAAGAGCAAGTGCGGGGC